>JBEKPK010000458.1:0-3757 GCA_049520795.1 Bryobacteraceae bacterium
ATAACTTTTTGCTGGACGGCCTGGATAACAACGCCTACGGAACCAGCAACCAGGGCTATTCCGCCCAGTTGGCGCAGCCCTCGCCCGACGCGCTGGCCGAATTCAAAGTCATCACCAACAACTACAGCGCCGAATACGGGCGCGTGGGAGGCGCGGTGGTGAACGCGGTCATGAAGTCCGGAACCAACGGCATTCACGGCTCGGCCTACGAGTACGTGCGCAACACCGTTCTCAATGCCGCCGGCTTCACGTTCAGCCCCACCGCCTTCATAAAGCCGCCTCTCCAGCGCAACCAGTTCGGGGCCACCATCGGCGGACCCATCGTCAAGAACAAACTGTTCTTTTTCGGCGATTACGAAGGCTTCCGCCAGTTACAGCACTATCTCAATTTCGACTCCATCCCCAGCATGACCGATCGCCAGGGAATTCTCCCCGTGACGGTGGTCGACCCGCTGACCGGCGTGGTTTATCCCGCCAACACGCAGATTCCGGTGGCGCAGTTGAATCCGTTCGCCGCGGCGGCGTTATCGGGGCTGCCGCCCGTCACCGGGCCGGGACGCTCCAACAACGACGAGGCGCTTTTGCTCATCCGCGACTACAGCGATAAATTCGACGGCAAGCTGGACGGGCAGATCAACGATAGCATGACCGCGTTCCTGCGCTTCAGCCAGCGCAAGGACTTGCAGTATTTCTCACCCGACCTCACCGGGCCGTCCGGCGGCGATGGCAACGGCTACATTCACTCCATCGATCAAAACGCCTCGCTCGGCTACACCTGGACCGTCACCTCGACCTCTCTCTTCCAGGCTCGCCTGGGTTTCTCCCACATCGTGGCCGGCAAGGAGCCGCCGTATGTGGGCGGCCCGAGCATGGCTTCCATGTTCGGCGGCTTTCAAGGCCTTCCCACAACGCCCAGTCTCACCGGCGGAATCGACACGCAGACCATCAGTGGACTTACCGCTTTGGGCCGCCAGACCAGCAATCCGCAGTTCCAGAATCCTACTTCCTGGGATCCGGAACTCAATTATTCGAAGACGCTGGGCCGCCATTCCTTCAAAGCCGGTTACCAATTCCTGCTGGTCCACACCGAGATTCTGGACACCAATCCGCTTTATGGACAAGACACTTACAGCGGGTTATTCAGTAAGCCCACCTGCGCGCAACTGGGCCAGCCCACCGGCTGCAGCATTCCGAGCGACAATACCAGCTACAGCCTGGCGGACTTTATGTTCGGCGCTCCCAACCAGATCAACCTGGGTAGCTATGCGGTCGTCAACCTGCGGCAATACGTTCACTCGCTTTACTTTCAGGACGATTACCGGGTGAGCGCGAAGCTTACCCTGAACGTAGGCCTGCGGTGGGAGTTCGCGTCCCCGCTCTATGAGCGCGACAACAATTACTCGAATTTCGACCCCACCACCGACACGATGATTAAAGCCACCAGCGGAAGCCTGTTTCAACGCGCCCTGGTTCACCCCGATTACAAAGACTACGGTCCGCGGCTTGGCTTGGCGTACAGCATCGACTCCAAGACCGTCATCCGCTCCGGCTACGGCATCAGCTACACCTTCTTCAACCGGCCCGGAAGCGCCCAGGAGGGGATCAACGCTCCGCAGGCGCTATTCGGCGTCCTCAGCCAGACGATCCCCGCGGGCGGCCCCGTGCCGGCGACCTTCCTCACCACCTTGAACAGCTTCAGCACCAACATCGCCAGCCCCTCGGCTTTCAATCCGGCCGTTACCAACGTGGTCTACACCCCGCCGGACAGCAAATGGCCGTCCATACAAAACTGGTTCTTCTCGGTGCAGCGGCAACTCCCCAAGGACACCGTGCTCGAGGTGGCGTACAACGGAAACCACAGCCTGCGCCTGCCCATCATCGCCGATTACAACCAGGCGGCTCCCAACCAGCCGGGCCAGAGCCTGGGAGTGACGGCGCGCGTCCCGATACAGGGTTGGGGGCCGATCACGTGGCTCGATCCGGCGGGTGACAATCACTACAATGGCCTCTCGGCCCGCGTGGAGCACCGCTTCACCAGAGGTTTCTATGTCCTGAACTCGTTCACCTGGGGGAACGCCATGGGCGATTCCGAGCAGGCGCTCGAGTATTTCGCGGGTTACTACCAGGCCAATCCCCAGAACATTCACGACCTGGCCGCCGAAAAAGGACCCTCCAGCTTCGACGTGAAGTTCAATAATGTCACCACCGTGGTCTACCAGCTTCCCTTCGGCAAGGGCCGCCAGTTCGGGGCCAACATGAGTCCCATGGCCGATGCGTTTGTGGGCGGATGGGAGATCAACAGCATCAACACCGGTCACACCGGCCAGCCGCTCGACGTAAGCTACGGCGCCACCGGGGCCAACATCGTCAGCTCCCTTTCCAACGATTATCGCGGCCAGCCGTACCTGCGCCCCAATGTGACCGGCAGCGCCGTCAGCCAGAGCCGCTCGGCCATGCTGAACACCTATTTCGCCGGCTACACGTTCAGCACCCCGTCCGCCAGCGCGCCCTACGGGGATCTCGGCCGGAATGCGTTCCGCGCTCCCAACTTCGATCAGTGGGACTTTTCCGTCGACAAGAACTTCCGCCTCGGCGAACAGGCCCGGCTGCAATTCCGGTCGGAGTTCTTCAACATCCTCAACCACACGAATTTCGGAATACCGAACACGCAAACCACCAGCGCCGCCTTCGGCACCATTCGCTCCACTTTCCCATCGCGCCAGATTCAGTTCGCCCTGAAGGCCATTTTCTGAAGGGTGGTTCCCGTGGCGCGGCCTCTCAGGCTGCCGCGTCGAGACGTCTCGACGCTGGGTGGCGGATTGTGCGCCAGACTCGACGCGAGTTTCGAGTCGGCAGGCTAAGAGCCTGCGCCACGGAGCTTGGAGAATCGCATCGTGAAGACCACTCCGCCGGCGGCGCTCCTCGTCATCCCGCTGCCCGCCCCGGTTCCCATGCCGTCCGAAACCGCCGCCCCGTTCCGCATCCTGGTGCTGGAACCAGGACGCCGATTGGGAACGCCTCGCCGCCGCCCGCGTGGACGCCATCATTACCGACAACCCGGCGGCCTTGATCGCCTGGCTCAAGGGCAAAGGGCTGCGCCTGTAAGCCCTCGTCACAGGATCGGCGCAGTGGAAAGCCTCCCGCGCCGGGCGTGGACCCCTACCGGTACTTCCGCAGCACGGCCAGTAGCCTTCCCTGAATCTGTACGTCCTTGGCTGGAACCAGGATCGGCCGCAGCGCGGAGTTAGCCGGCTGCAAGCGCACCATTCCCCCGGATTCCCGGTAGAACCTCTTCAGGGTGGTCTCGGCCCCGCCCACCAGCGCCACCACAATGTCGCCGTCGCGCGCCTCCGCCGAGCGATCCAGCAGGATCATGTCCCCGTCGCAGATGTGATCGCCGATCATCGATTCGCCGCGCACTTCGAGAGCATAGGTGTTGCCGTGCCCCGCAAAATCCGCGAAGTTCAGCGTCTCGCGCTGCTCCATCGCCTCCACCGGCGCGCCCGCGGCGATGCGCCCCAGCAGCGGGATTTCCACCGGCGAGGGCCTTAAACGGCGCTGCTCCTGCAAATACTTCGGCGCCAGCTCGAGCGAGCGGCTCTGGTTGAACCCGCGCTTCAAATAGCTCTTCTTCTCCAATAGCGTGATGTGTTTGTGAACCGTGGCCAGCGAGGCCAAACTCAACCCGCGCGCGATCTCCTCATAGCTCGGGCAGTACCCGTGTTCCTCCACGAAGCCGGCTATGAATTCAAGGACC
>JBEKPK010000459.1:0-3751 GCA_049520795.1 Bryobacteraceae bacterium
CACAGGGGTTCAGGCGTGACGGCGTGGCGGCCACTCCTGCCTGCCGCGTCCCGCCTCATGCCGACGCTTGGCTCCGACACTTTGTCGGACACGGGTAAATTGTGGGGCAGGCGCTTCCGCCTGCCAACCGGCTTCGGTAGGCGGCGCCCGAGCTTGGCTCGGGTTGACAGGCGGAAGCGCCTGTCCCACATCGGAGGGCGGAGTCTGAGATATGCGGGCTAGTGACCGCACCGTGATCTATGCCTGGGCGCCGCAGCAGGCCCCCTAAGCCGCCATCCAAGCCATCGCCACCGCCAATTCTTCGTGTTCTCATTGCGCCGCTCCCGGTCAAAACGCGCGAGCGACCGGAAGAAGCCGCCATGACAGGCCGGCTCGCTCGCCTGTCGCTGCAGGTTGTCTGAACCGTAATAGCCGCCTGCGCGAGAGGGTCCTATTTTGGCGACAGGAACTCGGAGGGCAGGTTATCGGTGCGCATGGTGACCAGCTTGGGGGCCAGAACCCGGCCCAGGTCGAGTGCGGTCATACGGTGACGCTGGAGTTCGTCCTCGGCCACCGAGGGATCGATCTGGCCAATGCTGTAGCTGATCGCCGTGGGCAGAACGCGAAAGTAGTATGGTCCAGTGGAACCGATGGCCGCGGTTGTGCATTTATTCTTGGTGGCGCAGAACTTGTAGGTTCCGGGACGAGCCGCGACGTAGAAATACGTGTTGCACGCCAGACGGGCTAACTCGACCTGGTTGGCGTAGACGGTCGGTTTGAAGATCACCAAATCGTTCTTCTCGCAGGTTCCGTAGAATCCCACCCAGACCCCGTCGGACGCCTGGTCCGGCTGCGGCTGCTGGGCGGGCTGGGGCGGCGGATTCGATGGAACCGCCCCCGATGAGACGGGTTGGGAAGCGTTCGGCGCGGCATTCCAGATCTCAGAGCCGTTGACAATGAGTCTATTGCCATCAATGGCTATATCGACGTCCGTTTTCAACTGCACGATATGGAGTCTCAAGACCTTGCCGTTCACGGAATAAGTTCCACTGAACTGCTGTCCGTTCTCGGCAAGGGAGAACGAACCGTCGGAAGCCTTCAATTGAAGCCGCGAAGCCGGGTCCTGCGTACTCACATGCGCAGGCGCGAGGCTGGCTCTCTGTGCGGAAATCTCGGCGGCGCTCAGGATGTGGAAGCCCGCGGGGGCGAAGGCATTCGCCTTGGCGGCGGCTTTCAGTTCAGCTAGACCCGAGTTGTCACCGTGCCACTGGCTGTACACCTTGGCCAAGTAATCGTTGACTACGGACCGGCCCTGAGGGGGATAAGCGTTCGGCCCGTCGTAAGCCGCGGCCCGCGCAAAGTCGTAGATGGCTTCGGAGTTGCGATCGGGCTTCTTCTGTCCGAGAATCAGGTCGCCAAGCCAGTAGGAGACCTGGGCCTGGCTCGGATCGAGCTTCAGGGCCTTGATGAACTCCTGCTCAGCCGCGGCGGTGGACTGGCGCTTCATGGCGACCCAGCCCAAGGTCTTGTGGGCGGTGACGTCGAAGCTTCGCTTGGCGGTCGGCCAGTTCTCCTCTTTCATGGTGGCGGGCCGGGTGGCCGCAAGCAGGCCGGTGGCAGCCTTCTCGGCCGTGGCCAGAACGTCGGCGGGAGCGTTGTTGAGGTTGGGCGCTACAAAGGCGATCCAATATAGCGCGGCGGTATTGTTGGCGTCCAGCGCCAGCGCCTCCTTGCCCGCATTGATGACGTTGGACCACTGCTGCAACGCAAAATAGGCCGGCATCAGCATATCCAGCCGATCGAGTTTGTAGTCCGATTCCGGATATCTCTCCTTCCACTCGTTCAGGATCGCGATCTTCTTGGCGTTATTGGTCTCCTTGGTGGCCGCACTGTAGAGGTCGGACTCCCCCTGGTCCTTCGCCTTCTTTTGGGTTTGCGCCTGGGCGCTTTGGGCCCGCAACAACCGCGCCGAACCGAGCGGCAATATGGCGCCAATCAAGGCAACCGCCGTGATGCTCATCCATGGCCTGAAGTATTTCCGCATGTGCGCCTCCGGCTTTTTTCCAAATCGAATAGAACAGCCTTGGTTTACCACTTAGCGACTTCGACGTCTTCCCCGGATTACCTTACCCTCCGAGCCAAGCCTCTTTGACCCCGCAGCAAGACCATGGCGTATTCTCGGCGCTACTGCCCGCCGCTGAAGGCTTGGCTGATTTCAGTTTCGGTCTGATCGGCCGTCTGAACCAGCTTTGCCAACAAGTCCCTGGCGCCCGCGAAAACAGACGCGTTTCCCTCGGGCGCTTGCTGGGGATCGGCGGCGGGGCTGGCAGGCAGCCCGCCCTTGCCCTGATCACTGGCCAATTGCTCCATGCCGGCCGAAACCTGCGCGCGAAAGTCGTTATAGATGTCTTGCAGCACGCCGACATCAAGCGCCGTAGCAAAACCGACCGGGCAATCGCCTTCCATACTGTCCAGCACGTTGACCGGTACTTGGCCGTCAGCCGTGACGTTGCGGCCCGTCCGTTGTATGATGTCGCCCGGCGTCAGGGCACAGGTCTGGCCATCGGAGCCCGTGGCCAGATTCAAACTGGTCGAGACCACAAACACTTTGACCCTCGCATCAAGCGCAGGCGGTGGCGCGTCGGGGACGGCGGCCGCCGCGGCGACTTGCGGCGAAGCCGGTTGAGCCGCGGCGGCCTGCTCCGCCGCAATCTCCTGCTGAACCTCCGCGGCTATCATTCCTTTGACTTCGGGCGTCAACCTACTAGAGTTGTTTTGGACCAAGGGAGCTTGTGGGTCTGCTTGGCCTGCTCCGCTGGCTGCCATCTGGTTCTGGTATGCAAGCTGCAAATTCGCCGCGAGGATAAAATCGGTCAACCACAAGGCGGCGCTGGGGTAAACCGGCGCCGGCGAAAAATAGCCGCCATAGAACCAAGGAGCGCGTCCCCATCCCCAAGCGTAGGCCACTGGCGCCGCCCAGGGACGATTCGCCCACCCGTAAAACGCCGGCTGATAATGGACGCTTGGAACGTAGCTGGAGTAATGAACACGGCCGTAGGTGTAATTTCGGTACACCCGCACTTGGGTCCGGTCACCGGAAACATATGTGCGCGAAATATATCCCGGCCGGAGGGGGCGCTCGACAAACCCCTGTTTCCCCGCACTTACTACGCGCTCGCCGTTTCGCCGCACGACTTCGACTTTCCGTTCGCCATGCGAGCCTCGGTCCACGACCATCTTGCTGCCGTCAGTTCCGGACTGCTCGATGTGCGCTGCATGTCCATCCGCTCTAACGTTGGTGGCTTTCACTCCCGGTCTTTCCACGGCCGTTATGTGGCCGCTTTTATCGGTGTGAACCGCTGTTTGAGTCTGGGGGTTGTAATGTCTCTGCGTACCGTCCGCATTGGTTGTGGTTTGCACGTTCCGGCCCGGAGTGTATACAGGCCTTTGCGGCGTCGTCCGGTTGTTCCCGGTGATCCCGCCGCTGGCCGCGGCGCTGGTGGGGGCGGTCTTGGCGCCGGTGATTCCGCCGCTAACCGGTGCGCTGGTCGGAGCGGTCTTCGCGCCGGTGGAAGGAGCGCTGGTGGGAACGCTCTTGGCGCCGGTGATCCCGCCGCTGGCCGGGGTGCTGGCGGGGGCGCTCTTGGCACCCGTGGCCGGAGCGCTGATGGGGGCGGCCTTGGCGCCTGTGATCCCGCCGCTGGCCGGGGCGCTGGTGGGGGCGGTCTGGGCGCCGGTGATCCCTCCACTAGCCGGTGCGCTGGTGGGGACG
>JBEKPK010000460.1:0-3750 GCA_049520795.1 Bryobacteraceae bacterium
CGGCGGCAGGGGCCTCCGCGGATCGCGGCGCAGGAGGCAGCGGACCCCTTCGCCGGCGGCGCTTAGCTTTTCCAGGAGATGGCCGCCGATGAAGCCGGTTCCGCCGGTGACGAGAATCATTTATTGCGGCGAGCCGCGGAAGGCTACTTCCCCGAAGTAGCTTTCAGCGGTAGTGCCGGTATGTTGGGAGTTGATCTGGATGCGCACGCCTTTAACATGGGGCGCGCTCCTGCCGTACGCACGCTCGTAATCGGCAGCCAGGTTATGGGTCTCGGCGATCCACTGATTGAGGCCGGCCGCGCCGGACTCGCAGACCACCGCGAAAACGTGGACCAGGGGAATGAAGCTGGCATTCTGCCAGGAGCCTTTGGGGGCCGTGCTATCCCAGATGTAGGAGACAATGCGGTGATCGGCGAAGGCCACCAGGACCTGAGCGGCCTGGTCGTCGGTGGCGGAGCGCCGGAAATCGCCTCCGGCGGGCAACTGCGCCACCTTCCAGCGCCACGTTAGCCAAGGCATTTGAGCCGGGTCCACATCCACCCCGCGCTCCAGCGCGAAGGACGCGTCGACGCTCTTAAGGTGCAGGCAGGCGCCGCCGGGATCGTCGCAGACCGATACATCGGGGCGGCCATGATTCACCTTGATCTGCCAATTCGACGGCAGCTTGCCGGAATTCCTGGTAGAGGTATCCAGCACCACGAGAGACATGGGAGTCGTCCGCGCGTGGAAATCCAAGGCTAACAGGGCCAAAACAAACAGGGGTCTCTTCAAAAAAAGCTCCGGGGACCGGGACGCCGCGAAAGAAGCCACGTCTCTAAGTCCTTCAAAAGAAACGTGGACAGCTCGATTCCTCCACAACGCCCTGACACTGTATTCCTTTACTACTATCGCATCTTTCGCAGCGGTTTCGCCAGCGCGGGGCAGGCCCTTGGCCGGCGCCTAGGCAGGCCAGGAGGCCCGCCCCACCAGGTAAGAGACTTGAGCCTACCCAACCGGGAAACGGGCCCGCACGAATTCCAGGGCTTCGTCCCTGGTGGCGATGGCGCCCTCCAACTGGGCGTCTTCAACGGCCGCGAGGATCTCGCGGAACAGGGGCCCGGGCCGGCGGCCTTCCTCCATCAGATCGTCGCCCGAGATCAGGCGCGGCGGCCGCAGGCGCTCTTCCGGCAATTCCTCGCGCCGTCGCTTCAGCAACTCGTAGTTCTCCAGGCAACCGTTGCTTGACAGGACGTCGAGGCGATGCAGTTCCAGGTGTTCGTCGAACCGCGGCAGCCGCAGGAAACGTTTGAGCGTGCTCTCCCGCATGCGCTGGACGTCCTTGAAGCGCATGTGGTTGGCCACCAGCGCCTCCACCTGCTCCATATCCTCCCGCGAGAACCGCAGACGCGAAAGAATGTCATGGGTCAGCGCCACGCCTTCTTCCACGTGGCCGTCGAAGCGGATGCGCTCGGCCACGCGGAAGGTGGGCGGCTTGCCGGCGTCGTGCAGCAGGGCGCCCCATGCCAGCGTGGCACTGGGTTGGCGAAGCTTTTCGAGCAGCAGCAGGGTATGCACCCAGACGTCGCCCTCGGGATGGTACTCGGGCGGCTGCTCCACCCCTTTCATGGCGGCCACTTCGGGCAGCAGGACGGCCAGCAGGCCGGTGGCGTCCAGCAGCTCGAAGCCGCGCCGCGCGCCGCCCTCGGTGAGGATACGCGTCAGCTCATCGCGAACGCGCTCGGCGGAAACGCCCAGAATAGAGCGGTGATGGCTCCGGATGGCCGCAAAGGTGGCGGGCTCGATCCGGAACCCCAGGCGCGCCGCGAAGCGGATGGCGCGCAGCAGGCGCAGGTGATCTTCGCGGAAGCGCACGTCCGGGTCGCCGATGGCGCGCAGCAGGCGGCCTTCGAGGTCGGCCTGCCCGCCCACGTAGTCCAGCACGGCGCCGGACTCCGGATCGAGCATCAGGCCGTTGATGGTGAAGTCGCGGCGCAGCACGTCCTGGCGCGGATCGGTTTCGAAGCGCACGGCGGCCGGGCGGCGGCCATCGGCGTAGTCGCGATCGCTGCGAAAGGTGGCCACTTCCACCGAGGCGCCTTCGCGCCGCACCAGCACCACCCCGAAATGCGCGCCCACGCACCCGGCGCCCGGAAATAGCTCCAGCAAGCGCTCGGGCGGCGCGTCGGTGGAAACGTCGAAATCCTTGGGCGCGATCCCCAGCAGCAGATCGCGCACACACCCGCCCACCAGCCAGGCCTGGTGGCCGGACTGGCGGAGCGTGGCGACGATGTGGCGAGCCAGAGCTTCCGGTGACATCGAAATCGGACCGCGGTCGGGGACTTGACTCAAGGTGGGACAGACCATCGCTTTTTGTGGTCTGTCAGGCGCGAGTGGCGCCCGGAAGTTGACAGACGACAAAAACCGATCATCTGTCCCACAAGGCAGTTGCCTGAGCCGGGTGAATAGCCCATTACCATGCTAATAGGTTCAGCCACGTCCGCGAAAGATGTTACGATGCCGCTCCGAGGAAAAGCGCTCCGTGAATCTCAAGAAAGCGACCTTGGCGGCGGCCGTGTGCGCGTCGGTTGCATTCGTCTACCCGAACCTGGCGCAGTTTATCTGGTTGGTCTACGAGAGGGTGGCCGGGAGACTGCCCGGCCTGCACATTCTGAGACAAATGGGGGCGATGTGTACGCTCCTGTCGAGCCTGGGTCTGGCGGCGTTCCTGATCGTCTTTTTCCGGGAGCAATGCGGACATGCCAACTCCCAAACCCGGCGCACAGTGGCGGGCATCGGCGCGGCGCTCATGGGCGTGCACGCGGCCTTGCAGGGAGCGGCGCTGATTCAGACGATATCGAGGCAGACACCGGCCTTTTTCGCTTATTACAACTCTTGGGCCGTCCTCACGCAGATGGCCCTGTCCGGAGTCGCCGCCAGCGCGCTGTGGACGGTCCTGCTGATCCGGTTCGCGGCGGAGGAGAGCCCGCTTCAGGGCGCCGGGACGAGGCCGCTGCCGCTTATCCTGGCCGCCGATTTGGCCGTCGCCCTGCTGTGGCGCACGTACAGCTTCGTGCCGACTCTGAGGGCCATGTGGTCCACGTCGGTGCGCGGTGGTCTCCTGCAGGTCTCACCCGGTCGTGTGATGCAATTCGACGGACCCTGGGAGTTCTGGGTGTCGATCTTGACGCTGGCGCTCGAGAATCTCGTATGGATTTCGCTCTTCGTCTTCCTGCTGAGCGTGTGGCGCTACCAGGCGCGGTCTGCGGCGCTGAGCCCCCAAGACCTCCCGTAACCCGCACGGGCCAGCCGTAGTCTAGAACACAGGCGAATGATGTCAAAGAACGACATACCGGAAAGGCGCCGTTACCTGCTGGACTGGTATCGCCGCGAGTACGCATCGCCGCCGCAAGACACCTGGTTGCAAGGCATTTTCGAGATGGTTGGCGCCGGAAAGGACCTGTTCGCGGGCATCGATCCCGACGAATACGTCCGCCGGAACAGGGAGGGATGGTAGTCAGCCGGGTTCTTCTGGGACACGAATCTCTTCGTCTATCTTCCGCATTCCTCTAGCGGCTCGGGATCGAGGCGGCGAATGGCGGGCACAGTGCGGAATCCCACAAATCGCACCAGCCCTCCTAGCCGTCTGGGACTAGCCGGTTTTCGTCACGCGGCCCTCGGTTTTAGCTTTTTGGAGGCTCCCATCGACGGCAAGTGGCGCGCCTGCAATAGCGGTTCGCGAAAAGCGCGATGTAGTGCAGACCTGCCCTCTTG
>JBEKPK010000461.1:0-3707 GCA_049520795.1 Bryobacteraceae bacterium
AGGTCCAGCGCATTTTGTACAACGTCTGTTCGCGTGTGGATTGTCAGGCGACGGCGGAGTAGGTGAGGCGCCCGAGGTCCGGCGCATTTTGTACAACGTCTGTTCGCGTGTGGATTGTCAGGCGATGGCGGCGGAGTAGGTGGGGCGCCCGAGGTCCGGCGCATTTTGTACAACGTCTGTTCGCGTGTGGATTGCCAGGCGATGGCGGTGGGGTAGGTGGTGCCGCTTGAGGTCTTTGACTGTTTGCGGCGATCCTGGTCCGGCGAGGCAACGGCAGGCGAGCCGCCCGCCCCCCTCGCGCCGTATAATGGAGGACCATGTCCGCCGCCACCGACGCCTTTGTAAAAGAGAACCAGACCCGCTTTTTGGCCGAGCTCAAAGAGTTCCTGCGCATCCCCAGCATCAGCACGCTGCCGGAGAATCGTCCGGATATCGAGCGGGCCGCGGAGTTCGTGGCCGGCAGCTTGCGCCGCGCGGGGATGGAGAACGTCGCCGTCATTCCCACCGCAAAGCATCCGCTGGTCTATGGCGATTGGATGCACGCGCCCGGCAAACCCACGGTGCTGTGCTACGGCCACTACGACGTCCAACCCGCCGATCCGCTGGACTTGTGGCACACCCCGCCCTTTGAGCCCACCGAGCGCGACCGCAACCTCTATGGCCGCGGCACGGCCGACGACAAGGGGCAAATGTACATGCACATCAAGGCCGTGGAAGCCCTGCGCGCGGTCCATGGCACGCTGCCCATCAACGTGAGATTTCTGGTGGAGGGCGAGGAGGAAGTGGGCGGCGCCTCCATTGCCCGGTACGTGGCCGAAAACGCGGAGCAACTCCGCGCCGACGTGGCGCTGGTCTCCGATACCGCCATGTACGCCGAGGGAATGCCAACCCTGTGCATTGGATTGCGTGGGCTGATCTACCTCGAAGTGGAGGCCTCGGGACCGGCGCGCGACCTGCATTCCGGCCTCTACGGCGGAGCGGCGCCCAACGCCGTCTACGGGTTGATCGAGCTGCTGGCCAAGGCCAAAAACGCCGACGGGATCATCCGGATGCCGGGCATCTACGATGAGGTGGAGGAGCCGGCCGCGGCCGAACTGGAAAGCTGGAAGGGCCTGCCGTTCCAGGAGGCCGAGTTTCTGGCGAAAGAAGTGGGCTCGTCCCGGCTGACCGGCGAACCGGGCCGCTCGGTGCTGGAGCGGGTCTGGTCGCGGCCGACGTTCGAGGTACATGGCATCGCGGGCGGTTTCACGGCGGCCGGCGCCAAGACCGTGATCCCCGCCAGGGCAACCGCCAAAGTGAGCTTCCGCCTGGTTCCGCGGCAGGATCCGGACCGGGTGGTGGAGATCTTTCGCGAGTGGGTAAAGCGGAACACGCCGGCGGGTATCGAGACCGAAGTACGGGTGCTCAGCGCCGCGCCGGCCGAAGTAGTGAATCCCGACCACCCCGCTATCCGGGTGGCGGCGCGCGCGTTCGGGGACATCTTTCAACGGCCCACGGTGTTCATCCGGTCGGGAGGGTCCATTCCGATTGTCGGCGATTTCGCCAACCATTTGGGGATTCCGACAATCTTGATGGGGTTCGGCTTGCCGGATGACGGGCTGCACTCGCCCAATGAAAAGTACAAGATCGATAACTACTATATGGGCATCATGACGATTGCCCACTTCTTCGAACAATACGGGAAGTAGAGCCGGCGGGCGACCGTGAATCTACGGGCCGGGCCCGACCTGGCAATCCCGGCGCTGCCGCCCAACCGCCGACCGGCCGACCTGGATCCGGCGGATCTCACCGAACTGCGCCATCAGCGCGATCTCACTTTTCCCGCTGCTCACGGCCTCACCAGCGCGGCCACCTGCTCCTCCGGAATGCCGTACACCAAGGCCCAGAACGTCGCCGATTTCGGCGAAAGTCTGCGCTCGGTGCGGACCACGCGGCGAATTTCGTCCTCCGCGAATGTCTGGCGCAGCCAGGCTACGGCAGCGTCATCGCCCAACTCGAGAATGCGCAGAATGGTGTAGACCGGATATTCAGCCGGGTCTAAGGCGCCGCCGCCTGTATCCCAGAACAGAGTTTGTAACTCTTTTGGAACCATATACTTACAGCATACAGCCTACGGCGGCCGGAACAAGTGGATTCCGGCCTCACATCCCAAATCCGCCGCCGAAAACCTTTTGTCCCCTCACCCAGCGGGCCTGTTCCGATGCCGGGAACACACCTACGCCGGCAACGTCCGCGGGCCTTCCGGTTCGGCCGGGAGGAATCGTCGGCCGCGACGGTGTCTTAGGACTATTACCACAGGCTACTAAGCGGAAATCCCGCTTCTTGTCCAGTTCGTTCCAATCCGGCACCGGGCAGCTCAGCGAGCGCCGTAAGACGACAACGCCTTTGTCCCGCAAGAATAAGCTGCCGGCATTTCCTGGTTGCATTTTCGGTGCTTGTGCAAGCCTGTCAACGACGCCAATTCCGCACTAGGCTAGTTCCCCGACCGTGTGATGTAGTGCGGTTTGCGGAAACCACTCCCTCACGGTCGTGGCTCAGACAGAGCCGCGCGCGTCAGCAAGCGGTTCCCCCATAACACCTAATCTCGCGGTCATGGTACTAGGTGGGGGAAATTCGGCACTCCGGCGACCACGGGACGGCCCATTCGTTGCCCTATGCTCCTGGCAATCATTGCCAGAGCGGCCTTTTTGCCGCGTAAAGCATAGTGAACCCCCGGCTCCGTCGGCGGATCGTAGCGCCAAAGCCTCACGTAGCCGCGATCACCCGTGGGCGGCTTGAGCTTATGGCCGCCCTTGGCGACTACCAGGGCGTACACGTTCTCTTCCTTCGTTTCACGACGAGCCTTCAATTGAAAACGGTCTGCCAATAGCGTCTGCAGCATGACCATCATTTGCTCTCGCGTCGGGTCGCCGTCAGCCTTGGCCTCAATGTCGAAATAATCGGTGCTGAGCCATGTAGGCCCGCCGCTTATCTGATAATGTTCGAGCCCGTACGCCTGCCGCAGCATGAGATTCACTGTCTGGCACGTGATGTGAAGACGACCACCCGGATAGACGAGGAAATCCATGATGTAGCCCGCGGAAGGCTTTACCGAGGCCACGTCGAAACCCGGCGTCGTCTGTGCGACGGCCACGGTAGCAAACAGGGTGGCACAAACGGTTCGCATCAACTGAATATTACGCCCGAACCAACCAACTCGTAAAGCGATGTCACGCCTGACGCGGGCCGTTTTCATAGCGGCGGTGCTGCCGCTGTGAGGGCTTGTTCGGGGCACGAAAACGGCCCTATCGCAAAGTGGACCGGCGATGTCCGCCATGCGGGAGTAACGGGCGGAAATCCCGCTCGGAAAATCGCCGCACCAAAAACGATCGCTTTACGGCTCCGGCCATGACTCGGAGCTTGTCCGTAACCATATTGGCCACAAATACTTACAGCACGCAGCCGGGATGCTGCCGGCGCACCCGCGCCATTCAGATAAAAAGACTCTGGTATCATGAATTTTGCTACCATATTTGCTTCCAGGGGGTGTGGTGTTTCTCATCACTCGCAGACGGCAATTCGGCCCGACAACCTTCCTCTGGGACGTCAAAGCGCCCGACGTGGCGCGTGCCGCACGTCCCGGACATTTCATCATGGCTCGCATCGACGAGCACGGCGAGCGAATCCCGCTCACCGTCGCCGATTTCAATGTGGATCGCTGCACGGTC
>JBEKPK010000462.1:0-3704 GCA_049520795.1 Bryobacteraceae bacterium
CCGTGGGCTAAGATGTTTGGCCCTCCGGGCTAGGTAGTAGGCGACTCCAAATGGATGGTGGCCGCAAGGCGCGGAGATCTCACGAAAAATGTAGAAACTGCAGGCCCGAGCTTCGCTCGGGTTGACAGGCGGAAGCGCCCAATGCCACATACCTTTCCCGGACCCGCGAATCCGGCGGAAACGGTGGGGTGGACCCCCTGGTCCGCGCGGGTCCCCGTGGACCCGCTCTTCTCTTGAAGAATCAAGTGATTGCCACCCCCGAGAAGCCGGCCGGGGGGCCGGCTGCGGACCAGGGGGTCCGCCCTACCCCGTGTCCAGGCATCCGGAAATGGCAAAAGTATGTGGCATTAGGCGGAAGCGCCTGTCCCACATCAGAGGGTGGAGTGTGAGATATGCGATCTAACCCGACCCGGCCCATTCCACAACCTGCCTGGCCAATTCTCCCGCCGAGCGGCCTCGGCTGCCTGGGTCGGCCCAGGACACCAACTGCGCCACATCGTCGGGCTGGGCGGATGCGCCCGCCATCAGCGAATTCAAGACGCGGAGCGCTACTTGCACCTTTCGGAACCGCAACCCCGCGCGATCCAGGTAACGGCGGATCTCGCTTTCGGCGGTGGTATGACCGCCGTTTGGGCCTTTGTCAACCTCACCCTGGCGGGCGGCAAACAGATACGGGCGGGGCGCGGGCACAGGGGGAACCGCGGTCCGAGGCTGCGCGATGGGCTGGACATGGGGCGCGCGAAGTTGTGAAAGAACGGCTTGGCAGGCGAGAGCGCCTGCCCCACAAAGATCGTCCATCGACGGCAAGGGGGCACAGAGGCCTTCGTCATTCCGGCGCGGGCTTGGCGCGAGTTGGCCAGCGGCAGGACCGCCCGCGTCACCGGGAGGCGCCGCCGCTTGGGCCTCATCCCCGGCCAGCGGCGGCGTAACCGGCGGGTCCAGGCCCACGGCGGGCCCCGCGTCCGGCGCAGCTCTCGCCTGGATTGCCCGCGAAACGCGGCCGGCACGCCCCCGCCCTGGACGGCCTTTCGTCTCGTCCGCGAGCACCGCCGGCGGACACACCCTCATCCGGCCCCAGTCGTATGGAATCTCACTGCCGCAATCCAGACACACAACGTAGGTCCTGGGCGGCGTCCCAACTGGCGCTCGGGGGCGGGTCCGCGGAAACGTGGTCCGCCTGTGGACGCACGCGAACAACTTGTTAAAAACCGCTTGGAGCATGAAATTGGCTCCCGCCACCCCGTCAATCCCCGAATTCCGTCTTACAGTTATTTCCATCGTCGGAACGTCCAAACAACTATAGTGGCGTCGGGCCCAATTCCTCTCGCGGATACGAAGCCGGGACCCGTGAGGAGGCGCGGCGCTGCTTGCGACGTCGGCACGCGCGCAGGCGATTGGCGGCGCCGTGAACTCCGCCAGCTTCACTTCCTTGACGGGGGGGGCTGGAAGCCCGCTACGACGGATGTCACCCTGATACGATTTGCATTCGATCCCTTAAAGGAGAATCCGCATGGCCGATTACATCGGAGCGATCGATCAGGGCACCACCAGCACGCGCTTCATCGTCTTCGACCGCGCCGGCGCGATGGTCGCTTGCGCACAGAAGGAGCATCAGCAGATCTATCCGCGGGCCGGTTGGGTGGAGCACGATCCGGAGGAGATCTGGTTCCGGACCGGGGAGGTGGTGGACGAGGCCATGCGGCAGGCCGGCCTCGCTCCGGGCGACCTGGCGGCCATCGGGATCACCAACCAGCGCGAGACCACCGTGATGTGGGATCGCGAGACCGGCCGGCCGGTGACCAATGCTCTGGTCTGGCAGGATACGCGCGTGGCGGGGGCAGTTTCCGAGTTCGCGCTCGTAGGCGGCCCGGATCGCTTCCGCGCCAAGACCGGCCTTCCCCTAGCCACGTATTTCAGCGCCCTCAAGATCCGCTGGATACTGGAATCCGTTGCGGGCGTCCGGGAGCGGGCCGAAGCGGGCGGCGTGCTGTTCGGCAACATCGACACGTATCTCACGTGGCATCTCACCGGCGGCGCGCTCCACGTAACCGATTGCACCAACGCCAGCCGCACGCAGTTGATGGACCTGGCCACCCTGGATTGGGACCCGGAGCTGCTGAGCGCCTTCGGGATACCGCGCGCGCTCCTGCCCGAGATCCGCTCCAGCAGCGAAGTGTACGGTTCGGCCACCCTCGATGCGATCAAGGGCGTACCCATCGCGGGCATTCTCGGCGATCAGCAGGCCGCCTTGGTGGGACAGGCTTGTTTCCGCCCGGGCGAGGCCAAGAACACTTACGGCACCGGCTGCTTCCTGCTCATGAACACGGGAGCCAAAGCGGTGCAGTCGAAGTGCGGCCTGCTCACCACAGTGGCGTTCCGGATGGGCGGCCAGGCGCCGAGTTACGCGCTGGAGGGCAGCGTGGCCATTACGGGCGCGCTGGTGCAGTGGCTGCGCGACAATTTCGGGCTCATCGGCGCCAGCCGCGAGATTGAGGCGCTGGCCTGCACGGTGGAAGACAACGGCGGCGTCTATTTCGTGCCGGCGTTCTCGGGGCTGTACGCCCCCTATTGGAAACACAACGCGCGCGGGGTAATCGCGGGCTTGACCCGCCACACCAACAAGGGGCACCTGGCGCGCGCGGCGCTGGAGGCCGCGGCCTTCCAGACCCGCGATGCGCTGGAGGCCATGGAGCGCGATTCGGGAGTTCCGCTGGCCGTGCTCCGGGTGGACGGCGGCATGGTGGAAAACGGCCTCCTCATGCAGTTTCAGGCCGATATTCTGGACCGCGAGGTGGTGCGCCCGCGCGTGTTGGAGACCACCGCGCTGGGAGCGGCGTACGCCGCCGGACTGGCCGTGGGGTTTTACCAGGGGCTCGACGATCTACGCTCGCGCTGGTCGGTGGACCGTACCTGGAAACCGGCCATGGATCCGGCCGTAAGGGAACGCATGTACGGCTTCTGGAAAAAGGCCGTAACGCGGTCGTTCGACTGGTTGGAATAGGAGAGGAGCGCATTGGCCGTCCGATTTGTTGCCTGGCCCGCGCAAGGGCGCGCCCGGCCCCCGGGAGTTTCTACTCCGTTGGTGGCTTACCCCGTCTTCCCGCGGCCGGCAGGGGAGTCGAATACCATGTTCGCCGCCGTATCGAGGCCCTGCCTGTGGCGCCATTCGAGGAACAGCCGGCCGTAGCTGGCGGTGATGTAGTCGCACTCCGCGAAACCCAGTTGGCGCGCCGCGCGGTCAATCCAGCGCGGCGTCCCCTCCAGTTCCATGAAAACGCCTATGGGGGTCTCATCCAGGGTCGCCAGGCCGCCGCCGGGATGGCCGAATTCGGTGCGGTACTTCTCGTACCGGAAAATGGGTCTGAATCCCAGCCGTTCGAAGATCGTGGCGATCACGGCCGCATCGGGAACCGGCGTCTCCACCTCTTCCCGGCTCTTGTAGCGCGAGACGGCGGCCGGACCCTTATAGGTAAGGGTTACCGCGCGGCCCGCCTGGCGCACGCGCAGCAAAGCGCCGCCCTTGCGCAGGGCGCACTCGGGGGTGTCGAAAACGTCGTTGCGCTCGAAGACCCTGCGCCGGGTAACGCGAAAGCCAGCTTGGCGCAATAGCGCGCGCCCCGTTTTCACGTCCGCGAGCGCCAGCTTGATCTCGGTTTCGGGGCCGCTGTGGGTCATGCCGTCAATCGGATTCGCCGCCATGGTGT
>JBEKPK010000463.1:0-3677 GCA_049520795.1 Bryobacteraceae bacterium
CGCAGCGCCTCCACCAACGGCGCCAGCAATTGGCTCACGCCACCCACCCAGTCCGCCAGCGTGGCCCGCTCCAGTTCCACACCTTCCCGGGCGTAGATCTCCTCCTGCCGGTACAAAGGCAAGCGAGTCGCGCGGGGGAATCTCACCCCCGCGCGCTCCCAGAACCGTACGTGAACCTCTCAGCTCATACGGCTCCCAGTGTTCGGCCCTTGTCCATACAGAAGCCCCCAGTGAGCGAATAGATCCGGTGTTGCTCGGATCACCCGTGCCAGCCAGTCTCGCGCGACCTTCGGCCGTTGCCTCAGGCGCTTGAATTTGCGGCGTGCCCACCGAACCAGATAGGCGTCGATCCGGCGGAGCGTCGGATACAGCGCCGATTTGTAGAAATGACTGTAGTAGTTGATCCAGCCGCGGATGTACGGGTTGAACATCCGGGCCAGGTCGTCCAGCGCCTTGTCGCTCCGGGTCTGGAGTGACCAGCCCCGGATTGCCTGACGAATCGCTTTCAGAGCCTTCGGGCTGGCTGCCGGAAGAAACGACGTTCCGTACAGTTCACCCCGCCACTTCGCTCGCCGCGGCCGAAAGCTATAGCCGAGAAAGTCGAACTGGTGGATCGAGTATTCGCCCTTGCGATTCGTGTCCTTGCAGTAGACTACCTTCGTCTTTTCTGGGTGGAGCACCAATCCACATGCGGCGAACCGCCGATCCAAGACCCGCAGCAATGCCAGGGCCTCGCGTTCACTGCGGCAGTGGCAGATGACGTCATCCGCGTACCGTTCAAACGGCACTGGGAACACCCGCCCTATCCAGACATCGAACACGTAATGAAGGAACAAGTTGGCCAGGATGGGACTTACTACCCCGCCCTGTGGCGTCCCCCGCTCCCTCGGCACAAGCGTACCGTCCTCCAGCATCGCGGGCGCCTTCAACCAACGCTCGATATAGAGCAACACCCACCGGCACTGCGTGTGCTTGCGCACCGCGCGGAGCAGGAGTTCCCTGTCGATGCTGTCGAAGAAACCTTTGATGTCGAGATCGACGATCCAGTCGTAGCGCCAACATCGCTGACGCGCCGTCCGAACGGCATCGATCGCCGAGCGCCCCGGCCGATATCCATAAGAGTCTGCATGAAACAACGGTTCCAGCAGAGGCTCCAGGTATCGTCGAACAACCTCTTGCGCAATGCGGTCTGCCACCGTCGGTATGCCCAACGGCCGCGTTCCGCCATTCGCCTTGGGGATGTCCACCCGGCGCACCGGTGGAGGCAGATAGCTGCCCGACGACAGCCGATTCCAGAGCTTATATAAGTTCCCGGTAAGTTGGGACTCAAAATCCTGGATCGACTGCCCATCTACTCCAGACGCCCCCTGGTTGGCCTTCACACTCTTGAAAGCCTCCCAGACTTCCCGCTTCGGAATGTCAAACGGCTTTGCCTTGTTCAAGCGGCTCCTCCCATTACTGGTTGGCCACCCGCCAAGACTGAACACCACAGCCCCTTCGGTCCAGCGCCATTACAGCGCCTTCGTTCCTACTACGAGCTGTTCTGCCCCTGTGCCCCGCATCGGTACTCATCGCCTCGCGGGGATCACCCGCTCGACTCGCTCCCTTTGCATCGGGACGACAGGTTCCCACGTTCCGTGTAAGAGCCTGATCCAGATTCACGCCGCCTTCGAGCCGGATGCTGCAAGAGCCGGTCTTCAGGTCTCCGCCCTTGCTTGTCCCGGAGCGACCACCATCCCCGGTTTCAACATCGTCTGTACAATTTCGGCAGTTCACCGACGGTTCGCTTTCGCTCGTCTCTCTGGACCTTACCTGACGGGATCTTGTCCCGCCGTTTCCGCGACGCTTACCACCATCGCTCTTAACGACAGCAGCTCGCGGTGGTTTGGAGCCGACTCCTGATCGCAGGCTCCGAGGGGCCTTCCCTCATCTCTCACACAGCTCCACACCTCCATCGCTGTCGGTGTGTTCGTGGCACACGGTGGTCACAATATTTCGAGACGACCACATGCGCCAGTAACCCCGGCCCTGCCAAGCCGCGGGCGATGGGACGGCTGGGCGCTTCCGCCTGCACGATCTTGTCGCAACTTGAGCACGCCAGCTTGGGCCGGACCTGCCGGATCACGTGGAAGTGGGCGGGAACGTATTCCAGCATCTCTGAGACGTCTTCGCCCAGAGCCTTCAACTCGCCACCGCAGTCCGGACAGACGGTTTCCTTGGGCAGAATCGTGCGCGTTTGGCGGGGCAAGTGAGCCGACAGTGGCCGGCGGGCAGGCTTCTTGCGCTCTGCGGCCTGCTCTGTCACCTCTGGCGATGGAGAATCAGCTCGGGTCTCCGCTTGCGCCGTTTGCAGTTCGTCCAGCTGCAACTCCAACTGCTCGATCTGCCGATCGAGCTTTTCCGACCGCCGCCCGAACTGCATCCGTCGTAGCTTAGCAATCAGCAACTGCAAGCGTTCGATCTCGGCTTGGCGCCAGGCCAGCTGTTCGTCTTGGGTCTGCAGCTGCTCACGTTGAAGCAGAATCTCTTCTTGCTGCGCGAGGACGAGCGCTTTCAAGGCGTCCTGGTTCAGTGTGTCGAGATCTGGAAGGGCAGTGCGGAAGCTCATCGTACTTGCAGTATGCCATATCTCTCTTGATATGCAATAAGAAAACTCACGACAAGGCAATATCTTTAATAAACACATGCACCAGAATCGAAACCCCTGGCTTACACCGCCATCTGCGGTGCAAAAGTCCGTGCCGGACGCCGCCAGTCGATCCCTTCCAGCAACATGGACAGTTGCGCGGGCGTCAGGGAGACTACGCCGCCGCTGGCCTGCGGCCAGATGAATCGACCCCGCTCCAGCCGCTTGGCGAAAAGACACAGCCCGTCACCATCCCACCAGAGTACCTTGATCAAGTCGCCCCGGCGCCCCCGAAACACAAAGACCTGCCCAGAAAATGGATCGACCTTCAGGGCCGTCTGCACCATCCCGCTCAAGCCCACGAACCCACGTCGCAGGTCTGTCACACCCGCCACAATCCAAATCCTCGTTCCTGCTGCTAGCCCGATCATCCCCGCAAGGCCTCCAGCACCACTCGTAGAACCTCCGGATCGACAGCCCCGGTCAGTCGTAACTTCCCCTTGGGAAGTTCTACCTGAATCGTGCCGGAGAGAGGGCGGGTCGTCTTTGTCTCGCCCGCCGGCGCTCCCGGTTCGGCGACGCGAACCGCCAACAAATCAGGTGTCAGCCTTTTCGCCGCTTTCAGCAGCCCTTGTTGATAGCGCCGGCGCCAGGCAAAAACTTGATTGGCGTTCACACCGTGCGCTCGCGCCACACGGGCGACCGAAGCTCCTGGCGCCAGAGTCTCTTCCACAATCTGACGCTTCAACTCCGGACTACGATGCTGCCTCTTGGCTGGGGGAAGTGCTTTACGTGAGGAAACCGCATCAACGGCTGCGGAATTAGAACTGTCCATCTGACCTCCAAGTGGACACAACCAGAGTGTCCACTTGGAAGAATGTCCCTTAAAACTGCGTCCGCCTAGACGGCCAAAACCGTACGCTTACATAGAAGGCGCGTTGCCGCATTGCTATAAAGCACGCAGGATGCCAGTCGCATCCGCCTTCCGGGCTTCTCCTCAACCCCTGTGAATCGAGGAGATTAGAATGAATCTAAGCAACTAATGTGTTGG
>JBEKPK010000464.1:0-3675 GCA_049520795.1 Bryobacteraceae bacterium
GCGGCGCGCGGTCGAAGATCTTCTCGCCTTCCTGCTGCGCCACGCAGCCCAGCACGCCGAAAACCTTGCCTTTGCCGGCTTCGCGCTGGAAACGTTGCAGGCGGTGGAAGACTTTCTGCTCGGCCTTGTCGCGGATGCTGCACGTATTGTACAGGACCAGCTCCGCATCCTCCGGCGCTTCCACCGGCGCGTATCCCCTGGCCATGAGCGCGCCGGCCACCTTTTCGGCGTCGTGCACGTTCATCTGGCAGCCGAAAGTTTCGATGTAGAAGGTTTTCCCAGGCACTGTTCTTTCTATTGTAGTCGAGGGCCGCGGGGCCCGATTTGTCTGCAAGCGGCAACCCCAGTTCACCGCGGAGACGCAGAGGCGCGGAGTGGAACGCGGAGGAATGAAAAAGGGTGCGTGGATGGGCGGGCAGAGATCCGCAATTCTCCGCGTTAGCTCCGCGTCTCCGCGGTGAAGGGCGCCATGGGGCTGCCCGCGCCGCCGGTGTTACACTGTGGGTTGTTCGGAGGGATGGAACCGTGAAGCTCTTCCTCGACGCCGCCAATTGGGATGAAATCGGACAGCGCGCAAGCCGGCGCGCGAACCATCGCCCGTGACCGGTCAGGCGGATTTCGCACAATGCCGGGTCTGGCTTTGTCGTTGAAAGTCGTGGAAGTTGTTGCGTTGGTGTGCGCCGGCGCGGCCGTCGGGTTGGCCGCCACCTTCGGATACCGCGCGTGGAAGCGTTCCCGGGTGAGTCCCGCGGAGCGCGAGCGGAGGCGCCGCAATGCGCTGGTGGCGCGGGGCAAAATTACCGACGCCACCCTGGTGGAAATTCAGGACACCGTTCTGGTTTATACCTATCTTGTGCGGGGAGTCGAGTACACGGCTTCACAGGACGTCGGCTCGTTGGGCGCGCACATGCCCAGCGGCATGGGGCTCGGAATAGGCCCGGTCTCGGTTCGGTACAGCTCCGGAAACCCGGCCAATTCCATCGTCCTGGCCGAGAACTGGAGCGGCCTGCGCGGCCCCAAGCCGTAATTGCGGCGCAGCCTCTCAGGCTGCCGCGTTGAGGCTCGTCCCGACGCATGGCGAACCCGCCGAAGAGCCTGCGCCACGGAAAAATGGATGCGCCGGCGCTCCGCTTGCGGTAATCTCGGAGAACGAGGCCATACCATGCGAATCCGTAAATCGCTTTTGTGTTCCTGTCTGGTCGCCGCCACGCTGTCCGTAGGGGCCGCCGCCGCACAAACCCCACAGCCGAAGCGCGAACCCGACGTGCCCTTCGTGCCCACTACCGAAGAAGCCGTGCAGGCCATGCTGAAGCTGGCCGACGTGAAAAAGACCGACGTGGTGTACGATCTCGGCTGCGGCGACGGCCGCATCGTGGTCGCGGCCGCCAAGAACTTCGGCGCCCGCGCCGTGGGCATCGACATCAACCCGGTCCGCATAGCCGAAGCCAAGGAGAACGCCAAAAAGGCCGGTGTGGAAAACCTGGTGCGATTCGAGGAAAACGACCTGTTCGAGGCGGACTTTCACGAAGCCACCGTGGTCACCCTGTTCCTGCTGCCGAACGTCAACCTGAAGCTCCGTCCCAAGCTGCTCGAACAGTTGAAGCCGGGGACGCGCGTGGTTTCCAACACCTTCGACATGGGCGACTGGAAGCCGGAGAAGGAAGCCACCGTCGGCGACGCCAACGAGGACGCCTACGCATACCTGAGCAAGAAGTTGTTCCTATGGATTATTCCGGCGCGAAATTAGGTCGGGCCGGGCATGCCCGGCCCCTACACCACGCCGTAGGGGCCGGGCTAGACGATAGTTCCGCCCGTGCTCACTTCCCCTGGTTGAAACGCTTTTCGATCTCCGGCCAGTTCACCACGTTCCACCACGCCGCGATGTAATCGGGCCGCCGGTTTTGGTACTTCAGGTAATACGCGTGCTCCCATACATCGAGGCCCATCACGGCGCACTTACCTTCCATCACCGGGCTGTCCTGATTGGGGGTGGAAACTATGTCGAGGCTGTGACCCGCTTTCACCAGCCACGCCCAACCGGAGCCGAAGCGCGTGACGCCGGCCTGGGCGAATTTCTCCTTGAACTTGTCGAAGCCGCCAAAGGTCGCATCGATGGCCTGCGCCACGCTGCCCACCGGCGCTCCGCCGCCGTCAGGAGTCATGATCTTCCAGAACATGGAATGGTTGATGTGCCCGCCGCCGTTGTTCCGCACCGCCGTCCGTATGTTCTCGGGCACGATGGCGCAGTGATTGGCCAACAGCTCCTCCACCGTCTTGCCGGCCAGGTCGGGCGCCGATTCCAGCGCCTTGTTCAGGTTGTTGACGTAAGCGGCATGGTGTTTGCCGTGGTGTATCTCCATCGTCATCTTGTCGATGTGCGGCTCCAGCGCCGCGGGCGCATACGGCAGCGCCGGCAGCGTGAAGGGAAAAGTGGTTCCTGTTAGTACCCTCTGAGTCATGTTCCTCTCCAAAATGCAATTTCACCGGTTCCCAGCCGGTTGTGTCAGACAGATTCCTTGCAGTGGCGGCTCCGAATCTTGAGCCGGCAACCGCTCCCTAACGGTCGCGGCTCGTAACCGTCAGCCGCGGTTCGTTTGTTCCAGCGCGTACGCTACACGAAACATTGTAGTCTCGCCGAAATGACTTGTCAGTATCTGCATGCCCACTGGCAGCCCCCCGGCTGTCAGACCGCAGGGTACGCTCATGCACGGTATGCCGGCCAGCGAGCCGGTAATCGTGTAGATATCCGAAAGATACATGGCCAGGGGGTCGTCCACCTTCTCGCCCAGCTTAAAAGCCGGGAAAGGCGAGACCGGCGCCACGATGGCGTCCACCTCTTCGAAGGCCCGGGCGAAATCGCGCGCCACCAGGGCCCGCACCTTCTGGGCCCTCAAATAATACGCGTCATAGTAGCCCGCGCTGAGCACATAGGTTCCCAGCACGATGCGCCGCTTGCACTCCGCGCCGAATCCCTCCCCGCGCGTGTTGCGGTACATATCCGCCAAAGTGTGCGATTCGCCGGAACGGAACGTATATCGCACTCCGTCGTAGCGCGCCAGGTTGGAGCTGGCCTCGGCGGTGGCGATTATGTAGTAACAAGCCACGGCGTATTCGGTGTGCGGCAGGCTGATTTCCCGAACCTCACACCCCTGACGCCGAAGCGCGTCCACGCCCTTCGCGATCAGATCGCCGGATTCGCTCGTCAAATCCTTTAGATACTCGCGGGGCAGCCCGAGCTTCAGGCCTTTCACGCCTCCGTTCAGTCCGCCGGCGTAATCCGGGACGGGGGCAGCCGCGGAGGTGGCATCCCGCACATCCCGCCCGGCGATAGCGCCCAGCAGGGTAGCGGCGTCCTTCACCGAGCGGGCGAAAGGCCCGATGTGGTCGAGCGAGCTGGCGAAAGCCGTGAGACCGTATCGCGAAACACGCCCGTAGGTGGGGGTGACTCCGACCACGCCGCAGAACGAAGCGGGCTGCCGGATGGAGCCGCCGGTATCGGAGCCCAGCGCCGCCACCGCCGTACCCTGCGCCACCACGGCCGCGGAACCGCCGCTCGACCCGCCCGGCACGCGGTCCAGCGCCAGCGGATTCCGGACCGGGCCGAAGGCCGAGTTCTCGGTGGAGCTGCCCATGGCGAATTCGTCGCAATTGGTCTTGCCGATAATCACGCCGCCG
>JBEKPK010000465.1:0-3667 GCA_049520795.1 Bryobacteraceae bacterium
TCGGTGAGAGTGAGCTGCGCCCAGCGCATGGGGCGGTCGAACCAGGGTTGGCCGGCGGCCGGAGGGGAAGCGGCGCTCCGGCCGGCGAACGCGAGGGCGGGTCCGGCCGCGGCCACGCCCTGTAGAAACTCCCTGCGGTCCACGCGTCGATTGTTCATGGTTCCCCCACGGAGCCATTGTAGGCCCCTGGCGGGGTCGGGGTTCCGTCTGGGCCCAGCAAATTGAGAGCCTAACGAGCCGCGACCGTCAGGGAGCGGTCACAGGTGTCATCTACAACAGCCGCCGGTCGATGGTCTGCTGGTGGACGCGGGCGACGCGGATTTGCGCGGCGCCGGCGTGCAGAGGGTTGATCAAAACGTTCCATGTTTCGGGGACGATAACCGACGGCACGCGCAGCAGCGCGGAACGGGACGCGGCCAGCCATTGGTCGCCCAGACGGCGGGTCGCCGCCGGTTGGCTCCGCCAAGACGGGCCGAGAAGCCCGGGATCTACCGTCTCGGCGGCCAGCGAATCTGGCGCGTCGATTTCCAGCCAGCGGAAGGCGACCGGGATATCCTCGATTTCGATTTCGGCGTGTACCAGAATCTCGAGCAGGGCGGAGGCGGGGTTCGGCGCGCAGTACACAATGCGGGCGCCGCGGGCATGCCACCGGCCGGAAGCGCGCAGGCCGCCCGCGCCGTCCAGGGTCGCGTGGTTGCTGATGCGCCAGAGAGTCACGCGGCCATGCCGTCGTCGATTTGAAAAACCAACTCTTCGACCAGGCGCGCGCCGGCCTCGGTGGCGAGCATGTCCACCGGCGTCTTGCCATCAAAGCGGCGCTTGGGCTTGCGCAGCCAGCGCCAGGCGCGTTCGGTCTCTCCGAATACCTGCTCCGCCAGCGCGGCGATACGGGCTACCCGCACGGCCTTGTCGGATTCCTCCTTCGAAAGCGGCTGGTGTTTGGCCACCCGGTGCGCGAGCGTCCGCCGGGGCACAATCAACCGGTAGGCTTCGGCGTCGGAAAGCCCGCCGTGGACCAGCGACCGGATGGTCTCCGGCGGCAGTTGTTTCTCCACCAACGAGGCCAGGTCGCGGTCCGACCGGATGCGGGAAACGCCCAATTTCCCTCCCAATCGCGCGTACAACGTCGCTGCGTGTTTCATGGCGTCTCCGCAACTTGGCAATCTGCCCCTATTATAGCGGCAAATTGCACAACCCAGCGTTTTCCGTAGAGCGGGCCTCCGGCCTGCCATGCCGGCGTCCGCGCCGGCATTCTTCCGCTTCGACGGGCGTGACGGGACTGACATCCCAAAACGCGTCTGGGGATCTCCAAGCGGAGGGCAGTTCGGCGAAATGGGAACTTTCCGCCCACATGGCGAGGCGATGAACGGGACAGGCTCCCTCAGTTCTTCTGAAGCCAAGGAGGGGATTCGAGCCAACTGGCGGGGAATGCGTCGTCCTCTTCGGCGGACACGATCGTGCCTTGGTGATAGAGAATACGCCAGCCTTTGGGACTCTTCTGCCAAATCGTCATCCGGCGCGTCAGGCGCTCAACCTGGCGCAGCGTGTAAGTAAGAAGGTAGGTGTCAGCGCCGAGTCGGCGAACGGCGTGGTCGTACGATTGCCAGCCCGCAGCGACGGCGTCGACTGGCGGATTCAGCTCCAACGTCCTGAGAATGAACTCGCGACTGTACCGCCGGCCTGAAGCGCTCGTCTCCCAATACTCGGACGCCGTGGCTCGTTCGAAATCGGCACGAGTCGAACCGAATTCCGGAGTGTGAAAGATCGGCTCTCGACGCCTGAGCTCTTCCAGCACTGAAAGCAAATCGGGATCGGTGTGCGAAAACGCCGTCTGATCCGACATGATCTCATTTTACGGTCGCCATCGTCGGATCAGGCGGCGGCCGCGCGGTCGAGTTGACCAGAAATGCGCAAGCCTTGATCAAGTTGGCCGGTCGCGGTCGTCGCCGGAACAGGCTTCCGGACCACAGTCGCGCATCGCGTCCCCAGGCCGGAGATGTTCTGGCCGATCTCGATCCCGAGAGGCCCATGCCTATTGCGCTCCGGCGCGCATGTTGAAATAATCGCCTTCGAAGGAACTATGACTCTGCAAGCCCGCTTCCTGTTCCCGCTCGCCATGTTGCTGGCGACGGGGTTGATGGCGCAGACGCCCTCCGATGGCGGCGCGAAGCCCTACCCCGCGGGACGCCCTTTCACGCCCGTCGATCCGTTCGACCAAGTGAAGAACATGCAGCGGGGGGTCAACATCATCGGCTACGACCCCCTGTGGCGCAATTTTGCGAACGCGCGCTTCAAAGAGCGCCACTTCCGGAAGATTCACGATGGCGGGTTCCAGACGGTCCGCGTCAACCTGGCGGGGTTCTCCCACATGGATGCGGACAACAAGCTCAACCCTACGTGGTTCACCACCATGGATTGGGTGATCAAGAACTCGCTCGACAACAACCTGACCGTGATCGTCGACGAGCACGATTACACCGTCTGCGGAAATAACGCCGATGCCTGCAAGCCCCGGCTGCTGGCCTTTTGGAAGCAGGTGGCGGCGCGCTACCAGGATGCGCCGCCCGGCGTGGTATTCGAGATTCTGAACGAGCCCAACGGACAGCTTACCCCGGAACTGTGGAACGCATGGAGCAAGGAGATTCTCGCTTTGATTCGCGAGACCAACCCCACGCGCAACGTGATCATTGGGCCGGCTTCCTGGAACAACATACACTTCCTCGACAAGCTGGAACTCCCGGAGCGCGACCGCCACATCATCGCCACCGTGCATTACTACTTACCCATGGAGTTTACCCACCAGGGCGCGCGCTGGCACGCCGCCACCGCCAACCTCTCCGGGGTCACCTGGGGCACCGACGCCGAAAAACGCCAGGTGGAGCAGGATTTCGCCGGCGTGCAGGCGTGGTCGAAGGCGCAGAAGCGGCCCATCCTGCTCGGCGAATTCGGCGCGTACGACAAGGGCGAGATGGAGTCGCGGGTGCGCTATACGTCGTTCGTGGCGCGCACCGCCGAATCGCTCGGCTGGGCCTGGACCTATTGGCAATTCGATTCGGATTTCATCGTTTACGACATGGCCAAGGACGACTGGGTTCAGCCGATCTGGAAAGCGCTGATTCCCTGAGTAGGGACCTGTCGCGCCCGAGCGCTCTACTCAAACCGCTCCCTTATGGTCGCGGCTCGCCAGGCTGCTATCGAGCCGCGACCGTAAGGGAGCGGTTCCGGTGGCCCTTTCGCCGCGAACCCCTCAATGCGTCATCGAGTAGACGATGTAATTAATGCCATACCGATAGGCCAGCATGGTCATTTCGGCGGGGTAGTAGGGTATGTCGGCGAACTCCCAGGCGTCGCCCACGTCGGTGTTGAAGTTGATGGCCACCACCATGCGGTCGCGGTCGTCGTACATCGCGCGCCAGGCGGGCACGGCGCCCTGGGGGAGCCGGACTTGAACCGTTCCGTCGGCGCCCCGGTACAGGTGGCGGGAGCCGGGGATGGTGGTCCGGTCCTTGTCTTCAATGTCGTAGAGGACGTGCATCGCGGGGTCCGTTTCCGCTATATCAAGGATCGGGTGGTCGGGCAGGACGCGCTCCATCGTGCGGCGGAAAAGCTCCCAATCCGAAGGGCCCCAGAAATCGTCCGTCACCAGGTAGCCGCCTCGCATAAGGTA
>JBEKPK010000466.1:0-3664 GCA_049520795.1 Bryobacteraceae bacterium
TTCGGCGCCCGCATCCGCCGGCTGTGCTCCGGCGCCCTGTGGCTGCTTGGGCCTGCGGCAGCCGTGGTGGCGGCGCTGGTCCTTCCGGTGGTGTTCCAAAACCGCGAGGGATACGTTCTCGGGGCCGCGACTCCAACCGATGCGTTTCTTAGCCTGAGCGCCTTTTCGCTCCTGTACAAGTCGGCCTCGTTCGATGTGTTCGGCATCCCTCGGGCCCTGGGCCTCGGCGCGCTGCCATGGATCGGCCTTTCGGCAGTGGCTGGCGTCCTGACGGCGTCCAGCGCGGCAGTTTCCATGGCCCGGTCGCTCTACTTCTGGCGGCGCACCGGCCGCTTCGCCGCGTTGAGTGGCGAAGCCCGGTCCGTGTTCCTCATCGGCGGCCAGTTGGTTCTTGCCCTGTGCGCCGCCGGGGCCTGCCATTTTCTGTTTCGCATCCCCTATCCCGCGGGGCGCACCGGGCTTTATGTTCTGATCGGCTTCACGCTGCTGTTGCCGTTTACGGCGTCCGCGTGGAACCGCGCGGGCGCCGCTCCGTTGGAAGCCGTGAACGAATCAGTTGGCAGGCGAAAGCGCCTGCCCCACAAGGATGGCGGTCTTTCGTCAGGAAGGCTCGTTTCGATGTACGGGCTCTTTATCGCCATCGCCTGCTTGTGCGCCGGGCGCTTCATTCAGGAATTCAACGTTCGCAGCTTCGTGGAATGGAAATTCGACGCCACCTCGAAGGCCCTGTTTCTGCGCCTGCGGGAGATGCACTCGCGGTCGGGCCTCAATCGTCCGGCGCGCGTGGCCGCGACGGTTCGCCTGGCCGCGCCGTTTGAGTTCTACCGCCGGGCCACTCGCGCCGCCTGGATCGAGACCACGCCGGCGTATCCGGAATCCGTGCTGGTCGATCTCATCCAATATGGCGCGTTCGATTACGCCGTGCTGCTGCCGGAGGACGAGTTCACCAGGACCCGAGTCGCCACCGCCCGTCTGTGGAAGGACCCTGTGACCGGAGCCGAGATCACGGTCCCCGAACACGTTCGCCCGACTGCCCCGGGCCTCGTCCTGGGCGGGGATCGGAAGCCGCCCCGCGCGGACCCGGTGGCCTGCACGGACGATAGCGACCCGCGAATCGCCTTTTCGGGCGTCTGGACGCGCGATACCGCGTTCGAGCAGCCGCTCAATGGCACCATCACCTATTCGGACCGGCCCGGCGCGGCTTTCGACTTCCCGTTTACGGGCCGCGCGGTGGCCTATTACTACACCGGCGCGCTCAACCGCGGCATGGCCGAGATCCGCATGGATGGCTCCCCGCTCCTGACGCTCGATGAGTACTCGCCGCGCACGGTCTGGCGTTCCCGCGCGCGCATAGAAGCCGGACCGGGCGCCCACGTTCTCACGGTCCGCGTCCTGGGCCGGCGGAATCCCCGGTCGCGGGATTCGTTTGTGGATGTCGATTGCCTGGCGGTGGAGCGCTAAAACGCTCGTTTTCTCACGGCGCCCCCGGCGCCCCTGCGTGCTACCCTGTTTCTTCAGAGCCTATGCCTGTCACGCGCGAAAAATCCCAGCTCATGAGCGCCTCCGAAATCGACCGGACGCTGGTCCGCCTGGCCCATGAAATCCTGGAAAAAACCAAGGACCTGGATCGCCTCGCTTTCATCGGCATCCGCCGCCGCGGCGTGCCGCTGGCGCAGCGCCTGGCCGCCAAGATCGGGGCCCTCGAAAACCGCAAGGTTCCGGTCGGCATCCTCGATATCAACCTCTATCGCGACGATCTCACCACGGTGGACATCAAGCCCGTGGTCAGCGCCACCGAAATCGCCTTCCCGGTGCAGGGCAAAGACATCATCATCATGGACGATGTGCTTTACACCGGCCGCACCACCCGCGCCGCGCTCGATGCGCTCTTCGACCACGGCCGCCCGGCGCGCGTCTCGCTGCTGGTCCTCATAGACCGCGGCCATCGCGAGCTGCCCATCGAAGCCCGGTATATCGGCCGCAAGGTGCAGACCACCGATATCGAAATCATCGAAGTGAAGTTTCAAGAAATCGACGGGATGGAAAAAGTCCTCCTGTGCGAAAGGGCCGAGGAAGCCACAGCCTGAACTCACATGCCCGCCGGACTGCTCGGAATCGAAGAGTTGGATCGCGCCCAGATCGAAGCCCTGCTCGCGCGGGCCAAGGATTTCCAGCCCATTCAAAGCCAGAACGTCAAGAAACTGGATACCCTGCGCGGGAAGATGATCGTCAACCTGTTCTACGAAGCATCCACGCGCACCCGCACCAGCTTCGAGATCGCCGCCAAGCGCCTGGGCGGCGACGCGGTTTCGATCACCGCCTCCGGGTCCAGCGTTTCCAAGGGCGAGTCGCTGGTGGATACGCTGAACACGCTGGCCGCCATGCGCCCCGACGCCATCGTGATGCGCCACTCCGCCAGCGGCGCCCCTCACTTCCTGGCGCGCCATCTTCCCACGCCCATCATCAACGCCGGCGACGGCACGCACGAACATCCCACGCAAGCCCTGCTCGACGCGCGCACCATCCTGGACCGCCGCGGCTCGCTTGAAGGCCTGCGGGTGGCCATCATCGGCGATATCGCCCACAGCCGGGTGGCGCGTTCCAACGTGCACCTGCTGGCGAAATTCGGCGTGGACATCGTGCTGTGCGGGCCGGCCTCGCTGCTGCCGCCGGAACTGGCGGAGTTGGCCCCCGGCGTGCGCCTCACCACCGATATCCGCGACGCCATCCGCGGCGCCGACGTCATCATGATGCTGAGGGTGCAACTGGAGCGCCAGCACGAGGCTTCCTTCCCGGCGAGCGAATATTTCCGCTTCTACGGACTGCGCCTGGAGCACATGGACCTGGCCAAACCCGACGCCATCGTGATGCACCCGGGGCCCATCAACCGCGGCCGCGAGCTGGCCTCCGAGGTGGCCGACTTCCAGCGCTCGGTGATTCTGAACCAGGTGGAAAACGGCATCGCCGTGCGCATGGCGGTGCTCGAAAAGGTGATTGGATAAAGCCTATGTCGATCGTCATTCGGAATGGCCGCGTCATAGACCCCGCATCCAACACGGACCGCATCGCCGATGTTCTTATCGTGGACGGCCGGATAGCCGGCGTGGCGCCGAATCTGTCGGCCCCGGGGGCCGAGGCGTTCGACGCCGCCGGAATGATCGTGGCGCCCGGATTCATCGACATGCACGTGCATCTGCGCGAGCCCGGCTTCGAGCACGCCGAAACCATCGAGAGCGGCTCGCGCGCTGCGGCCGCCGGCGGCTTCACCTCCATCTGCGCGATGCCCAACACCAAGCCGGTGAACGACAGCGCCACGGTGACCGGCTACATCGTGGAACGCGCCCGCAGCTCGGCCGCGGTCAACGTGTTTCCCATCGGGGCCATCACCAAGGGCAGCGCGGGTGAGGAACTGTCGGCCATGGGGGCCATGAAAGCAGCCGGCGCGGTGGCTCTCTCCGACGACGGCCAGCCGGTGGCCAACTCGCGCGTCATGCGCCGCGCCATGGAGTTTGCGCGCTCTTACGACCTGCCGATTATCGACCACTGCGAGGACCCCGGCTTGAGCGCCGGTGGAGATATGCACGAAGGCGCGCAATCGGTGCGCTGGGGGCTGCGCGGCATTCCCTCGGCTTCCGAAGACGTGATGGTGGCGCGTGACCTGCTG
>JBEKPK010000467.1:0-3650 GCA_049520795.1 Bryobacteraceae bacterium
CCGCGACCTGAGGCGGCTGGGTTCAACCGCCGGATGCGGAAAACCGCACGTCCGGTGGTGTGGGAGGGTGACGGGGCGCAATCCCCGTCACTCCACCCGATCCCGAAGGCTTGGCCCCACATGGCAAGGCAGGCCATGGCTGGCCGCCTTCGCTATAATCGGAATAGAGGAGTACTGGGATGCTGAGGAATGTGTTTGGCGGCCTCGCCGTGGGGGCGATGGCTGTTTCGGTTTCACTGGCCGCCGGGCTGCCCGCGCGCGCCATCGACGGCAATTACATCGAGGCCCGCACGGCGGACGTGTGGACGGGGCCTTGCTTCGCCAACGGCGAAGTCGAGATCAACGGCAAAGAAGCGGTGCTCGGCTGGCGGATCGAGCATGGAGGCTGGCAAGGCGTGAGCCTGGCGGGCTTTTCGGTGGTGGGCGTGATCCGTACCGAGCACACCCTGGGCAACGTGAGCGAACCGGTCAACCCGGCGCGCGCCGTGCTCATCGTGGATAGCCGCGCCGGCGACGCCGAGCGGGCGGCGCTCGAAAGTTTCGCCCGCTACATGGGCGGCGATCTGCTGCGCAACGTGGTCAAGGTCTATTACTCTCCCATCGATCTGACCATTGAGAATGGGAACATCCACGGCGGCGCGGCCCGGCTCACGGCCGGCTCGCTGGCCTCGGTGGAGACCCGCGCGCTCAACGAAGGGGACCGCCACTGCGGCAACGAGATGATCTACTATCCGCCCCTTAGCGAGAAGCTCGACCACTCCATGCCCGCTTACGCGGAGGCCAATTCCTACCAGGGCGGCGGCCTGGGCGAAACCTGGAGCGCGCCGGAGCGCCGCAGCAGCTTTCTGGGGACGTTCCGGGTGGATGGCGAGTAACGTCAGCCGCCGGCAACCGCTCCTTGCAATCGCGTCCGCGCCGCATTTCGCAGGGAAAAACCCGAATCCCGAAGTTGGAAGTCTTGTATCAGGGTACGGCTTCAGCCGTGCCGCAAACCGCGGACACCCGGAGGGCTTTAGCCCCCACATTGCATAGGCCATGTATTCTCGGTTACACTCCGGAACGGCTGGCGCGCCGGCTTGGTTTACGGACAGCCGGCACGGCGCCGGCAATATCAAGACTCAAGGATCAAGCCGGGAATATGGTGGAACGCGCCGATCAAGTCTGGAAGACGCAAGCCGCGGCGGCAACCTATCTGGAGGGCATCCGCGGAGCCTTTCCCCTGGCGCTCGAGCAGATCGATGTGATGCTCCGCCTTATCGCCGGCTGCGGGCGGCCTGTGCGGCGGGTACTCGACCTCGGTTGCGGCGATGGCGTCCTGGCGGCGGCCATCGTCGAGCGCCTGCCGGGCGTCGAGGTGGCGCTGGCGGACTTTTCGGAGCCGATGCTGGAGGCCGCCAGGACGCGATTCTCCGCCCCCGGCGCTGCGGCCCACTATGTCCTGGCCGATTACGGCGATCCATCATGGACGCGCGCGGTGGCCGAGTGGTCTCCTTACGATGCCATCGTCTCGGGCTTCTCGATCCATCATCAGCCGGACGAGAGGAAGCGCGCGGTTTACGGGGAGATTTTCGAACTGCTGGGCCCCGGCGGGGTGTTCGTCAACATCGAGCATGTATCCTCGCCCACCGAATGGCTCCGCTGGCTGCAGGACGAGACGTTCCTCGACTCGCTCCAGCGCCATCACCCGGAGCAGAGCCGCGAAGAATTGGCCCGGTTTTACCATGAGCGTCCGGACAAGAACGCCAATATTCTGGCCTCCGTTGAAGAGCAGTGCGCCTGGCTGCGCGAGACCGGATTCACCGACGTCGACTGCTATCTGAAGCTCTTCGAGGTGGCCGTTTTCGGCGGCCGCAGGGGCTGAATCCGCCTACGCCGCGGGCGGACGGCGGCCGCGACGAACCGTGGTGGAAGTCTTACGCGACTTACTCCCCGGCTTGTGTGTTTGCGAGCCGCCGCCCAAAGCCGCGAGCAGATTCTGGCCCGAGGGCGATCCCAGACCGGTGCAGGCATCCCAGCCCGGGGCGGCCGAAAAGGCGCCGTTTGATCCCTGGGTGATGTCGTGGAATGCGTGCTTCGAAGCAGAGAGCCCATACAGGGCCGGCTGGAGGAATCCCAGTGGTTTCCCAAGGCTCTGGTTGAGCAGGGCAATCAGACCGCTCCAGAGCGGCGCGACGGCGCTGGTGCCGCCGATCACCGTCGACTGCCCGTCCACCAGGACCTGATATCCCGTTTCCGGGTCGGCATCCCCGGCAACGTCCGGCACGCCCCGCCCGCCGCCCGCGGGAGGCTTCACGCCAGCGCTCTTCTGCCAGGATGGCTCGGGAAACAGTACGCTGAAGCCGCCGCCGGTGGCGCCGCCTTGTGCCCCGTCATTCCAGACCGTCTCGCTCGCGATGGTCCCGTTGCCGCTTTGCAAGTCGGTTCCCCCGCAGGCCAGAATGTGCGGGCTGGACGCCGGGAAATCGACGTGGTTTTGCCCGTCATCCACACCGTCGCTCGAACCGTCGTCGCCGGCCGCGGCGCAGACGCTCACGCCCAGCAGGGCTGCGTCCTGAGCCGCCGCATCGAGGGCCGTCATGGCTTGTTGGGTCCAGGTGGATTCGGCCCCTCCCCAACTGATCGAAATCACCGAGGGCTTGTTGGCGGCGTCGTGAACCGCCGTGGTGAGCGCGTCCTGAAAGCCATTGGTGGTATTGGGCGCAAAGTACACCACAATCCGCGCGCCGGGGGCCACCGCTCCGGCGACCTCGATATCCAGCAGCACCTCTCCATCGGCGCTGTTGGCGTTGGTGGGCGCGTTCTTCCCCTTGTCCACCGATACCGCGATCACGGTGGGCTCCGGTACGCCGATCGAGGCGAAGTAGGTCTTCAGATCGGCCGGACGATAGCCGCCGCCGAGTTCGAGAATGCCGATGGTCTGCCCGGCGCCGCCGGCGCCGGGCGGGAACTGGTAGAGCTGCGCAACCTGCCGCGGCGAATAGGAGACCGCCTGGGCCGCGTCGGGTTTCGGCGTGTGCGCTACATGCAGGCGGAAATGGGGCTTGACATGAGGCCGGTTATCCAGCCCGAGCACAGCCTCGATCGCCCCGGCCATCTCCTCCGGGACGTTGACCGCGCCCGTGCGCGCCCGGTATCGGGTCCCTTCGACTTCGAAGCGTTCAAATGGAACGTCGAAGGCCTTCGACATATCGGCCGCGGATCCTTCCAGCTTGACCGTGCGGCGCTCGGGCGCGACTTCGGTCACGGTGAGGTGGAACTCCTTGGCGAATGCCTTGACCTGTTCGATGGCTGCCGGATCGGCGCCATATCTGGCGGCGAATTCTTCCCGCGTTACTGTGGCGCCGCCGGTGTGAGGCGCCGCCATGGGCGCTCTCGGTTTGAGAATTACGGAAACTTCGACGACTTCGTCGTTCGGCACCTCGCCTACACGCGTGCCCACCGGACGCCGTTGGCTGCCCGGGAGCGGAACCTTTTTGGCGGCCATGGGTCCCTCCAGCCCTCAATTAGGGCCTTCTTAGTATAGGCGTCCTAGCCCAAGTTCGTCACGAAACTGTGGAAAACTCGGCTAACCCGTTCAGAATGAGTTTAGGCTACCGCTGAGTCTGCACTACATTTGGGATGGAAATCGAGACGTTCCGGCAGGCTGAGAC
>JBEKPK010000468.1:0-3629 GCA_049520795.1 Bryobacteraceae bacterium
CGCTTGAACCACGGGCCGGCGCCCAGCAGGACGGTGCGATGCGCATCCACGTGGTCCACCCCGCCCTGCGGGTCGTCCTCGGTCACGAACACCGCCATTTCCTTCCACCACTTGGTGCCTGAAAGGTATTCGAGAATCCGGCCCAAGGCCAGGTCATTATCGGCCACGAACGATTCCTCGTAGGGGTAGCCGTCTTCGGGGCGGGCGGCGGCCATGTGGTCGTTGGGCAGGTGAATGAAGATAAACCGCGGCAGCTCGGCTCCCGTCTTGACGAAACGTTCGTCGATCTCGCGGATGAACTGCGCGGCGCGGTACTGATCCGGGATGTTCATGTTGAACCCCGGGTACTGGCGCGACGTATTGGAGTAGAGCGGTTCCGGCATGGGCACGTTGGTGAGAAAGCGGGCGCCGGTGGGCTCCAGCTCCTTGCCTTCGTCCACGCCGGCCAGCTCGAAGCCCTCCCCGAAATTCAGAAAAGAAATTCCATGGCGTGCGAAATGATGCCAGATCGTCCCGCCCTGCTCCTGCTCCTCGGGATGGACGGAGGCATCGGCGCCGGCGAATATCAGGCGTCCGGGCGCATCCCCCAGGCGGAATTCCTTCTTGCCGGGGCTGTAGGCCGCCTGGAGCGAGCTCTCGGTCCACGCGTTGGGATACGCGCCCACCAGCCAATGGTGGCCATCCACGCTGACCTCCGAATCGGCGTAGAAGTTGTCGCTGAAAACCCACTGGCCGGCGATGGCGTGATGATTGGGGGTGACATTGATATCCTTGATGCTTAACCGCTGGCGGCGGCCGTCCACAAAACCGCGGGTTCCCAGGCGGGCCAGCGTGGGGGCCCACATGGCCGGCCCGTTCGAGGCTGCGGGAATATCTCCCAGAACTTCATCGTAGGTGCGGTTCTCCTTGACGATCAGGACCACGCGCCGGACGCCAGCGGGCAGCGGCGGAGGCGCGCCGGCGCGCTCCCGGAAGCCATTCGCCCGCATGACGAAATCGCTGTCGGCGGCCAGCTCCGCATCGCTGGGCGGCGGGAATAGGGAAACCGAGCCCAGGCGCGGCTGGGCGTGGTCGGGATCGTTCGGCCCCGAGCCGTTTCCCCTGGCGTTCGCCACCAGGATCTCGCCGCCGCTTAGGGCCACGCGGGTGGGGAACCAGCCTACGGGGATGTGGCCAAGCACGCGGCGTCCTTTCACGTCGATCACGCCCACCGCGTTGATGCCCGCTTCGGCCACCAGCAGCCGCCCGGCGTCTTCCTGGTACGCCAAGCCTACCGGCAGCACGCCGCGCAGCCCTTCGAGGCCGGGAATGCGAATGGGAATCTCCGCTTCCACGCGGTTGGTACGAGCGTCGATCACGGTTATGGAGTCGTCGTTGGCGTTGGAAACGAACACCCGGTCCGCGGTGGCCACTACTCCGGACGGGCTGCTTCCACCGGCGCTTTCTTTCCCGAAGGGCACGCCCGTAGAGACGAAGGCCTCGACCTTCGGCGCCGAGGGATCGGAGACATCCACCACGCACAAGGAGTTGGATTCGCGCGCGTTCGGGTCTCCGAGGCCCGGCACGTCCACGAGACCGCGCCCGGTGGTTCGGCGGGCGCCGTTGGCGGCGTCCGGGCTGGGGAATCCAAACGCGGGAAACGGCAGGCCGGTGGCGCGCGCGTCCAGTGGATCGGCGCCGGGAATGGGGCGGTACTGAAACATGCCTGCGTTGGCGACGTACAGCTTCCGCCGGTCGGGCGAAAGCGCCAGCGCGAACGGCAGCCGTCCCACGCGAACCGAAGCGATCGCCTGGCGGGAGCGTGTTTCGATCACCACCACGCGAAAATTCGCCTGGTCCGCGGCGTAGAGCAGGCCCGCGGAGGCGTCGAATGCCAGGTCGCCGGAGTAGCTGTCTTTGAATTCGCCCCGGTTGAGCTCGATGGTCCGCCGCCGGTCGCCTCCCCAATCGAGCAAGATTATGCGGCCGCTGTTGCCTTCGGAGGCAAAAACGGCGCGCTCGCCCGAAAAAGCCAAGCCCAGCGAGACGCCCCGCCAATCTGTCTCGATATCTTCGTCGGAGTTCCTCGCGTTCAACTGGCGAACCTGCCAGCGCCCGTTCTTGTCGCGCTCCAAAACCGTGACGGAATTCACGCCCGGGCCGCCGTTGGCGGTGGCGAACGCTTTTCCGGAGGCGCTCACCGCCAGTCCGAAAGCGCCGGGCCCGGTGGGAAGCCAGACGCCCGCCGGAGCGATGATGCGGCCGCCGGGGAGGATGGCGGCGGCGGGTTTTCGCATGGCCGGACGATTCCCCGCCGGGGCCCGATGATCCTGCGCCGTCAGGAGGGCCGGGAACGTGAGGAGCGCCAGCAGACCGCGATGAGCGGCAAGCACTCCTCCATGATATCGGAATCCCAAAATTCGCGATTTCATAACTCGCCGCGGCTGGTTCCCGTTGCCGGCGCCCGCCGCCGCCGGCAAGTGTGCGCGAAAGCACGGCGAGGGAGACTGCCGGAGGTGAAATCGCCGCAACCGTGCATTTGCCCACCATAGTCCGCGGCGCTTTTCAGCCCGAGGGCTCGCATCTCATCGCAAACCAGTTGCATTACAGTATCGATCTGAAGTATGATTTGGCACGCGAAGTGCTATTTGCCGCCTGCGGGAATGTCGAAATGTATTGCAGGACGTGTATCGCGGTTTTGGTCGTGTTTCTCGTCTTTTCGGGCGCTTGGACGGGGAACACTGCTGTCGCGGCCGGACCCGTGGGTGCACAGGAAAAGAAGCAGCCGACCAAGTCCGCGCCCAAATCGGGGGGAACTTCTCTTACCGGTTGCGTGGACGAACAGGATGGCCGGTTCGTATTGGTGGACGATCATACATTGAGTCCGATTGCGGATTTGGCGGCGGAGGGATTCCCACAAGATGGCTTCGCCAAGCATCTGGGGCATAAGGTGACCGTGCGGGGGACTTCCATCCCGGGCGGCGCTCGTCCCCTGTTCCGGGTTCGCAGCGTCGTGGCGGTCAGCGACGTTTGCGCGCCGGAATCGCCGCAAGCCGGGAAATGAGAGACCGTGTGGAGGAGGGATAATAAATGGCATCCGGTAGTCCCCTAGCGTTGACGAATCAGAAACCGCTCGAAGACCCTTTGGCGCACCTTCCATGCTCCAGCATCGCGGAGTATCGGAAGGGCCAGATGATTTACAACCAGGATCAGCCGTCGACGGCCATTTACCTGGTTATCGACGGCAAGGTCAAGGTCTCCCGCCTGGCGGACGACGGTCATCAGGTGGTGGTGGATATCTATCAGCCCGACGAGTTCTTCGGGGAATCGGCGTTTCTCAACCTGCCGCATCGCTCCGAGCAAGCCACCGCGATTGAGAATACCAAACTGATGACCTGGAGCACTTCGGAAATCGAAGAGATCATCATGAAACGGCCGCGCCTGGCGGTGGCCCTGTTGCAGATCCTGGTCCAGCGCACCATCGAGTTTACCCACCGCATCGAGAGTTTCTCGGTGGATAACATCGCGCGGCGTCTGGCGCGTTCGCTGATCCGCTTTTCGGAGCGGCTGGGATCGCCCGAAGAGGACGGCGCGATTCGCATGGTTCCGTTCACCCACGAATTGCTCTCGCAATACGTGGGCACCTCGCG
>JBEKPK010000469.1:0-3627 GCA_049520795.1 Bryobacteraceae bacterium
CGACGAACTTCGAATGCAGGGCTTCGCGCCACGGAACCACGCCGATAATCGAGAGGTTCATGGCCGCGTAAATCAGCGCCACCGCAATCACGGAATAGAGGATGGCCCGCGGGATGACGCGTTCGGGCCGCCGCACCTCCCCGCCCACGTAGCAGATGTCGTAGTAGCCCAGATAATCGTACATGGCGATGAGGGTGGCGCCGCCCAGCCCCAGGAAAAAGCCGCGCGTGAAGCTGAACGCGTTGGCCGGGAAATCGAAAGCCAGCGCGGGGTGGAAATGCGTCAGGCCGCTCACGATCACCGCTCCCACGGTGAGCAGCATGCCGATCCACAGGGCCACCGTCATGCGGCCGATGGCGTCGATGCGCCGGTACAGGAGGGCGATCACCGCGATTCCCACCGCGGCCGCCACCAGCTTGATTTCCCAGGCCGACATGGAGCGCCGGAAGTAGCTCAGGTACTGGGCGAAGCCGATATACCCGGTGGCGATTTCGAGCGGCGCGCTGAAAATGAACTGCCAGATGAACAGGAACGGCAGGAGGGTTCCCCATTTCCGGTCGCGAAACGCCTCGCGCAGGTAAAGATACGTGCCGCCCGAACCGGGCATGGCGGCCGCCAGCTCGCTCCACACCAAGCCGTCGGAAAGCGCCAAGACCGCGCCCGCCAGCCACCCCAACATGCATTGCGGGCCGCCCATGGCGCCGAGAATCAGGGGGATGGTGATGAACGGGCCGACCCCCACCATGTTGCACATGTTGAGCGCGGTGGCCTGGAGCTGCCCCAGACCGCGCTCGAGGCGTGGCGTATCGGCGGTGGGCACGAAGGGAATATTTTAGCGTGGGTGAGGGCGGGCTTTGGGCCTGCCGCTGGCGTTTTGGCCGGCGTTCCCGTGGGGGGATCCAATGGGCGTCAGCCTGGGCGCGGGCAGGCGCCAGGTGAAACTGCTAGTCGGCAAGAAAATCGCGCAGTTGGGGCCGACCCGTTCTTGCCTGCCAACCGGCTTCGGTAGGCGGCGCCCGAGCTTCGTTCGGGTTGACAGGCGGAAGCGCCTGTCCCACATCGGAGGGTGGAGTGTGAGATATGCGGGATGACGGCATCCGATGTTCCCATTTCCGGGCGCCTGGACAGATGGTGGGGCGGACCCCCTGGTCCGCGGCCGGCCCCCTGGCCGGCTTGTGGACGGCGGCACTCACCCGATTCTCCAAGAGAACAGCGAGGCCCAGGGGGACCCGCGCGGACCAGGCATAAGCGTTAAAGTAAGGCCCTTTGGCTTCGTATCAGGGCACGGCTTGAGCCGTGCCGTAGAGTGAGAGTCGGGCTTTAGCCCCTGATGCGGAACGGGTAGGCGCAGGGGCTAAAGCCCATGATTGTGCGAATCTTTTCGGCACGGCTCAAGCCGCGCCCTGATACAAACGGAGGTTGCCCCGCCTGAGAAAGCCACGCCCCGGTCGGGGCTTAGTTTAACGCCTATGCGCGGACCAGGGGGTCCGCCCTACTATTTCTGCCGGATTCGCAGGTCCGGGCTGAAACAAGGAAAGAAATGCCTTCAGGCCGTCTTCCGATCGCCTTGTACATCCGCCAGCATGGCGCGCAGGGCTTCGCCTCGATGGCTGACGGAGAATTTGTCCCTTGCGCCGGCTTCGCCGAAGGTGCAGTCGAAGGGCGGGTAGTAAAAGAGCGGATCGTATCCGAAACCTCCGGAGCCGCGAGGCTCGTGGAGGATGGCGCCTTCCACCGCGCCCCGGTAGACGCCGCGCAGGCGGCCGTCTTCCACCAATGCCACGGCGCAGACAAAGCGGGCCGTGCGGTTCTGGGCGCCGCGCAGTTTTTCGAGGAGCAGGCGGTTGTTGGCCTGGTCGTCGCCGTGATGGCCGCAGTAACGGGCGGAGCGGACTCCCGGCTCGCCGCCCAAGGCGTCCACCTCGAGGCCCGAATCGTCGGCGAAAAGAATAAAAGGAGCCGGTTGGCAGGCGAAAGCGCCTGCCTTACATGCCTCGCGCGCGTAGTACAGGGCCTTGAGCGTGGCGTTTTCCTCGAAAGTTGCGCCGTCCTCGACGGGCGGAGGAATACTGGAAAACCCGGGCAGAAGCTCAATAGAGACCGGCGCCTGGGCGGCCGCGAGCCGGAACTCGCCGAGCTTACCGGGGTTGCCCGTGGCGCAGTAGAGGCGGATCAAATGCGCGCCACCTTTTTCTGAATCTCGATCAGCTCGGCCACGCCGACGCGCGCGAGTTGTATCAGGCTGGCCATCTGCGAGTCGTCGAAGGGCGTGTGTTCGGCGGTGGCCTGGACTTCCACAAAGCGCCCAGAGCCGGTCATGACGACGTTCATATCCACGTCGGCCTGCGAATCTTCTTCGTAGCACAGGTCGAGCAGGGGCTCTCCCTTTAACAGCCCGACGCTGGTGGCGGCCACGTAATCGCGGAGCGGCGATCGCCTGAGGACCCGGAATTCCATGAGCTGGCGGATGGCCAGCGCCAGAGCCACGAAGGCGCCGGTGATGGCGGCGGTGCGCGTGCCGCCATCGGCCTGGAGCACGTCGCAGTCGATGGTCACGGTGCGCTCGCCGAGCGCCGCCATGTCGACCACCGCGCGCAAGGAGCGGCCGATCAGGCGCTGAATTTCGTGGGTCCGTCCGGAGGGCCTGCCCTTGGCGACCTCGCGCTGAGTGCGTTTGGCGGTGGCGCGCGGCAGCATGGAGTACTCGGCGGTGACCCATCCCTTGCCGGTGTTTCGCAGGAACGAAGGCACCACCTCTTCCACGCTGGCGGCGCACAGCACCTGGGTGTTTCCCACTTTGATCAGGGCGGAGCCTTCCGCGGTGACCAGGTAGCTGGTGACGATTTCCACCGGGCGCAATTGCCCAGGCAGCCTGTTATCGGCCCGCATGATTACCCCGGAGCGGAGGATTTGAGTACGAAGTACATGAAGAGCATGAGCAACGCAATACCGACGAGCACCAGAATGACGCAGGGAAGTCCCGCGGCGGGCGCGCCCGTCTTCTTGGCGCGGCGCCCGGCCAGCTTGAACTTTGCCATAGACCCCGATGGTAGCATCCCCCGTTTCACGGGCGCGTGCCACAATCGAAGCTGATGACGCGCCGCATTTGGATACTACTCCCGCTGGCGCTGGAGGGCTGCCAAAAGAGTGCGCCGCCGGTGGCGCTGTTCCTCGAATCCATGGACGGCGGCTGGCGCCGCACGGCGCTGGCCGAGAGGCCGGTTTCGGAGGCTCCCGATCCGGTGCCGCGCACGGCGGTGCGGCGCCTCACGGTGGCCGAGTACGGCGGCCCCGGCAAGCTCGCAGCGCGCGCCTACGAATTGACGTCATCCGCCACCGGCGCCGTACTGGCGCAGCGCTGGCGGCCCTCGGCGGACACGGTTTTCTTCAGCCGGGGCCAATACTTCGTAGTGCTCAAGTGGCAGGCGGCGGACCGGGAGGCGCTGCAGGCGTTTGTGCGGAACGTGGAGCGGCTTGTGGGGCCGGAGCGGTAGCGGGGCGCCGGCGCGAGGAACGCCGGCCAGAAGGCCGGCGGCAAGGTGTGCCCAGCATGGGCAGAGTCTTGTTGGATGAAAGGAGCCAATCGGAGCCGATGACGGCAACCGTAGCCGAAGCGCAAGGCGTAGT
>JBEKPK010000470.1:0-3618 GCA_049520795.1 Bryobacteraceae bacterium
CTCGCGCAAGCCCGGCCGCGGCCCATTCTCATCTTGGCCAAGATGCGTTGCTTTGCGTTGATATCGAACTCCCGGAGCCATAAAGCCTTACGGAGGTCACTGACAGATGATCCCGACGGGAGACTTTAGAACTGGTTCTATAACACCCCACGCGAGTGTGATCCTCCCGGGTCTCTAGCGCCGGACGGTTTCCGTTCGGTTCTTCAGGACGCGGATAGTCGGGTATCGAAGAGCATGGCAGTACAGTAGGAGCGGCGGGTACGCTCGCCGGCCTATGCGCGAATCGGCGGGTAAGGGTTGCCATCCAGCGATTCCAATGCCCCCGAAGCGCCGCTCAAATCAGTGGCGGCCGGAACCGCACGGCGATAAGTCCGCGAAGCCCCGGCCGCCAGCAACGCTAAGCCCAAATTGTCTCTCCACAACTTCCCATCAGGCCGGCCGGCGAAGGGGCGTCGTGACCGCGTACTCCACGGACATGGGATTCGCCATGCGCTTCGAAGCGTCCAGAATCTCGAAGCTCACCATGTTGCCGCTGTCGTCGTAGTCCAGGATGACGCCGGGTTTGTCCTGATCGCTTTCCGCGATCGGCGCGTCGCTCAGCAGGACGCTGAGGACGTCCACTTCGGGGTCGTAGGCTACCTTCATTCGGCGCTTCCTCAGTCTTCCAGTATCACGTGCGCCATGCCCAGCTCCCGCGTATGCGTCAGAGACAGCGAGATGTTGCGCACGCCGAGCTTCTCCGCGAAGCGCGCCGCCACCCCGTGCAGGCGCAGAGTCGGCCTGCCGGAGCGCAGGTTAGCCACTTCGAAATCCTGCCACCTGACGCCCCGCCGCCAGCCCGTGCCGATGGCTTTCATGCCCGCTTCCTTGGCGGCGAAACGCGCGGCGTAGCGTTCGTACTTATTGGCCTTGCGCTCCACATACGCGATTTCCGCGGCGGTGTAGATGCGGTCGACGAAGCGGGCCCCGAAGCGCTCGATGGAGGCGCGGATGCGCGGCACTTCGGCCAGATCCACGCCCGTCCCCACAATCATTTCAGCTCCGCTCCCGAACTGGTGATAGTCAACCGGCCGTGCTTCACGCCCTTGGTGCTGATGATCGTGTCGGCCACCTTTTGCACTTCGCCGGCCTGGCCCCGCACCACCAGAACCTCCAGGCAGTGATCGTGGTCCAGGTGCACGTGCAGAGTGGAGAGAATCGAACGATGGAAGTCGTGTTGCAGGGAGGTGAGTTTCTCGTTGAGCAGGCGGACATGGTGATCGTAGACCAGGGTGACCGTTCCCACCACCGGACTTTCCGGCGATTGCCAGGCCTTTTCCACCAGTTCGTCGCGGATGAGGTCGCGGAACGCCTCGGAGCGGTTCGTGTAGCCTCGCTGGGCGATCATGCTGTCGAATTTCTCGAGCAGCTCCGAGTCGATCGCCACGCCGATGCGGCTGAGTTGACCCATTCCCCGATGGTAACAGCAGCCGAGCGTCCGCGCGCGCCCCTGACCGCGCTCTTGAATCCCCTGCCGGATACTGGCCGCTACCCGGCCACTCCCTAGCGGGGCGCTCTCTTGGCCCGGGTCCGATAACACGCTGGCGAGCCGCGGCCGTCGGGGAGCGGTCGGAGTAACAGCCCCTATGCGGAACGGCGCACGGGCATCATTGGATAAATCGGCGCTGTTATGCCTTGGCCGCCGCAGCCATGCGCTTGCGGTGCTCGGCCCAGCGCTTCTTCTGCGCCTGGGCAATGCGCTTGCGTGCGGCCGCGCTCAAGACCCGCTTCGGAGCGGCGCTCTTCTCCGCCGCGGCTGCAGGCGCTGCAACAACCTTGCCCGCCAGTTGGGCCTGAATCTCCGCGATTCTTGCCTCGATCTTTTGTTTTTCGACCTGGTAACCCACCAAGGCCATCCGTAACGTCGTCAAATCTTCCAATTTCTTGCCTCTCGCCATAAGTTCACCACGCATACTATAACATAGTGGCTTGGGTTCTGTGTCAAGATAATGCCAGGACACCAGTCGGAGTCCCGCGAAGATGCGAATCCTAGTCCAGCGTGTAAGAGAGGCCCGGGTGACAGTAGGCGAAGACATCGTGGCTTCCTTGGGCAAGGGTTTGCTGGTGTTTCTAGGCATCGCCAGGACGGACTCCATTTCCGACGCCGATTACCTGCTCGAAAAACTGCTCGGCCTGCGGATATTTCCGGATGACGCCGGAAAGATGAATCGAAGTGTGAGCGAAGCCGGCGGAAGCCTGCTGATTGTCTCCCAGTTTACCTTGTACGGAGACTGCCGACGGGGCAGGCGCCCCAGCTTCGACAGGGCCGCGCCCCCGGAACAGGCCCTGACCCTCTACAATTACTTCGTGGAATCCGCGGCGGAGCGCGAGGTTCCCGTGCGGACCGGGGTCTTTCAGGCCCACATGCAGGTGACTCTGTCGAACGACGGCCCGGTTACCATCCTGATCGACTCGGGGGAGCGAAACCAAGGATGATCGAGACTTATGGATATGCGCGCGCCGGCCTGTTGGGGAATCCCAGCGACGGTTACTTTGGAAAGACGATTTCGTTCGCCTTGTCGAACTTTCGCGCCCGCGTTCTGCTCTATCCGAGCGGCCGCCTCGAGATACGGCCATCCAAGGCGGACCTGCCCATATTCGAGAACCTCGAAGATCTGTATCGAACCACCCGCTGGCGCGGCTATTATGGCGGGATTCGGATCATTCAGGCATTGATTGTGCGGTTGATGGATTACTGTCAGGCGCTCGGTATCGAGCTCGAGGACCGGAACTTCACCCTGGAATACGAATCGAATATTCCGCAGCGACTCGGCCTGGGAGGATCGAGCGCCATCGTAACAGCCGCGCTGCGCGCCCTGTGCCAGTACTTCGGGTTGGAAATCCCGCTGCCGATTCAGGCCAATCTCGTCCTCGAAACCGAGACGCGGGAGTTGGACGTGCCGGCCGGACTGCAGGACCGCGTGGCCCAGGCCTATCAAGGGTTAGTCTATATGGACTTTTCGCGTGACTTGATGGAGTCGCGCGGTTACGGCGAATACGAGCCCCTGGATCCCGGCCTCTTGCCCGCCATATACGTGGCTTACCGGACTTCCTTGAGCGAAGGCACGGAGGTGTTCCACAACCGTATCCGGGAGCGCTGGAACCGCGGCGAGCCCGAGGTTGTGGAGGCCATGCGAACCTGGGCCGGTTACGCCGAGCGCGGCAAGACGTGTCTGCTGGAGCGCGATTATGGCTCGCTCGGTGAACTCATCGACGCCAATTTCGATTTGCGCGCGCGCATCTATCGCATCGGACAGGGCAACATCGAGATGATCCACACCGCCCGGCGCGCCGGGGCTACCGCTAACTTCGCGGGGTCCGGCGGGGCCATCGTGGGAACTTATGCGGATGAAGCCATGTTCGGGCGGTTAGTGGAAGGGATGAAAGCCATCGGCGTAGCCGTAATCCAGCCGAAGATAGCCAGGTAACTAATTGTGGGGCAGGCGCTTTCGCCTGCCAATCCCGAGCGATGCCCGAGCTTCGCTCGGGTTGACAGGCGGAAGCGCCTGTCCCACATTACCCGGTCGTCTCCCTGATTGGCAGGCCGAGCCGCCTGTCCCACATGGCAATCAGAAATTC
>JBEKPK010000471.1:0-3598 GCA_049520795.1 Bryobacteraceae bacterium
GCCGTTGCCCGCCAGGGAGAGATCCTGGCACGGAAAGGAAGCCCATACAAGGCTTGCGCGCCCAGGCAGATCGGCCGCGGAAAGCGCGGCCACGTCGCACACCCGCAACTCCGGCGCGGGGCCGAAACAGGCCCGGTACGCAGTCGCCTTCTCCGGCAGCCATTCGTTCGCGAAGACGCATTCCCAGCGGCTGCCCAGCCCGATACGAGCCATTCCCCCGCCTGCGAAAAACTCATACCAGGGGAAGCGTTCGCCGGCGTCTCTCGAGGGAATAGTACAGCGCGCGGGGTTCGTCACGTCACAGCCCGCACCGGCGTTCTACCTGGCCGAGAACTTGTACACCGTGGTGGTGTGATAGGTGGCGCCGGGTTCCAGGGTGGTGCTGGGGAACGCCGGATGGTTGGGCGAATCCGGGTAGTGCTGCGTCTCCATGCAGAACGCGCTGCGCCGCGGATACGTCTTGCCGCCCTTTCCGTGGATGGTCCCGTCCAGGAAATTGCCAGTGTAGAATTGCAAGGCCGGCTCGGTGGTCCACACCTCCAGGACGCGTCCGGTTCCCGGCTCGTACGCTTCGGCGGCCTTGGTCAATCCGCCGGCGCCCTTGTTCAGTATCCAGTTGTGGTCGTAGCCCTGGCCGAACTTGAGCTGCTCGTCGTCCTGTCCAATCCGTGCGCCGATGGCCGTGGACTTGGTGAAGTCGAACGGCGTGCCCGCCACCGGGCGCAGTTCCCCGGTGGGAATCAGGCCGGAATCCACGGGCGTGAAGCGGTCCGCATTAATGGTCACCTGGTGCTGGAGGATATCGCCTTCTCCCTGGCCCGCCAGATTGAAATAGCAATGGTTGGTCAAGTTGACCACGGTCTCTTTGTCGGTGGTGGCGGTGTAGTCGATTTTCAGCTCGTTGTTGTCGGTCAGGGTGTAGACCACTTTGGCGGTGAGGTTCCCTGGGAAGCCGGCTTCGCCATCCTTGCTGGTATAAGAGAGCTCCAGCGCGGGGCCTTCGGCGCTCTGAGCCTCCGCGGCTGTCCATACGCGCTTGTCGAAGCCCGCCGGACCGCCGTGCAGGGTGTTGTCGGCGTCGTTCTTCGGCAGCGTATACTGCTTACCGCCGAGGGTGAACTTGCCATGGCCGATGCGGTTCCCATAGCGGCCGATCAGGGCATTCAGGTAGGCCGTCTGCTTCATCCAGCCATCCAGGCTGTCCGGGCCCAGAACCACGTCCGCATACTTGCCGGCGCGGTCCGGCGCGGTGAGCGAAGCCACGGCTCCTCCATAAGTGATGATGGCGGCCTGCATCCCTTTCGCATTGGTCAGCGTGTAGATGTCGATGGGCGCGCCATCGGGCATATTCCCGTAAGCCTTCTTTTCCACGTTCGAAGTTCCTTTCCTGGCCGGCGGCTGGGAACAGGAGGCCAGAACCAGCAAGCCCATAACCGCGCCGGCGGCGAATCGCGTGTGAATCATGAGTTTCTCCGTGACGTCAGCGCCCGCGCCTGCGCCGCTCCCCGCCGCCCAGCGCGCCGGCGTCGATGACCGCGGCGACAATCAGGACCAGCAGGTTGATTCCGTGGATGGGCCTTCCCGTATTCATCAGCCAGGCATAAACGATGGTGGTGATCGGAAGAAATACAAAACCGAGGATCGGCACGATCAGGTTATCGTAGGCCCGCCCCAGATAGTTCGAGAACAGGAACATGAGGGCCAGCACAATCCTCGGGAAGGCCAGGACCACAATCAGCAACAGGCAGGGCATATTTGAGTATGACGCAACTGCCTGCAATTCTCGCAGAATTCGCGACCGGTGGATAGACCCGCGCGCCATCGAGGTAGGACAGGCGCTTCCGCCCGTCACTGGAGTTTTTACATTTGGCAGCGGCCGGAATTGTGGGACAGGCGCTTCCGCCTGTCAACCCTGGCCCTTTCGCCCATCCAAGTGCGATTGCGCGAACCCTTCGCCCGCCCGTAGAATCGAATTATTGGATGGAAGATCTACCGCGGACAGTCTTGATTGTGGATGACGAGCCGCAGGTGCTGCGGCTGGTGGAGCGCATGCTTCGCCCTCGGCGCATCCATCTGCTGGTGGCGCCGCACGCCGCCGGAGCCCTGGAAATCTGCGAGCGCGAGCCAGTGCACGTGCTGATCTCCGACGTACACATGCCCGGAATGGACGGCGGCAGGCTGGCCGAGCGCGTGCTCGCCCTGCACCCCGAAGCCTTGGTCCTGATGATTTCGGGCTACGCAAAAGAGGCTCCGCCGCTAGGCAAAGTCGGGCAAGTGAGGTTCCTTCGCAAGCCGTTCTTCCCCTCCGAGCTGATCCGGCACCTGACGGAAATGCTGCCGGAGGCGTGAGGACCCATCGGCGGGCCGCCGTTACAGCTTGCCTTCCAGATCCCGGTAGACGTTGTCGAGCGCGGCATCGAGGGCCGTGGCGTCATTGCCTCCGCCTTCGGCCATGTCGGGACGGCCTCCGCCCCTGCCGCCCACCGCCTGCGCCACCGCGCCCGCCAGTTTTCCGGCATGCACCTTGGCCATCAGATCCTTGGTGACGGCGGAAATTATGGCCACGTTGCCGTCCTCGACGGCGGCCAGCACCACCACGGCGGTCTTCAGCTTGTTGCGCAGCGAATCGGCGAGGCCGCGCATTTGCTGGCGGTCCATACCGTCCACGCGCGCCGCCAGCGCCTTGACCCCGTGGAAGGTCCGCGCCTGGGCCTCCAGCGCGCCGGCGGCGGCCTGCGCCAGCCTTGTTTTGAGATGTTCCACCTGCCGGCCGAGAGCACGCTCCGCGGCTAGCAGCCTTTCCACGTGCTCGACGATTTCCGCTTCCGGGGCCCTGACCAGATCGCCCAAGCGGCGTAGCGCGCCGGCGGATTCCTGATACTGCCGCAGCGCCCCTTCCCCGGTGATAGCTTCGATGCGCCGCACGCCCGCCGAAATGCTGCCTTCATAGACGATCTTGCAGACGCCGATATCGCCGGTGCGGGTGACATGCGTTCCGCCGCACAGCTCGCGGCTGAAGCCGGGTACGGAAACCACGCGAACCTCATCGCCGTATTTCTCGCCGAACAGCGCCATGGCGCCGGTGGCAATGGCCTGTTCCAGGGGCAGGACGTCGGTTGCCACGGCGCTGTTTCGCAAAATCTGCTCGTTCATGAGGCGCTCGACTTCGTCGATTTCCGGCCGGTCCATGGCGGCGTAATGGGTAAAGTCGAAGCGCAGGCGGGCGGGCTCGACTACGCTGCCGGCCTGCTTGACGTGCGGGCCCAGCACCTGGCGGAGCGAGGCGTGCAGCAGGTGCGTCGCGGTGTGGTTGCGGCGCGTCGCGTCGCGCAGCGGCGCGGCCACCTGGGCGCGCAGCACATCGTCGCGGCGCAGCGGAGCAAGCGCCACAATGCGATGCACGGTCAAGCCGGGCACGCCGGGGAAGACGCCCTCCACATCGGCCACCTTGCGGCCATCCGCCGAATAGAGCGCGCCGCGATCGCCCACCTGGCCGCCGGATTCGGCATAGAAGGGGGTCTGGTCGAGCACCAACTCCGCCTTCGCTCCAACCGGGACCTCATCCACCAACTCGCGGTCGATGAGAAGGCCCACCACG
>JBEKPK010000472.1:0-3581 GCA_049520795.1 Bryobacteraceae bacterium
AGAATTGAACTCCCGTCGGCCAATTCGCGTCTAAAGCAGAGACAGGAATAGGGAGAGTTTGCGTCGTGAAGACCAAGTGGAAGATTCTGATTACCGTGTCCGTGGTCGCCGTGGCGGCGATTGGCGTGTGGGCCAGCGTCGTCTACGCCCAGCGTGGCGTGGTCACGGTGCAGTCCGGCCGGGTGGCCCGCGCCGACCTGACCAGTCAGGTGACTGCCTCCGGAGAGATTAAGCCCAAGAATTACATCAATATCGGCGCCAACGCGGTGGGCGAGCTCACGGAAATCCTGGTCCGGGAAGGCGACCACGTCCGAAAAGGCCAGTTGCTGGCCAAGATCGAGAACGTGCAGCCGCTGGCGGATCTCGATGCGCAAAAGGCCACCCTAAGCTCCGCCGAGGCCGATGCCGCCGCCAGCGAAGCCGCCGTGAAGGCCGCCGATCAGAGCATCGAGTTGTCGCAGGCCGCCATCGAGCAGAGCAAGGCCGATCTCGACAAAGCCAAATTGGACTATGATCGCGCCGTGGCCCAATATAACGAGCAGTTGCTCGCCAGGCAGGACCTGGATCTAAAGAAGTACACCTATGAGTCGCAGAAGGCCGCCGTGCCACAGGCCGAAATGCGGCTGGCCCAGTCGCGGGCCCAACGCGAACAGGCCCAGGCAAACCTCGCGTCTTCCGAAAGACGCATCGCGCAGGCCAAGGCTAACCTCACTCGTTTCAACGATATATTAGAGAAACGCAACTCTTTTTCCCCGATCGATGGCATGGTCACGAACCTGCCCGTGCGCGCCGGCGAGACGGTGGTACCCGGCCTCCAGAACCAGGCCGGTACCCTGATTATGACCATTGCGGACATGTCGCTGATCACCGCCGAGGTGAAGGTGGACGAGACCGACATTGTCAATGTCGCCCTGAACCAGCCGGCCGAAATCACCATCGACGCCGTGCCCAATAAGACCTTCAAGGGCCACGTCACCGAGATCGGCAACACCGCCATCCTCCGCTCCACCGGCCAGGCGGCCTCCGAGAGCGCCATCTCCAGCCAGGAAGCCAAGGACTTTAAGGTTGTGGTTGTCCTGGACAATCCCCCTGAAGAAGCCCGCCCCGGACTTTCTTGCACCGCAAAGATAACCACAGCCACCCGTCAGAACGTCCTTACTATTCCGATACAAGCGCTGACTGTCCGCCAGAAGGGCGAGCTGGAGCCGAAAACCACCGCGTCCGGCGGCGCGCAAGCGGCCACCAAGACCGATCCGGCCGCGGAAAAGGCGAAAAAGGAAGAGATTCAGGGCGTTTTTGTCATCAGCGGCGGAAAGGCCACTTTCCACAAGGTGGAGACCGGAATCACCGGGGCAACAGACATCGAGGTATTGAACGGCCTGAACGCGAACGATGAGATCATTACAGGGACGTATCAGGTGATCCGGACCATCCGCAACGAGACCCAGGTCAAAGTGGATAATACGACTCCGGAAGAGCAGAAAAAGACCTAAGAAACGAGAACCTTTCAGATGGCAGTGGTGGCAGAAAAGCAAAACAAGAAAGAGCTGTTGCGGCAGGGCGAGCAGCTAAAGCGGGACGGGGTGGTCATCCGCTGTTTCGATCTGCGGAAGACCTATATCATGGGCGATCAGGAGATCCACGCCGTGTCGGGCGTCGATTTGCTGATCAACAAGGGCGAGTATTGCGCCATTATGGGCCCGTCGGGCTCCGGCAAATCCACCCTGATGAACCTGATCGGCTGCCTGGATACCCCTTCAAGCGGTCTGTACTATATCAACGGGAACCTGGTCAGCGAGATGTCGGACGACGACCTGGCGCGCATCCGGAACCGGGAAATCGGCTTTGTGTTCCAGACCTTCAACCTGCTCCCCCGCGCCACCTCGCTGCACAACGTGGAACTGCCGCTGATCTATGCCGGCCTGTCCGCCGAGAAGCGCATCGAGCAGGCCAAAATGGCCATGCGCGCGGTGGATCTGGAAGCGCGCATGTATCACAAGCCCAGCGAGCTATCGGGCGGCCAGCGCCAGCGCGTGGCCGTGGCCCGCGCCCTGGTGAACAACCCTTCGATTCTGCTGGCCGACGAGCCGACGGGGAACCTCGATACGGCGACCGGCAACGAAATCATGGGCCTATTCGAGCGGCTGCACCAGCAGGGCAACACCATCATTCTGGTCACCCATGAGCACGACATCGCCCTCCACGCTCACCGCGTAATCCACATCCGCGACGGAAAAATCGAACGGGACGAAAAGATCAAGGACTAGAGTTCGTGGCGCAGACTCTCAGTCTGCCGCGTCGAGACTCGTCTCGACGCTTGGTTCTCGCCCGCAAAGCGTGTCCGCATGAGTGCGGACACAGTAGGCTAAGAGCCTGCGCCACGGGGTACACGGTTACTGCGCTACCTTGGCCGTCAGGACCAGGAACATGGCCTCGTTCGGGTTAATGCTCACCTTACCCACCACCACTTTCTGCCCCTCTTTGATGTCGAGGTCGGCGTTCACTCCGACCTGCTGGTACATGAAGTTGTTCCCCTCCCCGTTGGATACGGGTACCCTGCTGTTATCCTTTAGGCCGTTGATTCGGATCGCGCCTTCAGCGCCGATGCTCACAGAGTCGATCCTGAGCTCCGTGATAATGGGCCGCGATAAGGCCCCAGTCTGCACGCCACCTCCGTTGCTGTTGGCGACCACCTGTTGGCCCGTGCGCGTGCGCACAGTCTGCACGTCCAGCAGCCTGTAACTCTTGTACGTGAAGGCGTTCTTCAGTTGCGCGACCACGCTGTCCAGGTCCTTGGGAAGAGCGCCCTGGCTCTCGCTTTCGGACCCGCCGCCGAGCATGTATACGGTCAGTTCGACATTTTGCGGCGCGGCCGAAGGCACGTCCAACCTCTTGATGGCGTCCTCGATGGCGGTCATGGCGTCCGGCGTGGCCGAGACCGCCAGAGCGTGCATGGACGCGTTCGGTGTCACGTTGCTGGTGAACACCTTGACGAGGTTCCCGATCTGGTTCGGGTCGGCGTATTTCAGCACGAAGAGCTTTTGGACCTGCGGTTCAGCCGGTTTCTCATCCTTTTTCTGTTCCTGAGCCATGGCAAGTGGGGCCAGAAGAAGCAGCGCCAGGCAGAGCATGGCCGCGCGTAGAGCGGGCTTCCAGCCTGCCATGCCGGCATTCTTCCCCGCCAGCCAGAGTTCGAGGCCCAACCCGGCGACGCGCCTCGTCGGGAACAAGAATGCCGGCAAGGATGCCGGCATGGCAGGCTGGAAGCCCGCTCTACGATGGCTCCGGCCCGCGGGGCTGTGTAGCAATTGTCGTCTCATCTCAATCTCCTTTTCAATCGGCAATCCAATAAATGACGACGTTGGGGTCGTCGGTTAGCAGCTTGACTATCAGCGGCTCCGCCGGCCGTTTCTCGGGCTCGGAAACCGCCGCCTCGCGAGGAACCCGCCTCACGAGGCTAGCCGCCCGGCGGGGACGCATCACCGGCGCCGGCGCCACCGGCTTCGGCTCTTCGATTTGCGGCGCCGCCGGGTGAATGGCTGCTATTTCGATCCGCGCCGGCGTCTGCACCGGCTTCGGCC
>JBEKPK010000473.1:0-3574 GCA_049520795.1 Bryobacteraceae bacterium
CAGCGCCAAATAGAACTCGGCCGCGAGCGCCCATACGTACTCGAAGGTGTGGCCGAGGGCGCCGACCGAATTGAAGCTGGGATGCCTGTATATCTCAATGCCGTCCAGCGTTTCGCGCGAGCGGCCGTATCCGCGCCCCTTGGGACAGATGATGGAAACCGAGTACCCGGCCTCAACCAGCGCGTTGGCTTCCTGCCACACGCGCCGGTCCGCGGGGACCGTCAGGTTCTCCACGATGATGCAGATGGCTGTCTGTCCCGTACCCTTCATGGCTTGGCCTGGAAAACGTCTTTCGCTACGAGCCACGGCGATCCAGGAACTCCCGGTGCCACAACTCGAGCGCAACCAGGGTGAACAGCGTTTTTGAGTGCCCGCCTGAAGCCGCATTCTCCGATAGGAGCTTTTCTACGCCGGCGCTATCGAAGTACCCGCGCCCGAGACTCTTTCCGTCGAGAAGGACCTCCCGAACCCAGCCCTTCATTTCCGAACGCAACCATGCGGCATACGGTACCGGGAAGCCGGCCTTCTTGCGTTTGATGATTTCTCCGGGAACCCGGCGCGCCAGGACCTTCTTGGCAATATACTTTGTCTTCAGCCCGCGGACCTTATAGCCAAAAGGCAACGCGGCGACGAACTCCAGCAGCTTGTGATCGAGAAGCGGCACCCGGAGTTCCACCGAGTTCGCCATGGTCATCTTGTCGGCCTTCAGCAGCAGTTCGTCCGGAAGCCAGGTCTTGGTATCCACATAGAGCATCTGGCTGACCGCATCGGCATGCCTTACATTTTCAAAATATGGCCGCACGGGCCCCATCGACGAATCGCTCGCCGCGTGAAATGCGAACCCGCGCGAGTACAGGTTTCGGGGCGTGCGCGCCGGGGCCGCCGCCCGGCTCTGGTAATAGGATGGAAGAGGCGTGCGCAACAGAGACGCATATCTGCCGAGCCTCTCTGAACGCACAAACCCGTTGGCGATGTTAAGGCAGGCGCCGGCCGGTTTCTTCATCGGGCCAAGCGCCCTCTTTATTCGCTCCAGCCATAGCAGGTTTCTGTACTCCGGGTACCCTCCAAAGGCTTCGTCGCCCCCTTCCCCGGAGAGCAGAACTTTCACCGACTCGCTCGCCAATTTCGATACGTAATACAGCGCCACGGCCGGCGGTTCGCAGATCGGCTCTTCCATGTGCCACACGTATTTCGGCAGAAAATCCTGAAACTCCTTCGCGGTTACCGTGATCTCATGGTGCTTCGCCCCGAACCTCCGGGCCGCCAGCCGCGCGTACTGCCGTTCATCTTCGATGCCCTTCGCGTCGAATCCTACCGTGAAAGTGCTCAATGGCCCGCCCGTGGCCTCCGTGGCCATGCTGAGCATGGCGGTGGAGTCCAGGCCGCCGCTCAGCAGGACGCCCACCGGCACGTCGCTGATCATGTGAAGCCGCACGGATTCTTCCAGGAGAAAAGACAGCCGGGATTCCGCTTCCTTCAGGGACATTGGAGACGTATCGAAGTGAAGGTCCCAATACGTGTGTATTTCGGAGCGCCCCCCCTTGATCAGCATGTACGATGCTGGAGGCAGCTTCCGGATGTTCCGAAAAAGCGTCTCCTCCCCAGGCAGATAATAGAAGGTCAGGAGCCGGTCGATCATGGCCGGATCCAGTTCGCACTCCACTTCCGGATCGGCAAGAATCGATTTGATCTCCGAACCGAAAACCAGAGACCGGTGATTTCGCCAGTAATAGAGAGGCTTGATTCCCACCCGGTCCCTTGCCAGCATCAGAACCTCCTGCCGGCTGTCCCAAATGGCAAAAGCGAACATCCCCCGAAGCTCGGAGACGCAGCCCGCGCCGAGTTCCTCATACAGGTGGACGATCACCTCGGTATCCGTGTCGGTGGCGAACACGTGTCCCTTCGCAATGAGGTCGTGCCGCAGTTGTTGATAGTTATAGATCTCGCCGTTGAAAGTGATCCAGATACTGCCGTCCTCGTTGCAGAGCGGCTGGTGGCCCGTGGAAAGGCCGATAATCGAGAGCCTGCGGTGGCCTAATCCCACTTTCGGCGCCGTATACACCCCTTCGTCGTCGGGACCCCGGCGCCGAACCGTATCGAGCATCGCCCGCAGCAACGCCGGCGATACTGGATCGTGCCCGTCAAACACTACCTTGCCGCAAATCCCGCACACGTGCTCTTCATCCTCCGGTCAGCGGCTTCCCGCGGCTTCCAGGGCCGTCTTCTCCAGCCCGAGAGCCCATCTCAATACGGCGCTCCACTTCGCCGCCGCCCTGGATAGCGCCCCCGTGTCCCGCCGAATGCCCGCGAAAGGAAATGCCAAAGCGATCAGCAGCAGGCGCCCCGTGGCGCTGCAGCCCATGGCGGCCCTGTATCCAAAACCGTACGCGCGCCCTCGCGTTTTTGCGCAAAAGCGCTGCACCGCATGGAATTTCATGACCGTGGCCCACTGGCCGGCCTTACGCTGTCCGCTGCTCTTCCCTCCGTGATGAATCATCGCCGCGTCACCGGCGTAATAGTTGGTAAAGCCGACGCGCGCCACCTTGTAGCACAGGTCCAGGTCCTCGGCGTACAGGAAGTAGTCCTCGCTGAACATCCCGGCTTTCTCAAAGACCCCACGCTGGAGCATCATGCAGGCCCCCGAAATAACCTCCACCGGAGCCGCCGCCGGGTTGTTCGAGAAGAGCGGGCCAATTCCCCACAACCGGCTGTTCGGCCAGCGCGACTGGAGATACTCGATGTCCAGAAGCTGGTTCAGGATGGTCGGAAACCTCTGAATGCAGCTCGTCTGCGTGGAAAGGTCGGTGTTCAACAGCTTGCATCCCAGAACCCCCGCATCGGGCAGAGCCTTCAGCCGCTCCAGCATGACCTTGATCGCCGGTCCCACCAGCCTGGTGTCGGGATTTAAAAACAGAACGCAATCGCCCGCCGACCGCCTGAACCCGAGATTGTTGGCCTTCGCGAAGCCGAGGTTTCGCAAGCTCTTGATGACGCTGACGTCGGGAAAGCGTTCGGCCAGTCCGTCCAAATCCTGAACCGGGGACGCATTGTCAACCACGATGATCTCGAACGAAATGCCGCCGGTGAATTCCTGGATGCTGGCGATGCACTCCCTTAGGTAGTCGGTCGAGTTCCAGTTCACGATGATAATGGACAAGTTCATGAGAGCGCCGCCTGGCCCCCGCCGAAATCCATCCCCATGTGGCGCGCTTCAACGTGTTGCGTCGAGACTCCGAGCTCCTGATGTCGCCCCGCGAATTTGGGCTGCCGAGGAAAATGAGCTGGCCCATGATCGGCGCGCGGCTGGGCTTGGCAAGCTACACCTGAATTGCGACGTCAACTTCCGATAGACTGAATTCCCACAGGCTAATTTCTTGAAATAACAGGTTTTGTTGACCGGCCGGGGGCATGGTTGTATCAGGGCACGGCTTGAGCCGTGCCGATCAGGCAGCATTTTCTGGGCTTTAGATGGAAGCCCCTGGGTTTGGCAACCCCGGCGCAAATCCATTTCATCCTCCTGAAGAGACAGGGGCTAAAGCCCTTTAGGTGTTCCCGTTTGCGGCACGGCTGAAGC
>JBEKPK010000474.1:0-3559 GCA_049520795.1 Bryobacteraceae bacterium
GCCATCCACTCGCCGTAGTGCAGGCTGCCGTGGTTCATGCAATCGTCCGCCAGGTGTTTCATGGCGTCCGCGGCGGGTTTGCAAAGGGGCGCCACGGCGGCGTGGTTCAAATAAGTCAACTGCTGGCGAATCGGGAACTGATGTGCGTATCGTTCCCAAAGCGGAATGTTTTTACCAGAATTAATGGGAACTTCCAGGCTCACCCTTTTACAATACTATTAGTGAGGGCCGGAAAAGGGTTTATGCGCCGTTACGAGCCGCGACCGTCAGGGAGCGGTCGGCTTGGCTTGGCGTTCCTCTTGTGTCTGGCGTTGGCGGTTGGCCTCCGCGCGGGTGACGACAAGAAGAACGACCCGGGCCAGATCGGGAACCGCGACGTCGCCGGGGGGGTGAACTTCTACTCCATGGAAAAGGAGATGGCCCTGGGCCGGGAGTTGGCGCAGGAAGTCGAAAGGCAGTCCAAGCTGTTGGACGATCCGATAATCGCGGAGTACGTCAACCGCCTGGGGCAGAACCTGGTACGCCACTCGGACGCGAAGTTTCCTTTCACGTTTAAAGTGGTGGACGACCCGAGCTTGAACGCCTTTGCCCTGCCAGGCGGGTACGTCTTCGTCAACCGGGGCCTGATAGAGATCGCGGATGAAGAGGACGAACTGGCCGGCGCGATGGCGCACGAAATCGCCCATGTGGCGGCGCGGCACATGACGCGCGAGGCGACCCGGTCCGACATGGCCCGCCTGCTAAGCGCGCCCGCGCGCGCGCTGGGGGGCAGGTTGAGCGGTTACGCCGCGGGGGCGGCGCTGCCGGCGGCGGTGGTCAGCTTCAACCGGAAGGACGAATCGGAGGCCGATTATCTGGGGGTGCAGTACATGTACGCGGCGGGGTACGACCCCAACGGGACGATCAGCATTTTCGAGAAGCTGGAATCGCTCGAGCGGAAGAGCCCCGGCGCGGTGAGCCGGCTGTTCGCCACGCACCCGCCGGACGCCGAACGCATTCGCCTGACGCAAGAGGAAATCGAGCGGATTCTGCCGGCCAGGCCGGAATATGTGGTGAACACTTCGGAATATAGCGCCATGCGCCAGCGATTGATCGACCTCGACAGCAAGCGGGGCAACGGCGAACCGGAGCGGCGTCCGCAATTGCGGACGGAACCAGGCGCTCAGTAATGGCGCCGGCATGCCAGACGCCGGGCAGAATCCCGGCGGCAAGCCCGAAGGCTTGACCCCACTTTAATGCCGCGTACCGCTCGGGCGGCGCCGGCGGCCAGACCCTCGGCGCTCCCGCTATAATGAGTTTTCCGTTCGGTATCGACTCATATTCTGGAAGGAGTATTCATGGCTGCGAAGCGTATTGGCATTCTCACGGGCGGCGGCGACGTGCCGGGACTGAATTCCGTGATCAAGACGGTGGTATACCGTGGCAGCGAGATCGGCTGCGAGGTGGTGGGCATCCGGCGCGGATGGGAGGGCTTGACGCACGTCAACCTCAACGACCCCGCCAGCCGGGTGCGCTACATCCTGCCGCTCGATCGCGAGAACACGCGCAGCATCGACCGCACCGGGGGCACCTACCTGCACAGTTCCCGCACCAACCCCTCCAAGATGAAGAAGCTTCCCGCGCTTCTGGAGGGCCGGGATTTCCCGCGCAAGGAGACCACCAAGAAGGGCGTCACTTCCACCGTGTTCGATGTGAGCTCGGCGGTGCTGAAGAACATCGAGACCCTCGGCCTGGACTACCTGGTGGCCATCGGCGGCGACGATACGCTGAGCTACGCGGCGGAGCTCGACCGGCAGGGCATGAAGGTGGTCGCCGTTCCCAAGACGATGGATAACGACGTGCGGAACACGGAGTACTGCATCGGTTTCTCCACCGCCATCACGCGCGCCATGGACGCCATCGAGCGGCAGCGCACTACGGTAGGTTCGCACGAACGCATCGGCGTTTTCCGGGTATTCGGACGCGACGCCGGCTACACGGCGCTCTACACCGCCTACGTCACCTCGATCCGCTGCTGCATCCCCGAATATAAGGTGGATCTGCCCAAGCTCATCGAGCTGCTGGTGAAGGACAAGCGCAACAACCCGAGCAACTATTCGTTGGTGATTCTCTCCGAAGGCGCGGAATGGGAAGGCTACACGGTCAAGGAGTACGGCGAGGCGGACGCGTTCGGACACCGCAAGAAGATGAGCGTTGCGGAAGACCTCAGCAATGAAATCAAGGCTTCCACCGGCGAAGAGACCATCGTCAGCGACCTCACCTACGACCTGCGCTCGGGCAGTCCGGACTTCGTGGACCGCATGGTGGCCGCCACCTTCGCCGGCATGGCGATGGACGCCATAGCGGAGGGCAAGCACGGGGTCATGACGGCGCTTGCCAAGGGCTGCTACACGCTGGCGCCGATTCCCGATCCGAAACTGGGACCGCGCCACGTGGACGTCGCGACCCAGTACAACACGGACCGCTACCGGCCCACCTACGACCACAAGATGGGCCTGCCGGTGTTTCTCACGCAGGCGTAAGGCATGACCCGTTGGTGGGGCAGGCGGTTCCGCCTGCCTTCTGCAAAGCCTGGCCGGGCGGACGGTTCCAATTTGCCGTCCGCCCGCCTTACGCCCGATCTGCGCGCGCGCATTCAATCCTCGTTCGACCACGCGGCGGGCGACGAGGAGCATTTTCCTTCCACCATCGACCCGCGCATCTGGCACGTGAAGCTGGTGCGGGAGCACCTGGGCGACCTGCGCGGCCGGCGCGTGCTCGACGTGGGATGCGGCAAAGGCCGCTTCGCGCGCATCTTCAAGGAGGCCGAGCCCGAGGCCGAAATCTGGGGTCTGGATATCTCCGAAGCCATGCTGCGCTTCGTCCCAGAGGGCATCCACACGCGCGCCGGCTCGATGACCGAGCTGCCCTTCGAGGACGCTTTCTTCGACGGCGCCTATGCCACGGAGTCCTTGGAGCACGCCGTCGAAATCGACCAGGCCGTGGCCGAGATATGCCGCGTGGTGAAGCCCGGCGGCCGCATCGCCATCATCGATAAGAACGCGGAGCAATGGGGGCGTCTGGAAACGCCCGAGTGGGAGCGCTGGTTCACGCGCCGGGAACTGGAGCGCCTGCTGGCGCGCCACTGCCGCCAGGTAACCAGCCGCTTCATCTCCTACTGGGAAGACGTAGAGCCCGACGGGCTGTTTCTGGCGTGGCTGGCGGTGAAGTAGGCGCGGCCGGCGTGGCTCGGGTTGGCGAGCGACATAAAAGTCTGCCCTCGGACCGTCCCGGATCGAAGCTCCGGATGAGCGAAAGATAACAGATGGAAGCCCACGGCGTGAGCCGGGGGATAGCGGTCGGATTCCCTTAGCCACGGCGCGCAAGAACGTTCTTCCGCCCCCTTCGGGGGCTGTGCGGTTACCCCCCGTTCCCAGGGCTTGCGCCCTGGGCTACTCTCTTTCGCCCGAGCGCCGGGATAAACCGGCATGAAGCAGAGAATGAAAGAGTCTCACAAGAAAGGAGTAGCGATCCATCTTGACCTCGAGTCTTGCAGGGTGCGCCGCGAGGCGGACCTTTC
>JBEKPK010000475.1:0-3555 GCA_049520795.1 Bryobacteraceae bacterium
GGACGAGACCACACAAAATCAATAACTTAGCTGGATTATTGGACATTACAACGCGCAAATCCGATCCGCCGGGCCGGTGAATGACCGAAGCCACACAAAATCAACAAGTTAGACGGATTATTGGACATTACGACATGCCTCCCGGAGATTGAGGCGCAAAAATGGCACTCCAACCTCGCCTCGGCGCGTCGGAGCCGCATCTCGCCCTCCTGCAGGGGGAGTTTATTTGGCTGGCCCGAGCCGCTGAGGTCTGCCGGCGGGAATCACGGCACTTGTCCGGTAACGCCACATATCGGGCAGAACCGTCCCAGCCCGATTCGGTAAGTCAATTTGCAACGGGAACCTTGTCAACGCTGTCGACTACAATCACATCCACAGGAACGCCCGCCGTCTTGTTGAGCCTCAGACCGGTTTGCTTCCGAAGGGTGACGAAGAGATCCGGCAGATCGGCAGCGGGACTTTCCGGCTCCGGCGTGAAGCCCGGCGGCCCCGGCTGTGAGAACTCCATGGTAAATGTGTACCTGCCGGTCAGACCGGTCCTATCCACCACTCGCGGAAGGGGCGCCGTCATGTCCTGCGTTTGTATCAGTTGGGCAGACCAGAGTGCATTTCCAAGTTGTCTGGCGAGATCCTCTGTGGTCTGCTCCTTCATTGTGATATTTCCGACGCCGGCATTTCCTACGAATGTGCGCGGGCCAGTCGGCTTGGAACCATCATCTGGTTGGGAAATCGCCTCCTTCAGCTTCGGGCCGCCTGTGTCAATCACAAGCTCATAGGCAGGAAAGGTCCGTGTCTCGTGGTGCACTACCAGATGGAACCGCTCCGCGAGAAGATTCTGTAGCATCGCTTGGAACTGCGCCTTTGTGGTATCGGGCGGCATCGTGGCCACAACTTCGTAGAAATCTCGGTTGTTCTTGTCCAGGTAGATGATCTGGCCCGATTCAGCGCCAAAGGCCCTCATCAGCAATCCCCTCATCGTGTCCGCCCGGTCGGAGAATCGTCCCGGATCGCTCGTTCCGGGGCCCCCGGTCGTCCGGACTCCGCCGCCGCGGCCCAGTGAGCTCGTATCGACGACCTTCACCGATGCCACTTCGAACGTCGGCTGGTTCGTTGCGTTCTGGGCAGCGAAAGCGGACAGGGCGACAAGTGACGCAAAGAGGATCTTCATAGCGTAATTCCCCACTACGATCATGCTACAGCAGAGTTGATTCTTACCGATAACGGCTGTGAACGGCGCGCCCCGAGTACCCGAGCCGGCGCCGCCGCCGCGCGATTTTCGCCGGCTTCGCTGCATTCGGTTGATTCCTTTGGCGGACCTGGCGGCCCGCCGCTGGCCGCTGGTCGAAATGCAAAGGCTGCATTTGAAATGCGGAATCTGCCGGCCCGTGCGCTCTTCGGAAGGCCGGTCATACGCCAAGATCCAGCAAGATCCTTAGAAACCGCCTGCGGCATCGTTTTCACCCGAACGGCAGCGCGCGTGCTCTAACACTCCCAACGCTACATGCGATCCCCATTGAAAACGGCAGCCCCAGGATGGAGGGAAATCATGAAGACATACTCAGCTACTACAATCAAAGGCGCCATCTTGACGACGCTTCTGTGCGCGTTCTCCGCTTTCGCGAATGACCACAGCGCCCTGAACGGCACATGGATGCTGGCGCCCGCCAAGAGCGATTTTGCCGGTCAGCGGGTTGTTCAAACCGGCACTGTGACGATCAACGAGCGGCAGGGCCTCATCACCGTCGCTCGCAGTTTCGTCTATGAAGGAGCTACCGAGACCTTCTTCTACAGGGACATCACCGACAGCGAGAACAACGCCACGATTCATACCGGCAAAGACCTCAAAAGCAAGACCAGGTGGGACCACGATGTCCTGAAGGTGACGACCACTCAATCCGGAGCGATTACTCTCGAAAGCTACACCCTTGCCGCGGATGGCACCATGCTGGTCAGCGTCGCAAGGCCGGAGCAGAAGCCGATCACCCTCGTCTTCCAGCGCAAATAGAGCAACTGCCGGGAGGTGAATCTCGTCCAGCCCATCACCACAAGCAGTCGGCAGCCCGCGACGGTTGGGGCGCGGCCCGCTTGGCAGAGACGCTACCGATATTCGACGATATCAGGTTGAAGAATCGGCGCCGCGCGGCGGAGCCGCATAGTTAGTGGTTGCGTTTCACCGCGGCCTTGCTCCGCGTCAGTTCACGTTGGAGATCCGTTCTGATGTCCATCCAGATCCTGAAATAGAGCCATTCTGCGGGCGGGTCCGGTTCTTCAACGTGGTCCGGGAGCAGAATCAGATCCCCAGTGGACAGAAGAGTCTGCCGCACCATCGGGTTCTGGTCCAGCTTCGCCCTCATCGCTTGCACGATTAGGCGGTAATGAACGCCCTTCTTCTTCGACCGGTATCGGAACCGCTTGCCATCGAAGCTCGCCCAGTCTATCCCCATCTTGCGCATATTCTCTTCAGCGGCGGTCCCTGCGTCCTTCGCCTCGAACGCGGTCATTCCCGCGACTTCTTCGCGGGTGTGCGGCCAGACGATCCCCGGAGCCTTCGCGCGCGGGTCACCGGGCCCTTCCGGATAGAGCATCATCTGCCAAAACCCCTCCACGCAGGCGTAACGCTTCCCTTGAAAAGTGAACGGAGTGGCGGCGAAGTTGGAGAGGATTCCGAGTTCATTCCTCTTGGAGAGGATTACTTCGCCGGGCTTGGCCGCTTGTGGGAGAATTTCCCAAGCCGGCGCCGACTCTGCGGAAATGGGCGTCCACCAGTGCGCGGGATACCCACCCTTCTGTTGCATCATCGCGAATGCCAGCGCACTTGAGACGGCGGCCGCGGTGACCCACGCTGAGCGGTGTCGCATGCGGTTCGTCACACGGCAGCCTGTTTGATAGCCTCGCCCGCGCCCCTCAAATTCGCCAGCTTCATCTCGGAATACTTCCTCGACAGGATGACGCCCTGAGCGCCCGCCCGAAAGGCCGCGAGCACCGCGTTCCTGGTCCCCTCCGGCGTCGATTTGCTGGATGCCGCCCTCGTCGGGATATCGATATCGATTCCCGGCCAGAGTTGCGTGTTGGTTCCCGTCAGGGCCGCCTGAGCGCGCCGGGCTTCGCGGTACACGTAGTCCGAGGACAGTCCGGCCCGCGGAATTTCCGCCAGGCTCTTCTCCTGACCGTATCCCAGGACGCTGTAGTGGAAGTCCAGCAGTTGTTGCGAAGGTACGTCGTGGTAGATAGTGGCATTGACGTTGCGGATGTAATCGGCCAGGCGCTCGCCACCACAGTTGTGGTACATCACCATCTTGAGAAAATCGGAGTGTTTCGAGATCTCCGAGAGATCCTGCTCCGCGCGGTATATCGGGCTGAACGAATTATTGTGCCAGATGTGCCATCCAACTCCGAGCGCCGGCTTCACCTCTTTCACCTTGTTGTACAGGACCGCGTAGGTTTCGCGCAGGCTGTCGGTCCACAGCATTTCCCACGCCACCATTTCGGGATAGCGCAACATCAGGCGCCAGACGCCCACGTAGCAGCCGTCCACCGGGCCGCGGCCCTGGCGCG
>JBEKPK010000476.1:0-3545 GCA_049520795.1 Bryobacteraceae bacterium
CCGCTGGCGCCCGGTTGAGGCGGCATAGGAGGCTGCGGTGCCGAAAACTCCTTCGCCCACATCCATGCTGGGGCGCCGCCCCGAAACGGAGCTGGTCCGTACGTATGTCTGGGAACTGCCGGTGCGCATCGCTCACTGGCTGATTTTCTTTGCCATCGCGTCGCTCTCCCTCACCGGCCTGTTCATGCACCGCCCCTTTCTGGTCCCTTCCGGGCAGGCGCCTTTCCTGATGGCCAAGGTGCGATTCATTCACGTGGTCAGCGGGTTTGTGCTGATTGGCGCGTTCGCGTTACGGATCTACTGGTTCTTCCGGGGTAACTTCTGGGCGCGCTGGTCCTCTTACATCCCCATTCACCGCGAGCAATGGACCGGTATGGGATCTATGCTCGAGTTCTACTCGTTCCTCCGTTTCGAGCCCGGCCATCGGGTAGGCCACAATCCTCTGGCCGCGCTCACGTACTTCATCATTTACGTACTGATGCTGGTCGAGATCCTGACCGGCCTGGCTCTGTACAGCCGGGTGCTCGGCAATCCCGTTCTGACCCAATTCATCGGCTGGCTGCCGCAACTAATCGATCCCCAGTACCTGCGCGAAGTTCATTTCTTTCTGATGTTCGTGTTCTTCGCGTTCGCGATGTTCCACGTCTATCTATCGGTGCTCATCTCCATCGAGGAAGAGAACGGATTGCTCGACAGCATCTTCTCGGGATGGAAGTTTGTGCCCGCCGGCGAGTTGCGTCATGAGATCGCGGCCATTCCGGAAGCGCGGAGCTTCGTCAAACGCCACGAGTTGCTGCCGCGCGGGACGCCGGATGAGGAACGCGCGGGACGGCCGCCCGCGGCCCGTCCCGGACCGGGTCCGGTGGCGCTATTTCGCAACTGGATCAGCTATGCCGGCGCCGGCGTCGCCGCCGTCGGCTTGCTCGTATTCGTCGTGCTCACCGCCTATCACACCATTGGAGGCGGCGCGCTCGCCCAGCCCTACGGCGACCTGGTGATCTTCTTCGGTCCGCCGGTATTGGTGATAGCCGGCGTCGCCGTGGTGTTGCTCGGCATGTACCTTCAGTGGATCCGGTGGCGGATGCACAAGCCGTTGTCCTTCGCGCGCTATCCCAAATGGGACCTCAACGTGGCGCGGGAAAGGAAGGCTCTTCTGGTGGTCGCCCTCGGGGCTGTAGTTCTGTCCGCGCCGGCCATTTATGGCGGCTATCAGGCCTATCTCTACACCGACGCGGTGGGGTTCTGCGGGGCCGTTTGCCATTCCATGACGCCGGAATACGTCACCTATAGGCTATCGCCGCACGCGCGCGTGGGATGCGCGCAATGCCATGTCGGACCGGGCGCCACCGGATATATGGAATCGAAGATTCGCGGCGTGGCGGAGCTGGTGGAAACCATGCAAGATAGTTTTCCGCGCCCGATTCCCGTTCCCGTGGTGTCCCTCCGCCCGATACGGGGCAATTGCGAGGAGTGCCATTGGCCGGCTCATTTCTTCGGGTCGCGGCTGGTGCGCAAGGCGCATTTCCTGTCCGACGAACAAAACACCCGCTGGGAGATCGACATGGCGGTGTCGGTAGGCGGAGGCGCGCCCGGCGCCCAATCGCAAATGGGAATTCACTGGCACGTGGCCAGCAAGGTGGAGTATGTAGCGAGTGACGCCGAGCGGCAGAACATCACATGGGTGCGGGCCGTGGACCCCAGGACCGGCCAGGCCAACGTGTATACATCCCAGCCGCAAGCCTCCACCACCGCGCCGCCCGGCGAGATCCGAACCGTGGACTGCGTGGACTGCCACAACCGCCCGAGCCACATCCTGCCGTCGCCGGATCAAAGCGTGGACGCGGCGCTGGCCGATGGCCGTCTCGATGCGTCTCTTCCGTTTATCAAGCAGCAGGGCGTAGCGGCTCTTACCGCGTCTTACGGGGACCGCGAGCAGGCGCTGCGGGGTATCGGCGGCGCTCTGCGCGGCTATTACCAGAAGAATTACCCGCAGGCATATGCGGGCAAGCAGCCGGCCATCCAGGCTGCCATCGTTTGTTTACAGGACATTTACAATCGTTATTTCTTTCCGGCGATGAAGGTCCGGTGGGACACTTACTACACGAACGACGGTCACTTTCAGTTCCCGGGGTGCTTCCGCTGCCACGACGGCCAGCATAAGAGCGTGGACGGGAAAGCCATTCGCTCCGATTGCGGCGACTGTCACCGGATACTGCAGCAGGGCAAAACCGGGAGCCTGCAATTCGCCAAGGGGCCGGAAGGGCTGGCTTTCCAGCACCCGGTGGATATCGGCAACGCGTGGGCGGAACAGGCGTGCGGTTCGTGCCATACGGGAGGACCGCAGTGATCGATCCGCCGCGGAACATCGCCATCGTCGGCGTCGGAAACCTGTTGCTGTCCGATGACGGCGCCGGTGTCCACGCCATCCGCGGGTTGCGGAGAGACTCGCGCGTGGGTTCGGTGGCGCGCCTCATCGATGGCGGAGTGGTGGGGACGAATTTGCTGGCCGAGGTTTGCGGGTGCGAGAGACTGCTGATCGTGGACGCCGTGGACGCAGGCCTGCCGCCCGGCGCCACGGTCCGGATGGATTTTAGCGGACCCGATCCACCGAGGATCGATACGCGGAATACACACCAGCTTGGAATACCCGGACTGCTCGACGACCTGCGTTTGCTGGGGCAAGCGCCTCGCCAGGTGGTCCTGGTGGGCGTCCAACCCGCCGCGATGGGATGGGGAACGGAGTTGTCGCCCGAGGTCGCCGGCGCGTTGCCCGTGGTATTCGCGGAGGTGGTGCGGCAGTTGGACCGGTGGACATCGGCCGGCGGAGCCGCGAATTTCAAGGGGACTCAAGGCGCGGAGTGGTGGGACGCCGCGCTCCCCAGAGCCGCAAGAGAGACATTGGAAAAAGAGTGACATAGAGAATGCATATGAACGGAACTCGAGCATTAAGGATAATCGCTTTCATGTCGATCTCGATCGGCATCGGTATCCTCAGCCGCGCGGCGTGGGGCTTCGTCGCTTTCGGGATATTCGTGTTGATCGACAACTTCGTCATCCCGGGCCGCCCTCCGGAGCCACCTGAGCGCATAGTTGTCGAAAGAGAAATCGCGGAGCCATAGCGCGCTCCGGAAGCGCCCGCGAATGTACCATAACGGGACCGGTTGCCGCCACGCAACCCCACGGCGCCGCGCGCAGTTGCGCGCGCGCTCCGGGCGCGAAACGCCGCGGCCCTTCCCGTGTTCATACAATTAAGATGATGAAGACTTTCAAGCAAGTCCCGATTCTGATGGCTCTGGCCGCCGCCGCACTGGCTCCGTTCGCGGCCCATGCGCAGGGCCGGCATCCAGCCTATCTTCGCGCCCGCAGCGACCTGCGCCGCGCGACGCTGCTCATGCGCATCCCCGATGAGCCGAACGTAAACCGCGATATGGCCGCCGCCATCGACTCGACCGAGCGCGCCATTCACGAACTCGACGTCGCCGCCATGTTCGACCGCAAGGATATCGACGAGCACCCGCGCATCGATACGCGTCTCGGCCGCGGCA
>JBEKPK010000477.1:0-3544 GCA_049520795.1 Bryobacteraceae bacterium
GCGTGTAAGCCATGCGCTTGCCGTCGGCCGACCATACCGGCCAAGCGACGTTGTATCCCCCCAAGCTCGTAACCTGGTGAAGCTCAGAGCCCTCCGGATCCGTGGTCCATATCTCCCAAGCGCCGCTTCGGGTCGAAAAAAACGCGATCCGCTTGCCATCGGGGGACCAGCGCGGGCCGCGGTTGCGCTGGTTCCCGCTCGTGAGTTGGCGCAAGCCCGAGCCATCCGAGCGCGTCACAAACAGGTGCTCTTCCTGCTCCGTGGAGTTGTAAGCCAGCCATTTGCCGTCGGGCGAGAGCGACGGACGGGACGCCCCTTTCGAGCTTCGGACGATCTCCTTCGGCTCGCCCACCACCACTTCCCGCTCCGGATCGAACAGGACCGCGTTCAAGTGCCCCGTGGTCATCTGGCTTACGTACGCCATGCGCCGCCCGTCGCCGGAAAAACTGAGGTGGGCCGGATAATCTCCGGGAGTGCGAACAGGCTCCGGCTCTCCGCGCGGTTCACCGGTGCTCTCCTTCATCGGCATCCGCCAGATGGCCATATTCCCGCCGCGGTTGCTGCAGTAATACAGCCAGCCGCCATCCGGCGACCATACCGGATCCCAGTCCAGGAAGAAGTCTCGCGTGATTCGGACCGGCGGACCGCCGGACACCCGCACGGTCCACAAATCGCGATCCCCGTCCCGGTCGATGGCCCAATACGCCAGGTATTCGCCGTTCGGGGACCACCGCGGCTGCACGCCGTCATCCTGGCTCACCAGCCGTTTGCGCCCGCTCGAAACATCCACCGTCCAAAGCTGGCTGACTCTCGCGGACCGGTCCTCGGGGCGCGTGATGCTCTCTTCGGCGTAGGCGATCTCCCGGCCATCGGGAGACCACGCTGGGTTGTACCCCGAGTCCGCGATGCGCCGGACGCCCGCGCCATCTCCGCCCATGATGAAGATCCCCCCGCCATCGCGGTCGGAGCGGAACGCAATGGAGCGGCCGTTGGGTGAAAAAGCCGGTTGCGTATCGTCCGCGGACGAATCCTTCGTCAGATTGGTAGCCTCAGACGATCCGATCTGTTGAAGGTAGATATCCCAGTTACCCGCCGACTTACTGGCATAGACTATGGCTTTCCCGTCAGGTGACAGGCTGGGAAACAACTCCGCGCCCGGGTCATCCGTGATCTGCGCAAAAACGATTCCTCCCACGGACCGCCGCGCCCGGCGCGACTCCACATAGAAGTACGCCAACAGCATCCCCAGCGCCAGGCACAGCGCGGCCGCGGCGGTCCGCGCGCCATAATGGCGGAGCCGCCCGCCAGGCCCGGGCGGCGGCGGAATCGGCTGCCCTCCGGCGCCTTCGAGCGCGAATCCCAAATCCTGCGCCGATTGAAAGCGGTCCGCCGGCGCCTTTTCCACGCAGTGCAGAATCATCTGCTGGAGCGCGTCCGGAATCGCCGCTCCGCCCTCGCACAGTTCGGCGGCGTCGGCATTCAGAATCGCGCCGATCGAATCCATCGGCGATCCCCGGTCGAAAAGGTCGCGGCCGGCCAGCATACGGTACAGCACCGCGCCGAACGCGAACACATCCGAGCGAGGGTCCACCGGTTCTCCCCGGATCTGTTCCGGCGACATGTATTGCGGCGTGCCCGCGATCTCATGGCGCACCGTAACGGCTCCCGGGCCGCCGCCCGCGGGCGTCTTGCGCGCCAGGCCGAAGTCCAGCAGCTTGACCGTGCCCTCGCGCGTGATCATGATATTCCCGGGTTTTAGATCGCGGTGGACCACGCCCGCCCGGTGTGCGCACGCCAGAGCTTGCGCCATCTGAATCCCGTACGCGACGGCCTGTTTCGCCGGCAGCCCCGCCGGCGGAATCACCTCGTTAAGAGGCCGCCCCTCCACGTGCTCCATGGCGATGAAGTCGATACCGCGGTCGCTGCCGATGTCGTACACAGCCACGATGTTCGGCTGGACCAGGGCGGACGCCGCGCGCGCTTCGCGCACCAGGTACTGACGCCGGACGGGGTCGCCCACCTGCTCCGGGCGCAGAACCTTCAGAGCCACGCGGCGGTCCAGGCGCGTGTCCCACGCGCGGTACACCACTCCCATGCCGCCCTGCCCGATCTTGCCTTCCACGCGGTATGGTCCCAGCATTTCGCCGCGGGCCAGGTCCGGGATCTCCGTTCCGGCCAGGGCGCCGAGCAGCGGATTCTCCAGCGGTTCGCATTCCTCTTCGAGCAGCCGCTGAACCTGCTCGCACAGGCTCGGATCGGAGGCGAAGGCCCGTTCCACAAACGCCCGCCGCTCTCCTTCGGGCAATTCGAGCGCGGCGCCGAAAACGTCTTTAAGCCGCGCCCAGCGTTCGGGCGTCATTGCCCGCGTATCTCCAGGCGCAGCCATGCCTTGGCCATGGCCCATTCCCGCTTCACCGTGCGCGGCGAGATCGTCAGGGCCTGGGCCGTCTCCTCCACGGTCATTCCGCAGAAATACCGCAACTCCACGACCCGCGCCTGCTGCAAGTCCAAAGCAGCCAGCCGCGACAAGGCCTCGTCCACCGCCAGCAATTCCTCGGACTGCCCGATGTCAACCCCAATTTCACACCGATCGAGATCGAGCGCCATCTCGCCCCCGCCCCGCTTGCCGGCGACTCGCTGCCGGGCATAGTCCACCAGAATCCGCCGCATCGCCTGCCCCGCCACGGCCATGAAGTGAGCGCGGTTCTGCCACCCTGCCTTCTGCCCGGCCAGCCGCACGTACGCCTCGTTCACCAGCGCCGTGGGCTGAAGGGTATGCCCCTCGCGTTCGTCCCGAAGGAGGTGGGCCGCCAGCCGCTTCAATTCCTGGTAAACCAGCGGAATCAGCCTGGGCAGGGCATCGCTCTTGCCCTGACCGATTTCGGCCAGCAGCGCGGTTACCTCGCCTGGCTTAGCCATGGGACGCTCGAAGGTCATTGTAGCTGCAATTTGGCGTTGGGTACCACGGGCGATCACCATGTTCGGCGGAAGGCGTAGGACTGATAGCGGATGTTCCTCTTGGATGCGATCACGGTTTGTGATCGCAATGCCGCACGCCCCATCGCCCCGCTGGCCCGCTTCCCGCCCTTCTTGCGCTTACTAAGTAGAACGAGACTCGAGAGGATTCGTATGCCGACGCGTGTTCTGCTCATCTGCGCCCTCTTCACCGCCGTTCTCTGTGCGCAAACTCCCGCTCCTGTCCGCTCCTGGGCTGAGGCTGAAAGGCTCGAAGCCGCGAAAACGGGTCATCCTATTTTTCCTCGTTTTTCCGTTTTAATTCTCCGTGGGCGTTTTTTCGGCGTGGTCGATCACAAGCACGTCGATCGGCGCCTTGGACGGCATCAGCTTTAGGCCAAGCTGCTCTTCGAGGGCCTGCTCGATACTGGAACCGAAATGGAACCGAAATGGAACCGAACCGAAATGGGTCATCCATGATAAGGACTTGTCAAGGGAGAACGCACTTTTCCCTGCACTCAACGGAAGAGATTCCTGAAGCGCGGTAGTCGGTCCGGCAATTGGCGCTATGGTTCGCCTTTTTCGATCC
>JBEKPK010000478.1:0-3537 GCA_049520795.1 Bryobacteraceae bacterium
CGAGTTCATCGAAGCATTCCGACAAGCCACCATCGAGAACGCCGCCAAGAGCGTGCGCGAGCCCGGCATCGCGCGTTTCGATGTCTTACAGCAGGCCGGCGATCCCTCGCGTTTTACGCTGGTGGAAGTCTATCGCGACGCCGATGCCCCGGCCCGCCACAGGGAGACCGCTCACTACCAGGCCTGGGCCGCGCAGGTGGTGGAAATGATGGCCGAGCCGCGCACTCGCACCGTCTACGCCAACGTCTTCCCGCCGGAGGGGGTTGGTAAGCGGCCATGAGTTTTGAATTCGCAACGGCCGCGCGCATCCTGTTCGGTCCCGGCGTTTCGAGCCAGGTGGCGCACGCGGCCGCCGCCATGGGCAGCCGCGCTCTGGTGGTCACCGGGGCCACGCCCGAACGCGCGGCGCCGATGGTCCGCCAACTGGAGGCTGCGGCCATCTCTTGCTCGCCGTTCCCGGTGGCCGGCGAACCTACCGTGGATCTGATTCGCGGCGGCGCCGAATACGCCCGCCGCGAGCGCTGCGAGTTGGTGGTCGCCATGGGCGGCGGCAGCGCGCTCGACGCCGGCAAAGCGCTGGCCGCCATGCTCGCCAATCCCGGCGATCCGCTCGATTACCTGGAAGTGATCGGCCGCGGGCAACCGCTGGCGCACGCCTCCGTTCCGTTTATCGCTATCCCCACCACCGCCGGAACGGGGACCGAGGTGACGCGCAACGCCGTGCTGGCCTCGCCCCAACATCGCGTCAAAGCCAGCCTGCGCAGCCCCGGTATGCTGCCGCGCCTGGCGGTGGTGGACCCCGAGCTGACGTACGATTTGCCGCGCCCCATCACCGCCGCCACCGGCCTCGATGCGCTCACCCAGCTTATCGAACCCTACACTTCGGTGCGCGCCAATCCGATGACGGACATGTTCTGCGTGGAAGGCATCCGCCGCGCCGAATGGGCGCTGCCGCGCGCCTGGGAGAACGGCGGCGACCGCGAGGCCCGCGCGGCCATGGCCTGGGTCAGCCTGCTGGGCGGCCTCTCCCTCGCCAATGCCGGCCTGGGCGCCGCGCACGGGTTCGCGGCCCCGGTGGGCGGCATGTTCCCCGCCCCGCACGGCGCGGTGTGCGCCGCCATCCTGCCGTATGCCATGGAGGTGAATGTGCGCGCGCTCGGCGTCCGCCAGCCCGAAAGCCCGGCTCTGGCCCGCTATGAAGAAATCGCGCGCCTGCTCACCGGCCGCCCGCAAGCCTCCGCGCGGGATGGCGTCCGCTGGGTGACGGACCTTTGCCTCCGTCTCGAGATTCCGCCCCTGCGGGCCTATGGCGTCCGCGCCGCCGATCTCCCCGATCTGGCGGCCAAGGCCGCCGGCGCCAGCAGCATGAAGGGCAACCCCATCGCGCTGACTCCGGACGAGCTGCACGAGATCATCTCACGAGCGCTTTGAAAGGAGGATCCTCGGTGAGCAGGTTCCAGCCCCCGCACACCGGGCAGCGATAGGTCTCGAACCACCGGGCGCGCCGGCGCACCTTGCACGTCTGGCGCACGTGCGCTTCGGAGTTCCCCGCGCCGCACCGCACGCAGACGTTCACCCACAGTTCCAACTCTTCGGGCAGCTCCACCTCTCCGAACCAGAATGCCCACCCGTAGCGGCTCAACTTTGTGCCGCGCCGCGCATCGATCCATCGCAGAATCCAGTTCAGGACCGCCAGGAACCGCTCGTTGCCGAAAGCGAACAAGGCGATCCGCTTGGGCGGCGGGGCGATGAAGTTGTGGGAATTCAGAAATGAGAGCGAAGTGTAGAGCGGCTGCGTGCACCGCCGGCGCAGGCCCGTGATGCGCCCCACCGGACCGGCCACGTCCTCCGGACGTCGGAAGGCGTTCACGTGCCCGCCGCCGCGCCCCAGCCATCGATAAATGCGGTCCGTGAGCGTGCCCGCGTCCGGGACCGTCACATACAGCGCGCCACCAGGCCCGATCACCCGCGCGATTTCGAGTAATACGGCATCGAGTTGTTCGAAGTGCTCCAGGCTATGATTGCTGACCACGAAATCGAACGAAGCGGCCGCAAAGGGCATGCGCGCGGCATCCGCGGCGACGTACACGCCGCCGCGGCGCGAGGCGGGGATAGAGTGATCCAGGCGGACCACCAGCAAATCGGTTCTCTCGAGCGGAAAACTCCCCGGCCCCGCGCCCAGATCGAGCACCGCCGAGCCAGCCGGCACCTTCCGCAGTAACTCCGTCATGATGGAGTCATCAGGCAACCTGTGGCGCAGTCACTTCACATACCTCGGCGCAACCCCCTCGCCCCAGGGATCGTATTCCGCCGCGAAACGCAAGCGGTCCGACACCGCGGGATGGTCGTACAGCCAGAATTCGACGAATGGGCTGGGGTCCGGGTCGTCAAGCGAAACCTCGCCCAAAATCTGAAACGCCCGCGCGGCCGCTTGCGGCGCATCCGGCACAATTCCGTGGATCGCTTCCAGGCCGTAAATATCGGCACTGTGCTCGAGCATGCGGCTGACAGAGTTCGTCAGCGGCTCCGCGGCGAAACTCAGTATCGCCACCGTGAGCATCAGCAATGGGAGGGACGCCCAATCCTCTACGCCCGCGATGCCCCACCGAACGCCCCAGCGAGCCGTCATCCAGGTCATGGCGTGGTAGCCGGCGTACAGCGCCACCAGCAGCAGCAGGCAAGTCCCCACAATGCCCAGAAAAATGTGATGCAGCACGTAGTGTCCCATCTCGTGGCCGAATACGAACAGCGTCTGGCTCTCGGTCATTTTCCGCAACGTGGTGTCCCACACCACCACGCGCTTGGAAGGGCCGACTCCCGTCACGTAAGCGTTCAACGAGTTCAGCTTTGCGCTGGCCTTCATCTCGAACATGCGGTCGTGGGGAATCGCCAACCCTCCGCGAGCCACCAACTTGTCGATCTGGGCAACCAGCGCCGGCTGCTTCTCAATCAGCGGATCGAACTTGTAGAACAGCGGCTCAATCGCCACCGGTTCTATGAACATCAGAAACACCACCATGGGGATGGCGGCCAGCCAGAAGTAGAACCACCAGCGCCGCGCACTGCGGCGAATCACGCCATATAGAATCCACGCCACGAACCCAACCAGTAGACACCCGATGAGCTCGCCCTTGGCCCAATCCCAGAACCACGAACCCCAACTCTGTATGGACTGTTCGTACTTCAGCGACAGATGCTGGCCGTAGATCGAAACGGGCAGGCCGAGGCCGTCCACCGCCAGCATTAGCAGGGGCGCGAAAATGTAGGCCTGCACGATGCGCCGGCGGGACGCCGCCCGCGCCCAGTTGCGGAATCGCGGCGCCAACCGCCATGCCAACACTCCCGCCAGAACCGCCAGGCCGTAAACGAAACCAACAAAGTGCAGCCAGTTGCGCGCGCGGGCGTAGTCAATCGCCTCGGCCAGTTTCTCCGGCGGCAGGGTGTAAGTCTCCACCTGCGGCGCCTGCTGGCGGACCTCAGGCTTCAGGGGCTCCAGTTGGGTTGGAGCCGAGACCTGGGCCCGCGTCACGGTCGCCA
>JBEKPK010000479.1:0-3532 GCA_049520795.1 Bryobacteraceae bacterium
TGGGTTCCCACATCGCGGCGGCCTATCATTCAATAGTAACGGGTCCGGTCCACCGAATATCTCGGTGGACGTCCCAACTTCAGCGTTCCTTTCTGGACTTCACGCGCAATGCGAACTCGCTGCCGGGGGCGAAGAACAACTCCGTCGCCGACGCCGTGAGGCGCGGCGAACCGGATCGCCGCCGCAATACCCCCGGGCTGAGCTTTCCCGCGATGCCGTGCGGGCCGGACTCCAATTGGCGCCCATTTTCATCTACGCCGGGCTGACCCTTACTGTTGACCGCACTTAGCAATTCGGCCGTCACCGGGAGTACCTTGGCGCCCATGTGCAACGCGAGAAACTCGAACTCGATATACGAGTTGTGGGCCCGATCGCCGATCCGGATCTCGCGCACCTGGCCCTCCAGCACCGAGCCCTGGTATTCCGCCGGTTCGAGCACGCTCGCGGCGACTAGGTCTCCCTTGCGGTTGAAACTCGCTTTGAGCGGCGAGAGAAGCCGGACCCGCCACGTGGCCAGCGCCGGCAACTCCTGAGCGTCGGCGGCCGCCGCGGGGGGCCGCGGAATAGTCCCGGCCAACGCCAAAGCGCAAACTGCCACGCCCTTCGGGACGCGGGAATAGAATGCCGCCATCAGATTGCGCTCCGATATCCTTGGCTGTATCAGTATGTCTATAGCACAACTACGGAGCCGAGTAAATGGTAGGAGAGCAAAGCCAGCTCTGAAAAACCCATTTCAGGGGCGGCTGGGGAGTAAAATAGGGGAACGGACCCAGCCCTATGCCGCCGGATGCGCTGATTCTCGAATATTACGCGGGCAGCGATGCGGCTTTCTCCGAATTCTACGGGCAGTTCTGGCACGTGTTGATCCGCTTCCTGGTTCACTTGGGCGCGGAGAGCTTCCTGGCCGAGGATCTGGCCCAGGAGACCATGTACCGAATCGCGCGCACGCGGGCCCGGGGGGCGCGCTTCGATCCGGCTTCGGGCTCCCTGAAGGGATGGGCGCTGAGCGCCGCCCGCAACATCTGGCTGGACCATCTGAAGCGGCGCCGGCGGCGGATTCAGGAACAGGTTTCGATGGACGAACGCACTCCCGGCGGATTGTCGCCGGTGGAGCCGTCGCAGCCCGCCTGTCAGGAAACGGAGCTGTTGGCCAACGAGACGGGGGAGTGCCTGCGCGCCTCGCTATTCCGGCTTCCCGCCGAGCAACGGGAGGCGGTGCTGTTGCACGATTTCGAGAATCTGACCTACGATGAGATCGGACGGACGATAGGTGTTCCAGCCGCCACGGTCGCCAGCCGGCGGAAGCTCGCGATCGAGAAACTCCGCGTCTATTGGAGCGGCGGCCAGACAGACGGACAAGGGGGAGCCGAGTGATAGACGAACCGGGGTTCCCGAACGCGCTGCGGGACGGCTACGCGGAAGGGGGCAGAGACGCCTCGCCACCCTCGCGCCCCGGCTGCCCTTCGCTGCCGCGTATTGCGGAAGCGGCGCTTTCCGCGGCTTGGAGCGCGGATGAAGTGGCGCACGTGTCGGGTTGCCGCTGGTGCCAGAGGCTTCTGGCCTTCGAGTACCGCGCGGAGTGTCCGGACTTGATAACTTTGGCGCGCCACGAGGCGGGAGTTTCGCCGTTCGAGGACGCACTGCGCGCCCACCTGGAGGAGGACCGCTGCGAGCGTTGCGCGCGGCGGCTGGGATCGGCCTGGGTCGAAGCCGTGGCCGCCCTGCTGCGCGCCGGCGCCCTGACGGCGGCCGCACTTCGGGAAATGGGACGCGGCGTGGCGGAGGTGAGCCTGAATCTCGCGTCCGCGCCCTCGTTCCTCCCCTCCGGCGGATCGGGAGACATCCAGCAGATCCACGCAGCCGGTCCGGACGGTTTGATCGGCCTCACGCTAAGACAGGAGGGCCCGCGCGTGGTGGCCTACGTCGAGACGCCCAACCCGGCCCTGGCGGGGCGTGCCGTGTCGGTCGAGGTTCTGGGACGCCAGCGGCGAATGCAGGCCCGGATGGTCTTGGGGCTGGTGGACGGAGTGGGAGCGTTCGGAAGCCAGGATCTGGGCCTGATGGCCGATTTCCTGACGCGGATCGGTCCCGATTGCGAGATTCTGGCCGCACTCGAAAGATGAACCCGCCATGCCGCTGGTAGAGACGCTGGCGCGACTGCGCCGCCTGGCTGGAGGTTTGTCTTCGGGGCTTGGCGCGCCGGACCTGGATTGGGCGGACCTGATCGGCCAGCCGGATCTGCTGCGCCGCGAACTCAGGGAGGCGCTGGCCAGCGCCTCCCCACACGAATCCGCCGCAGCTCTGGACGAGTGCTGGGAGCTGGTTGCGAGCCCGCCTTGCCAGGAGAGCTTCCTGCGCGGCCAAGCCATAGCCGGCGCACGGCGGCCGGAGCAGCCGGCGCCAGCCGCCGCGCGGCTCTACCGCCATGCGGTCTGGCTGGTGGCGAGCGCGGGCGCCGCCGCGGCCGCGCTGCGGCGGGAAGAGGCGCCGGCGGCCGCGTGGGACGGACTAGCGCGCTGGTGGCGCAGGGGGATCGAGCGGTTCGACGGCGCAGCCGGCGAGACCCCGCCCATGCCCGTTGGCTGGCGTGGCGATTTGATCCGCGATGCCGCAGCGCACTTCTCCCGCGCCGGCTGGGATACGCCGTTGCCGGCCTTCTGGACAGCCTGGTGGCTTGCGGAACGCGCCCAACCAGCCCAGGCGGCCACCATTCCGCTGGCCGGCTACTTTGCCGGAAAGGGATTCCTCGCGGATCTGGAGCTCACTTGCGTCGAGGCCCGCGGCGGCTTCGTGATCGAGCATCCGGATGGGGCGCTGAGGCCGCTGGGAGCGACCCTTGTGGATGCCGTTGTGGCGGCCTCCGGAAGACCGCGCAAAGGCATCGCGTGGAGAATCGCGCCGCGCGCCGAGTTCCCCGCCGGCGCGCTCCCTCTGGACGGCGATTCGCTGGGGGCCGCAGCCTCCGCGGGCTTCGCATTGTTTGACGCGGACCTCGCTTACGATGCGCAGTGCCTGCTTCTCGCCGCCGTAGGCGCGGACGGCGCCCTGCGCCCTGTGGGCGGAGAGATCGAGAAGCTGAACCTGGCCAGGTCTTGCGGATTCCGGAAGGCGGGTGTGGCGTTCGATTCGAGCCTCTCTGGCGAAGACCTGACGCGCGCGGGCCCGCCTGTCACGCGGCGGCTGCGCACGGTCCGTGAAGCCAGGAACTTCGCGCGCCTCACTCAGGCGGCGCCGCCCTGGTTGTAGAGGTCCAGGCTCACGGCGGCCCACCCGCTGCGCGCGATGGGGACCACCACTCCATTGCGGCCGGTTGCCTGAAGGCGCACTTGCACGCTGCAATTCAGGGTGCGGATGTGCTTGTCCAGCAGGAGCGTGGTGGCCATGGGCTGATACCCTTCGAGCGGGCCGTCGCCGCGAAACATCCACGTCGCCACATTGCAACCCGGACCCATGGCGCTCACGTGGGAGGTCATGAGGGGGAGCCACACCCTCCCCACGACGTCGTCCCGCGAAGAGGCCATCAGCGCGCCGC
>JBEKPK010000480.1:0-3527 GCA_049520795.1 Bryobacteraceae bacterium
GAAGACTTCTTCGCGCCCGGCGCCGCGCAGCTCGAAGCTCACCATGGCGCCGTACAGGTTGGGCGGGAAGAGACGCCGGATGGCCGCGGCGTCGGGGTGGGCCGGGTCGGCCGGGAAATATACCCGCTCCACTTGCGGATGCGCGCTCAACATCTGGGCCGCGCGGCAGGCGTTGGCGCACTGCCGGTCCATGCGCAGCGGAAACGTCTTGATGCCGCGCATGGTGAGGTAGCTTTCAAACGGCCCCAGCACGGGACCCGTGATGCGCGCCAGGCGCCGCAGCGTGTCGTAGTGCTCCTCATCCGAAACCACGATGCCGCCCAGCACGTCGCCGTGGCCGGCCAGAAACTTGGTGACGCTGTGGACCGAAAAATGCGCGCCCAGATCGAGCGGCCGCACCAGCAGCGGGGTGGCGAACGTGTTGTCGACAATCAGCGCCGCGCCCGCGCCGCGCGCGATCTGGGCCAGCTTGTCGATCTCGGGCACGCGCAGCAGCGGGTTGGAAATGGTCTCCGCCAGGATGCAGCCGGGCCGCGCCTCGGCCACCGCCGTGCGCACCGCATCGAGGTCGCAGATATCGACGAAGCGCACCGCGCAGCCCGACGGCTCCAGCACGTTCATCAGCAGCCCCACCGTCGCGCCGTACAGCGCGCCGGCGGCCACGATGGACCGCCGCCGGTCCGCCAGCGCCGCCGCGATGGCCATCTGCACGGCCGTCATTCCCGAGGAACAAGCCAGCGCCCCAAACCCGTTCTCCAGCGCCCGCGCCTGCTCCTCCAGAGCCGCGTTCGTCGGATTATCGTAGCGCCCGTAGGAGTAACCCGGCTCCTCGCGGCCCATCACGCGGTCCAGTTCCTCCATGGAACCGGAGATGTAGCTCGCCGCCGTATAAATCGGCGTGGTCACGGGGATCTGCGCCGGCGCCTTCTTGCGGTCGCCCGCGTGCACGGCTGTGGTATGCAGGTCCAACCCTATTTCCTTTTCCAGCGCACCCCGGCCTTGGTGTCTTCGAGCGCAATCCCCTGGGCCGTCAGCTCGTCGCGTATCTGGTCCGCCCGCGCGAAGTTGCGCGCCTTCTTGGCCGCCGCCCGCTCGGCTATCAGCCGCTCCACCTCCGAATCCTCGAGGAATCCGCTCTTGCGCGACGGCTGGAGCACGTCGAAGATGGCATCGAAGCGCGCCAGAAACGCGAGCGCTTGGGCGGCGTTGGCGGTGCGAAACTCTCCTCCATCCATGGCGCTGTTGGCGTCGCGAACGTACTCGAAAACCGCCGCCAGGGCTTCGGCCGTGTTGAGGTCGTCATTCAGGCTGTCGATGAAAGCATGCGCCGCGGACTCGGTCCGCTGGGCCACGCGCTCGTTCGAGCCTTCCGGATACCGGTCGGTCTCGAGGCGCAGTTTGAAATTGCGCAGCCGGTCGATGGCCGTGGCCGCCGATTTCAGCCCGTCGAAAGTGAAGTTCAGCGATTTGCGATAGGGCGTAGCCGCCAGCGCGTATCGAATAGCCTCCGGCTCGTAGCCGCGCGCCAGAACCTCCCGCAGGGTGAAATAATTGCCCAGCGATTTGGACATCTTCTGGCCTTCCACCATCAGGAACTCGGCGTGCAGCCAGAAGCGCGAGAACGGCTGGCCCGTGAGCGATTCCGATTGCGCAATCTCGTTCTCGTGATGCGGGAAGATCAGATCCACCCCGCCGGCGTGCAGATCGAGCGTGTCGCCCAGGTATTTGAGCGCCATCACGCTGCACTCGATGTGCCACCCCGGCCGGCCCGGCCCGAAGGGCGAATCCCAGAATCTCTCGCCTTCTTTAGGGGCCTTCCACAGCGCGAAATCGCGCGCGTCGGCCTTCTCGTATTCGTCCACATCCACGCGCGCGCCGGCCAGTATTCCGCTGAAATCGTTGTGCGAGAGCTTTCCGTATTCCGGAAAGGTCGAAATGCGGAAGTACACGCTTCCGTCGGTCTCGTAGGTCCGCCGGGCCTCCTTCAGCCGCGCGATGGCCGCAGTCATGTCCGCGATGTGTCCGGTGGCCGTCGCCAGCCGCTCCGGCCGTTCCAGCCGCAGCGCCTGGCAATCGTCCAGAAAAGCCTGGGTGTAGGCGGCCGTGTATTCCTCGATCGTCTTGCCCTCGGCCGTCGCGTTGCGGATGATTTTGTCGTCCACGTCGGTGATGTTCATCACGTGGTTCAAACCAAAGCCGTTGGCCCGCAGCGTCCGGCGCAGGATATCCACGAAGGTGAAGGTGCGGAAATTGCCGATATGAGCGAAGTCGTAGACCGTGGGACCGCAGGTGTACATCCGGACGGTGTTGTCGCGCGCCGGAGCGAATTCCTGTACCTGTTGCGTGAGCGTGTTGTAAAATCGCAGCGCCATATTTTCCGGGGAAGTTTTATGGTAGCAAACCGCCGGGGAGGGCGGCGCCGGCCAAGTCTTACGGCCAGGTCTTACGCCCCTCCATTTAACTTTAGATATCGCTTTCCCGATATCTCTTGTTATGGGAAGCCACCCAACAGTTAACTTCATTTTCTGCTGCTAGTTACGGCTATAATTGTCGTGAGCGGAAGAAAGAAGACGTGCGTGGGCTGTCTCTATTGCGGGAAAGATATCGGTCCATGCGATGGGCTCCGGGACGACAAATTCTGTAGTCCGGCGCATCGGCGGAGCTATGGCGATCGACTGGGGGAATCCACGGCGCCATCCCCGGCTGAAGCGTGGGGGCCCGTTCCGCGGCCCGAGCCCGCCGCCAGGCTGGCGCATCCCCACAGCGCGGAAAGCGCCAGCGCCCGTGCGGCTCTAGTCCTCCCAAAATGCCCGACGCTGGCCACGGAGGGGCGGCGCTCGCCGCCCTTGGGTGGTTGGCTGCCTGTCCCGCCGGCCGAACCGGTGATGACGCGCGTAGGGCAGGTTGCGGCCACCGAGCCGCACGCGGCCTGTTATAGCGCTCTCCCCGAGCCGCCGGCCCTGCCGCAGCCGATCCGGTTGGCGGCGCGCCTCGCGTTCCCGGCCGCCCATCCTGTCCTGCCTGGCAACTTTCTTTTTAGGGTTCCCCATCTGCACCTCCCCGGCGGCGGCGCCCTCGAACCACCGCCCTCGGCCGCGCCGCTGTCCGCGCCTGCATCGCCGTCCCACGACATAGCGCCCGCCGTGGATGCGCCGCCCGGGAAAGTCTACCCGGTCGCGGATTTCATTGCCCTGGAATACTACAGCCAGCGCGCCCGCGGTTCGCCTCGGATCGAACTGCGCTCCATACCCGCGCCGCGCCTTCCCGTGCAGATCCCAGCCATGCGGTTGGAGCCCCTCGCGGTCCGGAGGGAAGACCTGCCGGCGCCAAAACCGGTGAAAATGCCCCCGGTCGAGGTTATCGGCATGCCGGCCGGAGCCAGACCGGTTACTCGCGCACGCACGTGGTGGCACGCGGCGGGAGCCATCGCCGCCGGCGTCTTTATTGGCCTGTTTGCGTGGGGGGGCGCCAGCATGTGGCGAACGGGCTGGAAGTTCGGCCCCGCAAAACCGGATCTTCTCGCCCCA
>JBEKPK010000481.1:0-3506 GCA_049520795.1 Bryobacteraceae bacterium
AGGGCGACGTCCCCGGCGTGCCAGAGTTGACGGAAGGCCGCCGCCTGTTTGAAACGCAGGGGTGCCGCGGCTGTCACAAGTTGAACGGCGTGGGCGGGAGCATTGGGCCGGACCTGACCGAAGAAGGCGCGGTCCGCCGGTCCCCCAATTGGCTTGAGCGGCATTTCCTGGACCCGAATACCGTATCGCGCAAGTCGCCCATGCCAAATTTCCATTTCACCAAGGAGCAGGCGCGCGCGCTGACGTTCTACATGCTCTCGCTAACCAGCGAACAGATGGCAACGTATTACTCGAGCGTGCGGCTGATCCCCAGCGCCGGGTATGGACGGCAGTTATTCGTGGAGAAGAATTGCATCGTCTGCCACAACATCGGTGGCGTGGGAGCTAAGAGCGGGCCGGACCTGTTGGGAGTCGCCAAACAGCACTCCGCCGGCTGGCTGGACGAGCAATTGGTGAATCCCGAACTGGTCTATCCGGGGAGCACCATGCCGGCGTACGATCTCGAGACAAATGCCCGGAAGGCGATTATCGCCTTCATGGACTCCGCCACCGCCGAGGATGCGCAGTCCATCCTTTCTCGGCGAGCCAGACCGCTCACGGCTCAGGATGCGGCAATCGAGGCAGGAAAGCAGAGTTTCGCCCGTTTTGGGTGCGTGGGGTGTCATGGTCTGCAACTCCAGGGAGGAGTGCCGAACCCCAACAGCCAGGGAGGCGAGGTTCCTTCTCTTCTGCACGCTTCGGACGATTACACCAAAGAAGAGGTGATCAAGATCATCCGAAACGGCAAGGCGCCGCCTTTGGAGAACCCGGCCAAGCCCGCCCCGCCGTTGTATATGCCTTCATGGAAAAGCGTCCTGGCCGATGAAGACGTCAATCGGATCGCCGACTATCTTTGGTCGCTGCAGAAAAAGAAGGAAAGCTGGTAAGCGGCCGAAGCTGATCCTGAAATTAAGGAGTACAGTTGCGGCAACTGCTCCGTTGACGGTCACGTCTCTGAAGGCAACCATGGGGATCAAATCGGTGAACATCATGTCGGTGAAAGCCGAGAGGTTGAAACCGCCCGCACCGCGTCCGCGGGCGCCGCGCCGCGGCCGGTTCCGTCCGGGCGGGAAGATCCTCGCAATCGACTACGAGCGTTACGCGCGGGCAGAGGCGGCGCGGGCCTGGCTGAATTGCAGCGCGACCGTGGAACCGGCGTCTCCGGTTTCGCCCGCGGCAGTAGTCGGTCCTTTGCTGGATGGGCTCGACGCCGCGCTGACGGCCAAGGGCTTCACCATAGCGCATCTGAAGGTGATGGCCGAGTTGGGGGCGGGCTGGGTAAAGGCTTCTATTGTATGCAACCGCGGTGGGGCCTCAATGCAGGGGAACCTGGATGCCTCTCCGGCTGTGGTGCACGAAATCCTGTTGAACGCCCGTGCGACCGGGTCGCCCGACGATCTCCGGCGAGTGGTGGAGTCCCAACTGGCGGCGATTCCCGGCGCAGTCAGAATTCGGTCGCTACAGTGCTTCAGCCCCTCGCCCCCGAAACCGGAAAAACGCGTGGGCTACGTGGTCACCGAATCGGACTAGTTTTGGGGCGACACGGCAGGTACTCAGCATCGAGTTTGCCGACGAAAACAGAACGGTCGTTGGTCGAATGGATATGGCGTTGGGCGCGCCGGCCCCGAACGAACCCGGCCAGCGAATGCGACCATGGCGGTCCAAGTGAACCTCGGCTTGGCTTCCGATAACACGAAATAACGCCGGCCCGAAGACTGCCCGTGGCGCCCTTCTGCTGGCCGGCGGACCGATGCCTCGGCCGTGCGACGCCGCGAAACCCGGACGCGGCGGCGTGGGCCCGGAACGGGCCTCGGGAATCGACTGAACTCATTTTCCCCAAACGTCGTCCACAACGCCAGTTCGTCTGCCCGAGTGGCGCAGTCTCCGAGCGCGCCGTGAGCTATTCCCTGCCTGCGGTACTCCGGTAGTTCCGTTCCAACGAGGTACGCTTGTGGTCGAGCGTGCTCGCTTACAACCTGGGGAATCTGTGGCGGCGGCTGGTGTTGCCGCCGAGGATCGACAACTGGTCGCTGACCAGCTTGCAACAACGGCTGGTGAAGACTCCTCTCCGCCATCGTGCGTTCGCTCCGGGGCGGCGACAAGGTCGAGATTCGCAGATTTGGCAGTTTCCGCACACGAGGCGGCGCTGGGCACGCAAAGGTCGCAACCCGAAAGCAGGCGCTTCTGCCAACGTCCCGCCCAAGACTGTTCCGTACTTTACGCCGAGCCGGGAGTTGAAAGACGCCCTCAAGAAACTCGCATCAGATCAGCCGTCGGACGCCGGTTGAGATCCCGTGCTCGCCCCTGTAGTGTAGTGGGGAGATGGGAAAGCCGGTGCGGATTGCATTGAAAGGATTTGAGTTGCGAATCCGAGACGGGCCGTGGCCGACGTTGCAGGCCAGGCGTCGCCCGAGGTTGTGAATCCGGCTATAAAAAGGAAGTAGTCGGAGAAGGGAACGAATCACATGCCAACACCAAGACTGACGCCAGAACTGATCGCCGCCGCTGTTGAAGGCTACGAATCGCAGAAGGCTCGCATAGACCAGAAGATTGCCGAACTCCGAGCCATCCTGTCCGGTGGCCCCGCCGAATCCGCCGCCACGCCGGAACCGTCCACCCGCAAGCGCCGGAAGATGAGTGCCGCTGGCAGGAAAGCGATCGCCGAAGCGCAGCGCAAGAGATGGGCAGAAGCCAAGAAAGCGATTGAGCCCGCGCCACAGAAAGCAGCCAAGCCCAAGCGCCGGATCAGCAAAGCAGGCATGAAGCGGATCATCGCCGCCACGAAGAAGCGTTGGGCGTCGGTGAGAGCGGCCAAGGCGCAACAGGAGAAAGCCGCCGCTGAGAAAACGGCGATGAGGAAGGCCGCTGTCAGAAAGACGGCGGTCAGATAGGGAAACCGGTCAGCCTGAACTGGGCGATCTTCTTGCGCGCAATCGATGGACTATCGTGCTCTCGCGACGTGAGCGAAACCAGCGTAGAATAGAGGCATCATGACCAACCATGTGGACGCGGTTTACGAGAATGGCGTCCTACGGCCATTGGCGCCTCTGCCCCTGGAGGAACACCAGCGCGTCAGGGTCACCATCTCCAGCATTTCAGGCGATTCGTTGGCGTCCCTGGTCGATCAGAATTTCCTGGAACAGGCGCGGAAAGAAGTCGCGGCTGCGGGCTACATCCCCACTCACGAGGAGGTACGCAGTATGACGGCAAAGGACGCCAGTTCCTGGTCTGAGGCGATCATCGCGGAGCGCGAGGAGCGATTCTGAAAGCGGTGAATTACTTCTTCGACTCCAGCGCGCTTATTAAGCTTTATCACCCAGAACTCGGCTCCCAGAGAGTTGCAGCTATGTTTGGCGGGCCGGACCGGCGAATCATCATTTCCCGCCTTGCTGGCGTTGAGTTGCACTCCGCCCTGGCGCTGAAAACGCGCACCGGTCATCTGGACAGCGAAAGATCCGCGGCGCTGC
>JBEKPK010000482.1:0-3463 GCA_049520795.1 Bryobacteraceae bacterium
GTACTCCTGAAGGGTGTAGTTGACGCTCGATTCGAAATCCGTCTGGGAGCCGTCGTAGTCCACGCCCAAGCCGCCGCCGACGTCCAGGTACTTGAGCCCCGCGCCGGCGCGCGCCAGATCCACGTACACGCGCACGGCTTCATTTACGGCGCCCTTGATATGGCGGATGTTGGTGATCTGGCTGCCGAGGTGGAAGTGCAACAGGTTGAGGCAGTCGGCCATGCCCAGATCCTTCAACTCCTGGAGCGCGCCGAGGGCCTCGGTGGCGGAGAGGCCGAACTTGGAGCGATACCCGCCCGAAGACTTCCAGCGCCCCGACCCCCGGCTGGCCAGCTTGACTCGCAGCCCGATGGTGGGGCGCACGCCCACGCGCTGGCTGTATTTGAGGATCAGGTGCAGCTCGGTGTACTTCTCCACCACCGGGATGATCGTGCGGCCCACCTTCTGGGCCAGCATGGCCATCTCGATGTACTCATCGTCCTTGAACCCGTTGCAAATGATGGGGGTTTCGTTGTCCGCCAGGGCCATCACGGCCATCAGCTCCGGTTTGGAGCCGGCTTCGAGGCCGAAATGATAAGGCTTGCCGAACTCCAATATCTCTTCCACCACCTGCCGCTGCTGGTTCACCTTGATGGGGTATACGCAGCAGTAGCCGCCCTGATATTTATGCTCCGCGATGGCGGTGTCGAAGGCGCTGTGAATCTCGCCCAACCGGTGCTTCAGAATGTCGGCGAATCGAATGAGAATGGGGAGGTCGATGCCGCGCAGAACGAGCGTATCCACCAGTTCCTTGAGGTCGATCGAGCGGGCTGGATCCTTCTCCGGGTGCACCCGAACGTGGCCGTTCTCGCCGACGGAAAAATAGCCTTTGCCCCAGCTTGCGACATCGTAGAGGTCGCTAGCCAATTGGGGGCTCCATCGCTCGGCCGGCTCCATGACGAGCGAGCCCTTTCGTCCGTTTCTTTCCAACTCCGGATTCTCCCTTGGCTTTAGTGTCCTTCGGAATGGGGTTGCGGGGCAAGGGGAGACAGCCTTTTGACGCGGAGACGGCGGGAATTTCAAAGAAAAGAACAAGCGAATCGGTGGGGCTCCGTCCTTCCTGGGGATTTCTCGGCGTCTCAGGGTCTCTGCGTCAAGAGGCTCCCGGCCTCCTCTTCCACTCTCTCTCCTATCCTTTAAGATAGAGGTCAAAAACGCGCGGCGCCGCGCCGCACCGCAAACTTCTCCACGCCTTCCGTCTGGAACCGCTTGCGATAAGCGGCGGGAGGCAGGCCGGTCAGCTTCCGGAATACGGCGCTGAAGTAGCTCTGGTCGCAAAATCCCAACTCCTGGCCGATCTCCAAAACGGACCTGTCGGTGGCAGCCAGCCAGGCCTGCGCGCGCTCGATCCGGCGGCGGTTGAGGTGGGCGGCGAAAGACTGGCCGGTGGCCTCCCGGAAGAACGCCATGAAGTGCGATTCGCTCATGTTGCAGAGCCGGGCCGCATCTTTCACGTGCGTCGCTTCGCCGGAGTGCGCCTCCAGATGCCGGTATAGGGGCGCGAGCCTCTCAACTTGCCGGTGGCGTCTCTGCGACCTCCCGGCCGTGCCCGCATAGCTGGCGAAGTGGTTCACCAGAAGCACGAGGGCCATTTTAAGGTACGTCTTGACCGCCAGCCTCGCCCTCGGTCCCGTGGCCGGCAGCTCACCGCGGATGCGGCCCAGGAGCCCAAAGACCTCTTTCGGAATCCCGGTCCGCGCGGGGACCACGTGGGGAAACTCCGCATCCTGCCACAGAAACGGGGTCAAGTACTCATCGGCCTCCTCCCCGATATCGCCGCGAATCAGATCCGGGTGGAAGAGCAGAGATACCGCCGCCAGGGGCGAAGCGGCCGGGTTATGGAGGCGGTGGCCGAGCGAGCTCCCGACCACAACCAAGTCTCCCCGCCTGGCCGGCAGGCGGCGCTCTTGAATCCGGAGTTCACCCGACCCGGTGGAGATATATGCCAATTCGAAGAGATCCCGTCTCCGAGCGCCGGCATCCGCGCCGGGGTTTACGGACAGGAATTGCACGTCAATCGGCAATGTCGGATCGAAAGGCCGAATTGAGGCGCTCTCCGCACTAACCCGCAACGCTGCCGCCGAGCCGCCGCCGGTTCCCCACCCTTCGCCAGCCATGCCCATGCGACGTATTATTTCACGTGCGCCGGGCGTTCTCAAGGGCAATTGACGTACCTTTGGATGACGGCCGGGCTCGTAATAGCATTCCAACAAACAACTACGACGTTTCCTCGGACTTCGAGATTTCCTCGACTTTTTGTTTGACCAGCGAACCACCGCCGCTTGCGAGCCGCGCGCAACGCGCGGTTGTGGAGCAGACGACAGGGCCGTTGCGTCTGGAATCCCCGCTAATGCGGCCATTCGGGCCTCCCAAGGGGCCCGAACTTCCCCCTCTCTGGTCCCCATCGATCCCCCCATGTGCGCGCGCCCGGTAATCGTACTATTTCGTCCGGTTTGCGCCGCGCTACCAGCGGGCGGACGCCTCGAATCATAGTATTTCAACAATAATTCGAGAGAAACTCCAAAGACACCCACGCCGCAATGGGGATATAGTTGACTCCGTTTAGAGTATCGGGCGGTCGAGGCTCGTCCGCCTGACGGGGTTTGGACTCCCGGAGGATCTTCCGGGAGCAGGACAGTGAACAAGGGGGTCTGAATGCGTTTCTCTACTTTATGCGCGCTGCTAGCGGCGCTTTTGCTCGCTTTGCCGCTGTGCGCGCAATTCGATGTTGGAACCATTACGGGTCGCGTGATCGACCAAACCGGCGCTGTAGTGCCCGGCGTGCAGATTACGGTGACCCAGACCGACATGAACTTTGAGGCCAAGGCGGAAACCAATACGGATGGCCTGTTCCGCTCCGAGCAACTGCGGCCAGGACCGTATCGGCTCACTTTCGTCGCGCAGGGCTTCAAAAAAGTGGTCCGCGAAAACGTGGAACTGCACGCTAGCGAGACCTTGGCGATTAACCTGAGCCTGGAAGTGGGCGTGGTGACCGACTCGGTGGAAGTCACCGCCAACCCGGAGATGCTCGATACCGATACCGCGGCTATCGGCACCCGCGTGGAGGGCGATTATTTCTACCGCCTGCCGAACTTCCAACGCAACATCAAGAGCAGCCTGTTTTACACGCCCGGTCTGACCTACAACGGCCAGGCGTACACGGGCAACATGAACTGGGCGCACCTGGACGGCCTGCTTCCCCAGGACATCGGCATGTTTGAAGACGGGGCGCTGGCGACGGTGGGCGACGGCATGACGTCGGACACCATTGAAAACACCATCCAGGAAATCAAGGTGCTGACCTCGGTGCTGCCCGCCGAATACGGGCACTCGCCCGGCGGGGCCATCTCGGTGGTGAAGAAGAGCGGGTCGAATGAGATCCACGGACTGGCTTCCGAGTACGGCCGCGTGCGCGCCATGCAGG
>JBEKPK010000483.1:0-3461 GCA_049520795.1 Bryobacteraceae bacterium
GCACCAACGGCACGGAATGTTCCAGCTTCGGGAGGCGCTGCGAAGAGGCGATCTGGTCCCGCAGCGCATCCGCCAGCGTGGCGATCATGTCCATGTAATACACCGTCAACGCGTTCTGGACGCGGTCCGCGGAAAGCCCATTCAAGCGGAAGGACTTCTCCTTCTCCACCCGCAGCCGCGTGGCCAGCTCACCGGTGACCAGGGCGGCCTGGCTATCGATGAAATCGCCGGCTTTGGGCACCGAGAAACTGATCACCGGCACCGAAAGCACGGCCAGACACACATTACAAAGCCCGCTGCCGCAGGACACCCCGATGCCTGTGTAGTTGGATTCGCCCAGTTCGCCGAAGACCACCGCGAGACCCTCCTGTATGGGCTTGGCGTCATAGCCCAGTTCCATCAACATCGCACGTATCGAGGCTTCGTGATAGGCAATGCCGCAGTCGCCCTCCGGCGCGGGAGCGGGAACGCTGAAGAACGCCTTCTGTCCGTCGAAGGAGGCCCTTCCCGCCAGTTTGTGAATGATCTTCCGAACCACCGCCAGGCTATGCGGCTCTTTCGGATTGAGCACCCCGTTCCGCATGGGCCGCCGCGTCTCCACATGGAAGACCTCGGCGAATCTCTGCGCATCGTCGCCCGCCACGATGATGTCCGCATCCTGAACTTCGTGAAAGACATTCTCCTTCTGCAACAGGTTCTCGGCCAGCCTGGAGTAGGGCAGGGTCAGAAATGCGTTGAGCTGGGCTTCGTAGTAGTATCTCTTGTCGGTCACTCGCGCCACCACGATCCGGCTGGTACCGACGTCCAGACCGATCGGCTGCGTGTACTTCTGTTCCGCGTCGTGCATCGATTCTCTCCTCGATAATTTAGTCGAACGGGTACGTGGACTCCTTGTGCAAACGCTCGGCGAAGCGTCTCACCAGCCGCATCTCCTGGCGGTCCAGCGGCCGGCGCTCGTGCCCGCTCCGCAGAGCGGCGGCCACCAGCAATAGCGCGCAGACCGCAGCCGCAACCAGCATTGCCTGCCGCCTACCGCCGGACCGCCGTGGCCCGCTCCAGGACCTGGGTCAAGCCATTGCCGCTCGGTCCGCTGGGCGGAACGCAGAACGTCGCGGCGTCGGCGATGCGCTGCGATTCCTGTTGTTTCATCCGCTGCCAATTGCGCAGTTTGTCCTGCTCCCGCGCCACGCCGTCGAGATTGGACTGGATGCGGGACATGTGCTCCCGCGTCAGCCGGTCCAGATCCGCCTGGATCGCTACGTTTTCAGCCGCCTTGGCCGTTTCGAATTCCTTGAGATGCCGTTGCTGCGCCTCCTCGTAGTCGTTCAATGCGCGCTGGCGCACCACGGCGTCCTGTAGAAGGTCGTCGATCTGGGCTCCGGCTGCGTCGAGCGCCATCAGCACGGCCGAACGTTTGACTTCGGACGATAGCCCCGCGAGATGGCGGTTATCCAACATCTCGGCGATCTTGAGAATTCCATATTCGATACGTGGCGGCTTGGACGCGGCGCTCTGGTAAAGCTGCTCGAATAAGGCAGCCTTGACGGAACCGCCGTTTTCCTCGGCTGTAGACCGCTCCAAGGCTTCCGCCAGGTCTACCACGGCCCTGCCGCAGCCGGCATCGGCCCTGGAACCGGGCGCTTCCCGCCCATCGGTGTTCGCCTCAAATGAGAACCGGAACAGGTCTTTGAACATGTGTCGCTCCTCGCTGCGCACCTCCGCCGCCGGCCCCGGGTTGGCCCTGATCGGCGTCCCGATCTGAACTAGACCTGCTGTCGGCTGGAGGTAGCACCAAAGTAGTAGGCCGGTGGGTAGATTCCTCTCAAGAGAGTTCAATCCGCCTCACCTGCGCTCTGAAAGCAATATCGGCGACGGCGGAGGTCGAGATTAGACCTAATTATTTCTCTTGAACCGCCGATCTACTCGATTAGATATGGAAAAGCAGCAACCAACCGCCTCCCGGCCGTGCGTGGAGTGGGTGGCGGGTCATATCGACGACCCCGTCGTGCGGTTGAGATTCCTTAAGATGATTGCCCCGTCAACCGCCGTCGCCAGCCCCCCGCGGCGCCGGCGCCTGCTTCGGCTCTCCCCGCTGGTTCTGCCGGTCTTGCTGGGCTCGCTGTTCCTGGTCGGCGCACTGGGGCGCATCGAGCCTGTCCGCCCTCCTGTCCCGCCGGCCCTGCCGCGGGTCATTCTGGAGCGCGTATCGCCGGAGATCTGGTTGGTGGAGTCTACGGGCGAGGCGGAGACCTACAGCAACGGGCTCCGCATCGACAACCATTTCTCGACCCGCAACCATTCCCGCTCTTATCTGGCGTTTCCAACTGGTCCGGCATCCAAGATCGGCGGAGTCGGGCGAACCGAGCCGGCGGGCATTGTCTTTCATACCACCGAAAGCCGCCAGGCCCCCTTCGAGGCGGCGCAGAATGGCCCGCTCAAGAGGATCGGCGAATCGCTGCTCGAATACGTTCGGCGGAAGCGGGCCTATCACTTCCTGATCGACCGCTTCGGCCGGGTCTATCGCATCGTGGCTGAGAGCGACGCCGCCAACCACGCCGGGTACTCGGTTTGGGCCGACGAAAAGTGGTCTTATGTGAACCTGAACGAGAGCTTCCTGGGCGTGTCGTTCGAAACCGAGACATCTCCGGGACAACTCGACCCGGCCATCACTCCGGGCCAGGAGCGCGCCGCCGCCATGCTGACGGAGATGCTTCGCGGCCGGTACAGGATCCCGGCCGCCAATTGCGTCACCCACGCCCAGGTGTCCGTCAACCCTTCGAACATGCGCATCGGCTATCACACCGATTGGGCGTCCAGCTTCCCGTTCGAGCGGCTGGGATTGCCGGACAACTATGTCCGGCCGCTCCCGTCCCTGGCCACGTTCGGATTCGAGTACGATCCGTCCTTTCTGCATTGGGCGGGCTCCCGCCTGTACGCCGGGGTCGAACTGGCGGAAGACAGCCTGCGAGCCGGCGCCGCACGGTCCGGACGCGCGCCGAATGCTTTCCGGCGACTCCTCCAGAAGCAGTATCACGAGCGACTGGCGGAGGTCCGGCGGTTTTCCGGTGACGCCGCGGAGGCGTTCGAAGAGGCCGGGAAGTGATCGCGTGCAGCGGTTTCACGCCTTCGATACATGCGTTTGACAGCATGACCACTGGAGACTACCTACGCTTTCGGCATGGTGTGCCTCGCGCCTACGACGGCGCGACCGGGATCCGTAGGGGCCGGGCAGCGCCCGGCCCTGGAGTTTCTACATTTCTGAGAGATTGTCGGCCCGATTGGGGCACTTGACTTGGTGGGGCAGGCGGTTCCGCCTGCCCGGCGCCAGGCATGCCCGACTACCGCCGAAGATTGCCTCATTTTCATCCGCGGGACGCTTACATGTTCCTGACTTGGCGCCTCCGGGGGACACTGCCGCTCAGGGTAAACTCCACCGGGTGCACCACTGCCGGTCATGCCTT
>JBEKPK010000484.1:0-3460 GCA_049520795.1 Bryobacteraceae bacterium
ATAAAAGCCATCCAGCCAAATCGTCCGGATACCGCCCAGTCCTTCGCCTTCGATTCTTCCCGCCGCAAATTCCAGACGCCGGCCGCGCATGGCCAGGCCGCGCCGCTCCAACTCGCGATCCACCTCGCCATACACGGCCAGGAACGCCGCCGCCAGCGGCGCCTCCGGCAGGCATTCCGCCAGCCGCGCGCTATCGCAACCGGCGGAGGAGAACTCCTCGATGGCGCGCGCGAGCGAAGCGCAAAAGCCGGGCGTTTCCGCCACGCCCGCAAACTCCGGCCGCTCCACGCGCCGCGCGGCCTCTTCGACGATCAGGTAAAGCGCGGGCTCGGTGACCTGACGCAACTCGCCGCACCAGGGCTCGATGAACGAAGAAAGCGTCTGCACCAGCCCGCGGCGAAACACGAAACCCTCGCGCGCGATGCGGTTCTGCAAGTGCTGCGCCAGCGTCGCCGTGGGCGCCAGCAAGCGCACCGATTCGTCCCCCGCGCGCAAGGCCTCGCGCAGCCGATCCAGCACCCAAGTGGTCTTGCCGGAACCCGCCGGCCCCATCAACACCCGCATCGGCTATCAGTGTACCGCAGGCGAAGAAAATGCGAAAGCGGTGAATTTCGCTCCGCCCTGGCGCCGGCGTAACCGTATTTCATGCCGCGAACGTGCTAACCCGTGCTAACCCCGGCTCACCACGCTGACAGTAGCCCGGAGATTCGCTACTCCCGCCGTGTATCTGCCGTCGCTAACCGCGAAGGCTACCGCGTCGTCCAGCCAGTCATGCCAGACGCCGTCGGGATCGTGCGACGCCACTGTGATCGTATACTCCTGGGGGCAGAGCTCGCAGCGGAAGGCGAAGGCAACCTGCAGTGTTTCGTTTGCCCGACACGGCCCCAGCTTCAGCTTTTCCAATTCCGTGTTGGTGCCGAAGACGTTGAGGCCGATTCTGGTGCGGATCATGATTCCGACAACCGGGTCCGAAATCGCCTCGTGGAAGCGCACGTATACTTTGACCACCGCCAGCTCGCCGCTGCGCCACACCATGGTGGGCCGGCCGTTTTCGCCGATGGTTTCGACGCGCAGCACCTCGGCGCGGCCATCGGTGCGGCGAACGCGCGGGGCCAGCGGTTGGCCCACGGTTTCGCCCCACGCGCGCAGGCGCTCGGCGATGTGGGCGCGATAGGCGGCCAGCACTTGCTCGGGGTCCCCGCGGCCGGCTAGGCGGCCTTCGTGAAGCCACCAGATCTCATCCGCCAGGCGGCGGAGCAGATCCTCTTCGTGTGAGGCCACCAGCATGGTCGCGCCCGACCCGCGCAGGCGGTCGAGCGACATGGCGGCGCGCGCGCGTACCAGCGGGTCCTGGCGGCTGAAGGTCTGGTCGATGAGCAGGAGTTTGACTGGCGCCAGGGTGAGCCGATCGTCCGGCCCCAGCAGCCGCGCGGGGCCGGGCGCTTCCACTACGCCCGATTCGGGGCGGTCCAACCCGGCGGCGAGGCGCAGCAGGCGCGTCTTGCCCGAGCCGTTTTCGCCGATGATCCCGACCACCACGCCATCGGGCGCGGCCGCTTCGAATTCGCTGAGCGGCGCGCACGTAACGCGGCGAAATGCGAGGGCCATAGAGGTTAGAATAACAACTGTCTCATGGACGATCTGAAACTGCTGGAGCGCATGCGCGCCGACTGGAACCGGCGCGCGGACGAAGACGCCAACTACTACGTGGCATTCGGCCGGCGCGATCAGGAAGACGAAGAGTTCTTTGCGAGCGCGGCCGACGTGGTGCGGCGCCTGGAGGGAGACCTGAAGCGGCTCGGCGCCCGCGACGCCGCCCTCGAGATTGGCTGCGGCCCCGGCCGCCTGATGCGCCCCATGAGCGGCCACTTCGCCGAAATTCACGGGGTGGATGTTTCCGACGAAATGGTCCGGCTGGCGGGCGAGCGGCTGCGCGGCGCGCCGAACGCCTTCGCGCACGTCACTTCGGGCGCGGACCTCGCCATGTTTCCCGACGAAAAGTTCGATTTCGTCTACTCCTACGCCGTGTTTCAGCACATTCCCAGCCGGGGCGTGGTGTTCGATTATCTGCGCGAGGCCAGGCGCGTGCTGAAGACCGGAGGCATCCTGCGCTGCCAGGTCAACGGGCTGCGCGAAGAGACCGCGCGCTACGACACGTGGAGCGGCGTGCGTATCGCGCCCGATGCAATCGCCCGCTTCGCTTTGGAATCCGATTTCCAGTTGCTGGCCATGGAGCAGATCTGGACGCAGTACATGTGGATCACGCTGCGCAAGCGGCCGGAGGGTTGGGTGAGCTCGCTATCCGGACGGCGCCTGGAAGCCCGCTCTGTCATCCGCAACATCAGTAACGCGCTAACGGGGGACTCGGTGGCGCCAGATTCGGGCCACCTGGCGGTGCTGTGCCTGTGGATGGAGGGCCTGCCGGAGGAATGCGACGTGAACCACCTGGAGGTCTCCGCCGATGGCCGCGCCTGCCGGCCCTATTACATCGGCGCGCCGGAGTACGACGGCCTCTCGCAGGTGAACGCGGCCCTGCCGGAAGGGATGCGCACGGGCATTGCGCCGGTGGAAGCCCGGTGGCTGGGGCAGCCGTTGTGCGCGCCCAGCCGCGTGCGGATCATTCCGGGCGGTCCGGCGGTGCCGCGGCTTCACTCGCTCACCGATGGCGACAACCTGTTGCACGGGGCGCACATTGTCAGCGGGGCCATCAAGGTGGTGATGGTTGAGGTGCGGCGCCCGCGGGAGTTTCGCGCGCGGGTGGACGCCGTGGACGCTCCCATTGCGGAGTGGTTTTGCGCCGACCCCTCCACCGAGCGGTACGAATTCAACTTCCGCCTGCCGCCAGGCATCGAACCCGGCCCTCACAACGTGTGGATTTCGATTGGAAAAAGGGAGTTCGCACCGGTAGGAATTGAGGTAGCCCCGGCGCCACAACGGTGATGCCGGGATCAAGCGGGTTGGCTGGTAAGCCAGGACCATCCGGCGAACCCCCTCTGCTTGATCCGGCAGCGCAATTGGGTTAGAGTGTGTGCGGCTTAGCCATGCTGGCAAACGCTTTCATCGAGAAAACCACAAAGCCCACCGACGCCGAACTCGCCGAAGCGCTGGGGGACCGGGCCAAGGCGCTCTGGGACAAGTTGGCCGCCCAGCTCGCGGAGGAACACGGCGTGACGATTCCGGACTGGCACTCTTACTCGCGCAAGGCGGGTTGGACGCTGCGCTTGAAGCGGAAAGACCGGGCGATCGTATACCTGACTCCGTCGCGAGGCTGTTTCCTGGCTTCGTTCGCCCTGGGCGAAAAGGCGGCCAAGGCCGCGCGGGAAAGCGGAGTTCCACCGGCTATCGTCAGAATCATCGACGAAGCCAAGCGGTACGCCGAAGGGCTGGCGGTGCGGATCGAGGTGCGCGGCCCCAGGGATGTCGCGGCGGTAGTCAGGGTGGCCGTGGCCAAGATCGAGAG
>JBEKPK010000485.1:0-3448 GCA_049520795.1 Bryobacteraceae bacterium
CCTCAGGCTCATCTTGCGTGAGAATCCGGGACCGAGTTCAGGCTCATCTTGCATGAGACAAGAGTGCTGAACGCCCGACCCCACCGGGCTTGGTATCATAGAAACTTCCCCGGATGATCATCGAAACTCGCGCGGTACGCTTCGATTCCATCACCCTCGACAACGGGGCCACGCTGGCCCCGGTGGACGTGGCCTACGAAACCTATGGCCAACTGAACGCCGCGCGGACCAACGCCATTCTCATCCTGCACGCGTTCTCCGGCGACGCCCACGCCGCCGGCATCAGCCCCGAGACTGGGAAGCCGGGCTGGTGGGACAACTCCATCGGCCCCGGCAAGGCCTTCGATACCAACAAGTACTTCGTCATCTGCTCGAACGTGTTGGGCGGCTGCCGTGGGACCACCGGACCTGGGTCGATCGACCCCGCCACCGGCCGCCCCTACGCCATGTCCTTTCCCGTCATCACCATCGGCGACATGGTTCGCGTGCAGAAAATGCTCATCGATTCGCTGGGCATCGAGCGCCTGCTTTCGGTTTCGGGTGGATCGATGGGCGGTATGCAGGCGCTCGAATGGGCCGTATCGCATCCCGATCGCGTGGTCTCCGCCATCCCCATCGCCTGCACCACCCGGCATAGCGCGCAGCAGATCGCCTTCAACGAGGTGGGCCGCCAGGCCATCGTGGCCGATCCCGATTGGAACGGCGGCGATTATTACGGCAAGCAGCCGCCGGCGCGCGGCCTGGCGGTGGCGCGCATGGTGGGGCACATCACCTACATGAGCGACGATTCCATGCGCGAGAAGTTCGGCCGGCGCCTGCGCGGGAAAGAGAGTTTCGGGTACGATTTCGACGTGGATTTCGAAGTGGAAAGCTACCTGCGCTACCGCGGCAGCCAGTTCGTGAATCGGTTCGACGCCAATTCGTATCTCTATATCACCAAGGCCATGGATTATTTCGACCTGACCAATGGCCAAAGCACTCTGACGGCGGCGTTCGAGCCGGCCCGCGCCCGCTTCCTGGTGGTCAGCTTCAGCTCGGACTGGCTGTATCCCAGTTACCAGTCGCAGGAGATTGTGCGCGCGCTGCGGGCCCGCAACTGCGACGTGGCCTACATCGAGCTGCAATCCAACTATGGCCACGATTCGTTCCTGGTGGACGTGGCCGAACAGACCGAGCTGATCCGGGGATTCCTGGCGAGCACCTTCGAGAAGGCGCAATGACCACGCCCCGGAAACAGGCCTTCGTCCGCGAGTTGCTGGGCCGCAGCGACTACGCCATCATCGGCGAGATCGTCGAGCCGGCCTCGAAAGTGCTCGACCTGGGCTGCGGCGACGGCGAGTTGCTGCAGTGGCTGGCGGAAAACAAGGGAGTCGAGGCCCGCGGGGTCGAGATCTCCGGCGAGCGCGTGCATCGCGCCATCGCCCGCGGCGTCTCCGTCTACCAGGGCGATATCGACCAGGGTCTGGCCGACTACCCGGACCAGGCCTTCGACTACGTCATCCTGAGCCAGACCTTGCAGGAGACCCGCGAGCCTCGAAAAGTGCTGCGCGAAATGCTGCGCGTGGGACGGGGAGCGATTGTGGCGTTCCCCAATTTCGGGCACTGGCGCATGCGGCTTTCCATGCTCACCAGCGGGCGCTCCCCGCGCAGCAAGATTTTCCCGTATCACTGGTACGACTCGCCGAACATCCATTTCCTGACGGTGCATGACTTCGAAGACCTGGCGGACCTGGAGGGGCTCCATGTGGAGCGGCGTTATTTTCTCTCGGGCCGAAGGAAGGTGAAGGCGCTGCCCAACCTGCGAGCCGAGGTAGCGGTCTACCTGGTGCGACGGTAACGCCGACGGTCTTGCCGTCGGCGTCCACTTATCCTCTTTGTACCCACTATATCGGGGCGAGCTACCATCTGTACTTATGCCGCCGCTTCGCTCCACCGCATGGCGCATCCTTCCCCTCCTGCTGCTCCTCGTTATCTACTGGCCGAGCCTCACCACGTGGTTTTTCGCCGACGATTTCGGCTGGCTGAACCTGCGGCACGACGTGGCCTCGATGGGCGATCTTCCCTCCGCCCTGTTCGCGCCCAAAGCGCACGGCAACATGCGGCCGCTGGGCGAGAATCTCTACTGGCTCGGGCTTTCTTCCGTGTTCGGCGTGGACCCGCTTCCGTTTCACATTTGCGCCTTCCTGACGCAGGCGGCCAGCCTCCTGCTGCTGGGCGCGATAGTGAGCAAGCTGGCCGCGTCGCGCGTGGCGGCTTTCGCTGCCCAACTGCTTTGGCTGGTGAACTGCGGCCTCGCGCCGGCGCTCGGCTGGAGTTCCATCTACAACCAGATTCTGAGCGCCTTCTTTCTGCTGATGGCGTTTTACCTGCTGTTGCTGTACGCCGAGACGGGCCGCCGCACATTGTGGATGGGCCAATGGGTTGCCTTCGCGCTGGGCCTGATGGCTTTGGAGACCAACGTGGTGTATCCCGCGCTGGCCGCCGTCTATGCGTTGCTGTTTGCGCGCAAGCTCTTGAAGAAGACTATCCCCATGTTCGCGCTCTCCGCGCTGGCGGTGTGGGCGCATACCCATTTCGCGCCGCCCCTGGCCGCCGGCCCGTACGCTCCGCGCGTGGACGCCCGCGTTTTCGATACGGCGTGGACTTACTGGATATGGGCACTGGGCCCGTTCCGCTTGGTCTCCTTTGGCTGGGCGCCTGGGTGGTTCGCCGGCGCGCTCACGGGGCTGATAACCGTGGGCGCGGTGGTCTTGATTGTTTGGAGCCTGCGCCGCCGTGAATACGGCCCTCTGTTCGGGTTGGCGTGGTTCGCCATTGTTTTGACGCCCTACCTGGCGCTGCCCGATCACAAGATGGACTACTACCTGGCGGTCCCGTCTATCGGCCTTGCCATGGCCGGCGCGTGGGCGGTGGGGCGCCTGCGCCGGTTTAGCTCCGTCTGGAAGATCGCCGCCGCGCTGCCGTTGGCGGCATATATCGGAACCAGCCTGCCGGCGTCGGCCGCCATCGCGCGTTGGACGCACAACCGCGCCGAAAAAGTGGAAGCTTTGGCGCTCGGAGTGCAAGAGATTCACGAAGCGCAGCCGGGCAAGATCATCCTGCTCGATGGAGTCGATACGGACCTCTTCTGGGCCGGCATTGCCGACCTGCCATTCCGGGCCATGGAAATTCCCAGCGTCTATCTGGCCCCTGGTTCCGAAGCCCGCATACAGGCGCCGGCGGACCTGCTCTCGAAATACGTGCTGCCCGAGGCGCTGGCGCGCCGGTTTCTCGATGCGGGAGGAGCGGTGGCGTACCGCTTCGACGGCCAGACGCTGCACAACGCGACCGCGCGGTTTCGAGAGATGGCCGATTCCACCTGGCGGGAGGAAGCGCCGCACTTCGTGAACCTGGGCGACCCCGTCTTCGCCGCGTACCTGGGCTCCGGCTGGCAGCCGGCCGCGCGCGG
>JBEKPK010000486.1:0-3420 GCA_049520795.1 Bryobacteraceae bacterium
AAATGCCTGGTAGATCGGTAGCGTTATCATGGCGGGAGCCGAGGAGCGGCGCTTGGTCCCAGGTCCCGGCTCAACTCCTCGCGTAACTGTCGAAGCTTAGCTGCACCTGCCGGATCATGTAAGGCAACGGGCTACGTCACTCTGGCAGTCGAACGCGAAGCGGTTTCGTCCAAGTCCCCATCCGAGGCTCCGCGAAGGGGTCGTGTCAGATTAGGAACTCGTTGTTGCGTTGGGATGTTGCGGCTCGGGCGCTGTCGAAGCTTCCCCGGAGCTATCTGGAATCGTGGCATCGTCCGACGACGCCGGATTATCGAACAGGCTCCGGCTTTCAACCGGCTGTTGGGGCGCTCTGCTCCCGAAGATCGGTTTGCCCTCCTTGAACTCCGCCGCTGGTACCGGGGTGGGTGGGGGTGTGCTTGCGGGCCTGGGCCCGTTTGCCTTTTTCCTGTCGTCCATCTTCTTTCTGTTCTCAGCTTCGACCGCCTTAATTGCGGCCGCGTGTTGCGTCCTCAGTTCGTCGAGGTTCGACCCGGTCTGAGTGACTGATTCGGTGAACAACGCAAGTTGGCCCGGCAATTCCCGGTCGAGCTCCTCGGCTTTGCCCGTAATCGAGAGGGGCACGGTGAGTGCTCCGTTTTCGTCCGTGCTTCCCTCAAGTTTTCGCGGGATGACGTTCACCCTGAGTAATCCCTCGCCAACATCCGAAATGGTGATCATGACAACGCGCTGTTTGAGCAGCGGCATCAATTCTGCAAACACTTGGTTTTTCTCTCCTTCCTTCTCTCTGAATGCGGGCTCGTCATCCCGGAGGCCCGGTTGAAACCTTTCGCAACCGCCAACGCGGCCACCCGCGTCTCCGGCTATAATCCAGCCAGAATATGAATCACGCAAATCCCGACACCATGCGCGCCAGGGCGCGGCAAGCCATCGAGCTTCTGAAGACCCAACTTGTTGACACCGGAATCGTGCAGCCCTTGGTAGCGCTGTATTTCGATGACCACATCGAGCAGGTTCAGTTCGAAGATCCATCCGTCCTGGACCACTTTGACATCCGGACCGCGCGGAGCTTCGCCTATCTGCGTACCCTGGTGGGAATCAAGGCACCCCAAGCCGCCATCATGACGCTGGATGTTCGAATGGGACCGTTCGAAAAAGACGAGCGGGAAGCTGTGCCCGAGAAGACCGCCATCTTCCTGATGCTCGATTCGCCCCTTCTGACGATTCAGGTGATCCTGCCCTACACGCGTTCCGGTGGGAGTATCGCCCTGTCAGGCGTTCAATACACGGAGATGCCCGGCGCCGAGGGAACCACGCCCTGCCGGATCTTCAAGCTTTTCTCCGACGCACGCGTTTGCGTGTGCTGATGAGCGCTCACCCTAGCCTCAGTTTACCTGCAATTTGAACCGGTTGAGCATGAGGTCAGCGCCCTCGACTGCATTCTCAAGGTTCAGCGCCTGCTTGATCGCCTCCAGGTCCAGCGTGGTTTCCTGCTTCCGAATGCCTGCCAGGACGGTGTTCCGCGCGTCCTCTGGAGTTCCCGCGAGAAGCTGCTGCCATTGAGGAAGAGGGAGCGTAACGGTCACGCGCTTGTATTCGGCCGGGATCTTCTGTTCATCGATGATGTTCACCGAGGGCGGGCACTTCCGTTTCTTCAGCGTGTTCGTGCGACCCTCCAGCTTCTCCGCGCCAAGCCAGTCGAGAACACGCAACACCATACTGCTCACGCGCTCGGCAGCCGCTTCAAAGTGCTTCTGCCGGGCCTGTAGTCGCTTTACTTCCGCCTTCGCCAACTCCGCCATCGCTTCGCAGAAACGGATGAACTCGGCCACCCGGTCGCGTTTCTCTACCGCTCCTTCCAGATAAGCGGCCAACGCTGTTTCGATCTCCGGGGTCAGCCCTTCCTCTTCTGCTGACTCTGCCAACAGCACCAGGCTCTCCTCGATTTGAAACAGGCTGAGCGTCTTCGCAAGGTCCGTTGCCTCCGCGACCTCGGCCACAGCCGCTCCAGTCCCGCTGTTACTGTCTGACATTGAGGATTTCCTCCATGCGACTGAAAACCCGCACCGCAAGGTCGGGATTCAGCTTCGCCTTCGGGTTTAAGCGCAGCTCCCGCAAGATTTGCGTGTACTCGGCGCTGCTCAACGCCCTTTTGGTTTCGCCAAACCGGGCTCGAAACGCATCTAGGAGCACCCCATGGACCTCGCGGGCCTTCTCCAGGCTGGGGATGCCCGTCACCTCGGTACAACCATGTCGGCCGAGAATCTCGCCGTATTCGCGCGCGCCCAATACCGTGCGCATGCTGCTGAAACGCGCCGCCATGTTCCGGCTCGTCAATCCAGTTGGAGACGTGCCGTTACTGTGCGAACCGTTCTGTGCGGACGTTGCCTTTGGCGCCGGCGCCGGTGTTGCGGGCCTCGCGCCATTCTGCCGGCCAGCGCCGCAATCTCGCGACCGCTCATCATACAATCCCTTGTACACGTCCATGCCGATCCCGAGATAGCTGGCGCATTTCGAGAGCGCATCGGTGCAGGCGCCCTTGTACGCGTCGCCACGGTCGGGGTTGTCGTTGCCGCCGAACTGCTCAATAGCGATGGAATACCGCGGGACCGACAGCGTCGCTCTCACCACAATCATCGGCCCGCTTTCCACAACTTCGTTGTCGACATGCCAGCCGTTGAGGCCGAACACGTCGTTCAAACGTTCGACAACGTAGATCACTTTGATCGCAGATAGTCCTGGCTTCTGCGGATTGGGCGACACCGCCTCGCGCGGGAGCGGCTCCTTCAGCTTGACGTTCAAATCCTCAGGGAGTTGCCCCGCATCAGTGGAGTTTTCCGTGGACGGCAGCAGCACCGCCACGCTGGAATCCGCGTGCTCGACACCGTTTACTGGTTGCATGTTTCCCCCTTCCCAATCGGGACCTTGGTTCTCGTGCTACCCCCGCCTTTCCCTGGTGGCCGGAGGCGGCGAGCCCAGTAATTCCTTATTCCTCATCAACATGCGGCCATGCTGACCCGATTCGTCCTTCGTTTGCGCACTTCTGGAATCCGGGCTATGCTCAGGCAGCAATGAATTCGTTGATGGAAACGGCCGTGGACGCCCCTGCCAGGCCAGCAACGCAGACTCTGGCGCGGGTGCTGGAACTGAAACCCCGAGACTCAAAACTCGCCTGCGCGACCGCCGACGGACGCGAATACGTGCTCACGCGCCTCGTTGGTGCGAATGTGCGGATTGGCGATGAAGTGGCTGTGGCCGATTCCACGGGCGCCGCGACCGCGAATACAGAGGTCTACATTCACAAGCCTTCTGCCCGAGGAGCCGACGTCTACCAACTCAAGGCCGGCTATGCTGCGTTGCCGAAACAGGATAAGCGAGAAGAGTCATTCGTCCGTGTTCAGGTCCGAGACGGCCAATTTGGCA
>JBEKPK010000487.1:0-3384 GCA_049520795.1 Bryobacteraceae bacterium
AAACTGGAGGATGGAAGAAGCCAATCTCGGGCAGGCGCCATTCTTCAGACGCCGGCAAGCTGGTCACCTCGCATGTGCGCGAGAGGAGGACCGACTTCGAGCTTTGGGCCGAAATCGGTATTGGTGCGCTTCGTGAGACGCGTTGGGAGCGCTTTCTGTTCGTCGCGCGCTGTTCGTACAGATGTGATGACCTCATGGGCGGTCAGAATTATAAGAAATGGCTCTTACCAGGGGTCGGATCAGGGTCCTTTCGGATGGTGGCTTTTCGCGGAGCTTCCGCGGAGGCGCAACCCGCTGTCAGCGCGGGCCGGAGTATTCGGTTTCTTTGAAAGACTAGAGACAGAGGAGACAGAAAATGGTTCGTAGCTATATCGCATTGATCACCATCGTTGCTTTGACCGGGTTCTGCCTGCCAGTCATGGCAGGAGATTTGGTTTCACCCAACTTGCTTCCTAACTCGTCCATGGCCGTGCGGCACAACATTCCGGCCACGATCGGGGCATTCAGTATGCCCGAGGGTCTGCCGCAAGCCGGCCAGGCACCCTCCACTGCGCCGCAACCCGGAAGCGCAGGGGGAAGACACTGGTCCAGGAAAGGCAAGATTCTGACAGGTTTCGGCGTGGCTGCTGCCGTTGCTGGCGCGATCATGATGACTAAGGGGACCTCGACGATTTCCTCAACCGGCACCGAATCGGTAGAAATCAACTGGAAGGCGACTGGAGCGGTTTGGCTCAGCGTCGGCGCCGTGTTGACGATAGTTGGAGTCACCAGGCGTAGCAGCGACTGAGCGCTCTCTGGGGTGCCCGGGCACCGGTTGCGTGTCGCCCGCTGCCTGCCGCAGCTTTGGTGGAACCGGAAGAGGGGTGTGTGCGGCCCGGCACCCCTTTCTCGGAATGGCCCCTGAACGCCGGACCCCGCGTGGGCCCCGCCGTATAGCCATGCGCTGGCGCGCGGGGCCCTCCGCTTCCCGGGTTCCTTGTCGCCAAGCCATTTCGAAAGCAATCCGATGTTCCCCAGCCGGCCACACACGCTATAATGAAACTCCGTTTAGGCGTTTCGGCTCTCCGCCACCGGCGTGAGCCTACTACCTTGGTAGCAGATGCGACTCTCCAAAGACCGCGGGGCCATTGACGAGGTTTCGTCCCGGTGTCCTCAGTGCGGCAGAGCGGCTCCGGCTGCTGTTTTTGCACGGGAGGGACGCGTTTACCAGCAATCGCGATGCCCTCGCCACGAATCCTCCGAGGCGCTGATTTTTTCCGACTCGGATTTGTACCGACGGCTGGACGGCTGGAACGATCTGATTTTCAACGCGGCGAACGCAAACGGCGAGCCGCGCTCCGGCCCGGACGACCTCCCCAGTCCATCCCTGGCGGTCATCGACATCACCAACCGCTGCAACTTTCGGTGCCCGGTCTGCTTTGTGGAGGCCGACGGGCACGGGAGTCGCTATTTCCTCGACCTGAATCTGGTTCGCGGAATGCTTCAGACGCTGGTCGCCAGGCCCGTTCCTTGCCGCCATATTCAGTTCTCCGGAGGCGAGCCGACTCTCCATCCGGAGTTCCCAGCCATCCTTCGAGCCTCGCGAGAGTTGGGGTTCACTCATATTCAGGTCGCCACAAACGGGAGCCGGATGGTTGACGCCGACTACGTGAGGCTGTGTGAAGACTCTGGCCTGCACACGCTCTACCTGCAGTTTGACGCTATCGACGACGATGTTTATCTCAAGTTGCGCGGCCAGCGACTCCTGGACAACAAGATTCGCGCTGTGGAAAACGTCGCCCGGACGAACATGCGCCTCGTGTTGGTTCCTACCGTGGCAAGCTCGGTCAACGTCGATCAAATCGGCCCCATCTTCCGCTTCGCTCTGGAACACAGCAAGCATGTCACGGGAATCAGTATCCAACCCGCCGCCAACGTGGGAAGAGTGGAAGTCGACTCCGGGGAATCGGAACCGTTCAATCTGGCAATGATGGCCAAGGAGTTCGGCGAACAGACTGGACTCACCCGGTTTCCGGACGACTGGTTCCCGCTGAATGCGGTGTCTTTGATCGGCCGTGCAGTGAATAACCTGCGGGGAGACCCCTCGCTGGCCGCCGCATGCGACGCGCACTGTTCGCTAGGGACGTATTTCTACATTGACGATAACAACAAGCCCACCTGCATCAACCGTTTCCTGGATCTGGAGGGTTTTTTTGAACGGCTGTCGGAGGTCGCTCCTGCGGCCGATCGCGGGAAGTTGGGGCGGCGCATTTCGCAGATTCAGGAGATCGCTCGTCTGTCGCAGTGCTTCGACGGAGAACGGGCCCCTGAAGGGCTGACGTTCCAGCGGTTGCTCCGGGGTTTGGATGGGTGGGAGGATAAGTCTTGCGGGAGATCCCCCCGGTGGTATCGCCGAGGGTTCAACGGGATTTTCGTCGCTGGTATGCACTTCATGGATGCGCGCAGTTACAACCTCCGCCGCCTCCGGCGCTGCATCATCCAGTACGTTACCATGTCCGGAGATCTGATTCCGTTTTGCAGCTACAACGCGGGCGCCAGGCTCCGAAGCGCGGAAGAATCGGCCCGAATCGAGCAGACCCGGCCGGCTCGGACCGCCAACCCAACTGCACGCCTTGAGTGAAGTTTGCAACGATTCGGGAAACTGTGTCGTCATGTAAGTGAAAGAGGCGTTATCCTCATGGAGAATTCGAACAGGGCGGCTGTGCCTGCCTGTCTGGCCCCGGCGAGTATCCGCCATCCCGGCGCCGTCCTGTTGCTGTTGATTCCGCTGCTCTCCCGATGCGCCATCGGAGCGGACGGGCTCCCGAAGTTCGCTTTTTCGGTCCCGCCTGGCGCCAGCCTCTCCGAGAGCCTGAAAAGCGCTCCAGCCTGTGGGCTCAAGAACAACGTGCTGATCATGCCGCGGGTCTCGTTTCGTTTCGGCGGACCGGACGGCGGCGCCAGCCTTTATGAGGAACAGGCGAAGACCGTCGCTTTCCTTCCCGAGGGGGCTGAAGCGTACCTGCATGTCAAGATCGCGGCCGGCTCGCCCGCCGGGAACGACTCCGAAAAGGCGATTACGGACAGCGTGGCGGCGCTGATGCGGCAGATGCCTCTCGCGCCGGCGGCCGTGCGTGGCCTTGTCGTCGAGATTGAAGAACCGATCGCCGCGCCGGACCCGCTCGTGTTCGCCTTGACCAACCTGGCGGTAGCGGTCAAAGGCTCCAAGCCGGACCTGCGGGTTGCGTTTGTTTTCCCAAAGGGGTTCGTCCAGGGTCACGGCGATATGGTCAAGCGGCTGGCTTTCTATGCGGACCTGTTCGGCGTGGCGTACGCGCCGGGATGGACGGATGACGCGGCCTGGATTGCGGGCCAGGCCCTCAACAAGCCCCTCCTTTTGACTCT
>JBEKPK010000488.1:0-3374 GCA_049520795.1 Bryobacteraceae bacterium
AAAAGAATCGCCGGGTCCCAATAGTCGTCGCCCATGTCCAGGAATTCGGGGTTCACCGAGACATGCAACAGCCCCTTGGTGCAGCCCTGAACGCAGGAGAGACAGGCTTTGCATCCGTCCAAGGTCTCGACCGGCGTCATGGGATCGCGGTTGTAAGCCGACTCGTTCCGGTAGACGTCGTAGAGACAGCGCGGCTTGACGCAGTTGGTGCAGCGGGAGCAATCCTCGCGCCAATCGACATTGCCGAACTTGCCGATGCGGCGGAACCGCGAGGGCGCCGCGACGGTGTGAATGTGGTAGCGATCAGGCATGTCAACTCCCGCCTAGGCCAATCCCGCTCTCTCGATCACGGTAGCGGCCGACCCTTCGCAGCCGCCGCTGAGGATGTGAATGCCGCGCACTCCGGGGATGGCTTTGAGCTGCCCCGCCATCTCCACCGCTATCGCCATTCCCTCTTTGGCCGGATCGGCGGCGCCGCTCAGGCGGGCCACGATGCTCGCCGTCACCGGTCCATAGGTTCGCCGGCGGTCGAGATCCTTGGCCTGCTCCACGCTGGTGAGCGGAAGCACACTCGCGATGATGGCCACCTGTTTATCGAAGCCGGCCGCGCGAACGGCATCCATCCACTGGACGAAACCGGCCAGGTCGAACACCGCCTGCGTCAGCAGAAAGCCGGCGCCCGCCGCAATCTTCTTCCGCAGGCGGAGCAGGCCCAGTTCCGCCGGCTGCTGATAAGGGTGGGCGGCCGCCCCGATGGGCGCCTCCGGCAGCGAGCCCTCGCGCATCATTCTCTTAAGGGCCTGGGTGAACTGGATGGAGTCGATGTCGTAGACGCCGGCCGCCTGCGGACAGGCGCCCAGAGACTGATGGTCGCCGCTCAGGCAGAGAATGGCCTCGACGCCAAGGGCCGCCGCGCCCAGAGCGTCGCTCTCCAGGGCGATGCGGTTGCGGTCCCGCGTGACCATGGACAGCACGCTGGGGCGGCCTTCGCCCGCCAGCAGCGCCGCGCACGCCAGAGCCGACCCGCGGCTCTCGCCGGGGTTGTCCGCCACCACCACCGCGTCCAGGTTGGGTGGCAGAAAAGAGGAGAGCCGCTTCACCGCGCCGTTGCCGCTGCCGCGCGGCGGGAAGCACTCAGCCGTGAGAGCCAGCCGGCCGGAAGCCAGCGCCTGACCCAGTCTACTTTTCGTTGTCGTCATTGCTGAACTCCACTTCCTGGTGGAAATCCCGGTGTTTGCGCAGAGGGTTGGAGGGCAGGCTCCGCAAGGTCTCGACTACCCGGTCGCGGATGGCCGCCACCTGGGCGTCCAGTACCGTGGCGCCCAGCGCTTCCACGGTTCTTCCGGAGGCCAGCGCCATGTCTTCCGCCGCCGTACCGGGCAAATGGAAGAACATCAAACGCTCGCCGCCCAGGCCGATTTCGTCGAGGATGGAACGGAGCAAGGCCGCCCGGCGCGCGCAGCGCTTGCTGCCTTCGAGATAGTGGCAGTCGTCTTGCTCGCAGGCAACCATGCAGACCGCCTCGGACCCTGATTCGAAGGCCTTCAGAACGTGCTCCGGCTGGAGCCGCCCGGTGCAGGAGACCAAAGTCTGCCGCACCGGCCAGGGCCAGCCAAAATCCGGGGCCGCCGGCCTCTGGCACCACCCAGAGGAGGTGGTAACACGGCCCGGCCGGGCGCAGTTGGCGCACAGGAAAACCGTGATCGCCGGCCTCGGTGACGCTTGCTCTTCAGCGTCCCCCGGCTGTATACATATGGTTGCAGCGTCCGGGTTCATACGGAGGACCTTTCAACACTTAATGGTAGTGTGTAGTGTATCAGACTTTAAGCTGTGAAGGTATTGAGACTCGAAAATATTATTGTGGCTTATAATCGTGGCTTATAATGGACGTAGCCGATGACCCTTGACCACTTTAAGCTTTTCAGAGACATTGCTCTGGCCCGGAATATGACCCGTGGGGCCGAGACCTGCGGCGTGAGCCAGTCCGCGGCCAGCCAGACTCTGCAGGAGGCGGAACGCATGCTGGGAGTGGTCCTCCTGGATCGCAGCACGCGGCCGTTCGAGCTGACCGAAGCCGGGCGTCTATACTACGAGTTCTGCCGAGACGTCCTGCGCCGCAAAGAGGAACTCGACGGGCAACTGAGCAAACTCAAAGGCCGGGTCCAGGGCACCGTGCGGGTGGCGGCGATCTACTCGGTCGGGATTTCGGACATGGCGCGTTTCGAGCGGGAGGCGGCCGGACGGATGCCGGAAGCGGAGCTGCTGGTGGAGTACCTGCGGCCCGAGAAGGTCTACGACGCGGTGGTCACCGACCGGGCCGACCTGGGCCTGGTGAGCTACCCCGAATCCAACCGCGAGATAACGGCGATTCCCTGGCGCGAGGAGAGGATGATGGTGGTGACCGCTCCGTCTCATCCTCTGGCGGCCAGGGAGAAACTGGCCCCCTCCGACCTGGCGAAACAGGACTTCGTGGCTTTCGACGACGAGCTCCGCGTGGGCCGCGAAGTGAAGCGCTATCTGCGCGATACGGGAATCCAGGTGAACGTGGTCATGCACTTCGACAACATTCAGACCATGAAAGAGGCCGTCATTCTGGGCTCGAGCATCAGCATTCTGCCGGTGCGCGTTCTGCGCAACGACATCGAACAAGGCCGCCTGGTCACCATTCCCATCGAGGGTTGCACGCTGGTCCGGCCGCTGGGCATCATCCATCGCCGCCGGAAAACGTTCAACCAGGCCACGCAAGTCTTCCTGGAACTGCTGCAACAGGAAGCTGCGCTGGAGCATTCGGGCGTTGTTAGCGTGGGGCAGTGAGGGGTGTGCGAGACGACCTACCCTCCGATTCATGCATCGGGAACGGGAGCAGACTATTGGATATAAAGCCGGTCGTCCCTCACAAGGGAATCGCCTCATGAAGCACGCGGTCCCGGATGAGTGGATGAAGAGTGCTCTCTTCGGCGATGTCCACCCTCCGGCCCAGTTCTTCCTCCAGATCGACCAGCAGTCCCCCAGGGAACCATGGCGGCGTACACGGACCGGCCTCGATCAGTAGATCGAGGTCGCTGTCCTCGAGCGCATCGCCCCTCGCAAAGGAACCAAACACACGCACGCGCTGAACGCCGTGCTTGGCAGCGATGGCGAGAATCGCGGCGCGCTTGTTCTGGCCCAACTCATCGAGAGTCATGCATCCCCATTCTCGCACCAGAGGCGATATTGAGCCACACCGCCAGGCTTCGCGACGACCAGTTGCCTGGCCTTTTCGCCGGGGCTGCGCGACATGAAAGTTGAACAGCCCGCCCTCTTGTGTGGGGTCAAGCCTTCGGGCTTGCCGCCGGCCTTCCGGCCGGCGTTCCTAGCGTCGGCGCCAGACGCCG
>JBEKPK010000489.1:0-3372 GCA_049520795.1 Bryobacteraceae bacterium
CCACCGCGCAGTGCAAACTCGGTTGCGCCTACTCGCAAGGCGCCGGCGTGGCGCAGGACGACGCCGCGGCCATTCGCTGGTATCGCCAGGCCGCCGATCGGGGCAACGCGCCGGCTCAGGCCTCTCTCGGCTTCATGTACTACTCCGGGCACGCGCTGTCGCAGGACTACGCCGAAGCGGCCCGCTGGTACCGCCTGGCCGCCGCACAGGGCAACGCGAAGGCGCAGTTTGAGTTCGGCAGCATGTACTTCCTCGGCGAAGGCGTGCCCCAGGACTTCGCCGAAGCCGCCCGCTGGTTCCGCCAGGCCGCCGACCAGGGATACGCCCCCGCCCAGTCCCGCCTCGGTCTCATGTACGACGACGGTCTCGGCCTGCCGCAGGATGACGCCGCCGCCGCCCTCTGGTACCGCCAGGCCGCCGACCAGGGAGACGCCGACGCCCAGTTCAACCTCGGCTTCATGTACATCTTCGGGCAAGGGGTGCCCCAGGACGATGCCGAGGCGGTTCGCTGGTACCGCCGGGCCGCCGAACAGGGCGATGCCAAAGCTCAGTTCAACCTCGGCTTTATGTATACCTTCGGCCAGGGCGTCCCGCAGGACTACGCCGCGGCCGTCCGCTGGTATCGCACCGCCGCCGAACAGGGTTACGTGAGCGCTCAGTACAATCTCGGGGTCATGTTCGACCTGGGGCACGGCGTGCGGCAGGACTCCGTCGAAGCCGCCCGCTGGTACCGCCTGGCCGCCGAACGGGGAGAGACCAGCGCTCAGTTCAACCTGGGCTACGCCTGCTACCAGGGCGATGGAGTCCCGCAGGACTACGATCAGGCCGTCCACTGGTACCTCCAGGCCGCCGGCCAGGGCTACGCGCCTGCTCAAGCCTCCCTCGGCCTGATGTATGACGACGGCCACGGCGTGCCCCAGGACTACGCCGAGGCCGTCCGCTGGTATCGCAAAGCCGCCGATCAGGGGGACGCGGGCGCTCAGATCAACCTCTCCGGCATGTATGAGCGCGGCGATGGCGTGCCTCAGGATTATGTGCAGGCCCACCTGTGGATCAACCTCGCCGCTTCCCGCGCCAGTGGCGAGAACAAGATCGCATGGGCCGCCTCGCGCGAGCGCCTCGCCAGGAAGATGACCGCCCAGCAGATCGCCGAGGCCCAGCGCCTGGCGCGCGAGTGGAAACCTCGCGACCAGCCCGCCGCCGCCATCGGGCGCGACGGTCAGTGGATCGATTCCGCCGTCGTGCCAATCACCGGCCGCGGCCCCGCTCGCGCCTTCGCCGTCGGCGCTTGAATTTCCTCCTCGTCCACCACCCCTCTGCCACCGAGCCGCCATACCTGCCCCCGCTCAAGCCGTTATTGCCCCACCCGGTAACTCGCCTGCCGCGAGTCCCCCGGCTGCGGCACCGAGCCCGCCAAAAACGTCACCGTCGATCCCGCCAGCGCGCAGTCTAAGCCCGCCTCCTGCGGCAGCCCGTTGCGGTATGGCACCAGGCCCGCGCTCCGCGTCGGGCTGTGACAGCACGGGCGGGCGATGGCGAACATTCGCGCAGGGCACTCGACGCTATGGATTCGAAAGGAGTCGGCCATAACCGTACCGATCCCATCGAGTACTGAAAATGGCCTCTCTGCGCCTCAACGCAGTTTCAACAACTTGCGTACTTTTTCGAAGGCAGCGAAAAAAACTTGTTCTCAACGGCTCCAAAAGAGGCAAACTGAATCTTAACTTCTTAGTGCAGCCGGCCTACATACTACTCTCAGTTCCATCCAAAACCAATGACCGGAGGCCTATGAAACGACACACGCTCATTTCCGCCCTCGCCGTATTCGTCGTGCTCACGCACGCCGCTTCGGCGCAAAATGATCCGCTAGCTTCAACAAACTTCCCCATGGTGGGGATCACCAGAGGCCAGACTTTGGTGCTCAATGTAGTCGCTTTCCCTCCCACCCCGTGCGACGCGCAGCTAGGGTTTCTGAACAGCACCGGCCTACCGGTAGGCCCCAGCCAGCAAGTGCAGCTCCCTCCCGGCCAGTCGGCGTCCGTGGCCCTGAACGGGAACTCCCTCCTGGCCACGTTCGGCCACAGAATGGAGCTGCTGCCAATCGTGGCCGTTGCGGGCGGGGGAACTAGTTGTGTTGCTTCGGTGGAAGTGGTCGACAACCTCCTCGGTGCGACCGCGGTACTGGTGCCCGGCGCGGTTGGTTTCCCCCCTAATCCCGCCTTTGGCATGTTGGGCCTGACGGTTTTGCAGACGGTGCGCTTGAACGTGGTCGCGTTTCCTCCTACTCCGTGTATCGGGCAGATTGGTTTTACGGACAAGAATGGGAACCCGATCGGAGGGTCTATGAACGTTCAACTCGGCGCCGGCCAAGCCACGTTCCTGGATCTGCCGGGGAACACGCTGGTGAGTGCTTTGGGTCAGCGCGCCGAAGTCATTCCGGTGGTGACGCCCGTCAGCCCTGCCACCGCCTGCATTGCTTCGGCTGAGGTGTACGGTAACGCATTCGGAGTCACGGCAGTGTACTTTCCGCCAACGCCTTGTGCTTCATCGAGCACGAGTTGTGCCACCTGGCCGCCGGTGCCGGAGGGTAACTAGCACCGGCCGGACTCAGTCGCAAGCGCGCTGCTTCTTCCCGCTTGTGATTGAGTAAAATCGCCGGCTCCGTGGGAATGTGGGAATCGCTTGGCGATTCCCAAGGACGGTGGTCAGGCGCTGTAGATGCCTGGGAAACCTGCTTCAGGTTTTCCAGGCTTTCCACGGACCGTCATTTCCACGGGGCTTCCGGGTTTCTGTCGCCCCGGCACAACCACCCTACTTCGTCGTGGCCGCAGGCGGGCTCGCCGGCTCGTCGCGCCCGACCAGGATGTTCTTGATCGTGTCGGATCCGAACCCGAGCGCAACCAGTGCCCACCAGTGACCGGTCGATCCTCCGTTCAGCGTTGCTGAGGCCAGCGCCGCCAGCGGCACCAATAGCGTAGCGAGCAACTGGAACGTCTCCAGCCAGAAACGCGACCACTTCTCCCGCCATGTGGAGGAGGTTGTGAGAAGCACCCTGCGCGACGGCCATTTGCTCGCGTCGTCATTTTCAGCGCTGGGACTGAGCTTGGCAGAGCGCGGCGCTGCGGGCCCGGGCGCAAGCGGCGCGGCGGGCGCGGGCTCAAGCGGCTCAGTCGGTGTGAGCTCGATACGCTGCCCCGACGAGTCGTAGAAACTTACTCCGATTTCGCTATAGTCCGTCCCTTTTTCGAAATAGTTGTAGACGTCCCAACCGTCTTCCCAGTGCGGCTTAATGGCTGCGGCGTCAGCTTCGGCCTGCTGCTTCGCTTTGGCGGCGGCGGCCTCCTTTTCCGACTGGCTGCGGAGCCGATTCAT
>JBEKPK010000490.1:0-3369 GCA_049520795.1 Bryobacteraceae bacterium
CGCGGTGGGCCACGTTGGCCACCACGTGCTCATAGGTGCAGATGCCGCTGGGCAGGATCTCCGGGATGTCGGTATCGGCGATCACCGGGAAGCCGAAGTTGATGGCGCCGGCCGCGGTGGCGAACTTCTCGTCGTCCAATTCGCCCAGGGCCAGCACGAAGGCGAACACGCGCCGCTGGTTGTAGAGCAGAATCTCGCGGGTTTCCTTGAGACCGCCGGGTTTGAGGCCGCCGAAGGTGAAGGCCGCGCGGCAGGCGAATCCCAGGGCGTGCACGATGGAAGAAGTATCGGAACCATAAGGGACCAGGAATGTTTCCCAGTTCATCTCCACGCCGCGGCGGTCGAGCTGGGCGGCCATGGTCTCGCCGTGGCAGGCGCCGCCCATGAAGACCAGGATGTTGCGCTCTTGCAGGTCGCGGGCCAGGCGCTCGGCGGTCTCGTCGTCCGGCAGCGCGCCGACGCAGGCCGCGAAGCCGGGCATGCGCCCGTCCACGAGCTTAATGCCCTGCTCCCGGAGGATGCCATCCGGCGTGGGACCCAGCCAGAAACCACTGGCCAGCGGCGTTCCCAGCAGCGGCTTGAGGGCCTCGACGGCCTCCTGGGCCACCAGCGTCGCAGCGCCGGCGTCGAGCGCCGAACCGAGGTAAGGCAGCCAAAGCCGCTCGGTGGGTTCGGCGGGAAGCCAGGCGCGAGCGGCTTGTACGGCTTCCTCCAGCTCGCCCAGCTTCTCGACGCGCTTGCCCACCAGCGCGAGGATGGTGGGCAGCGCATAAGCGGTTCCGGGAAAACCGACGGCGGCATCGCGGCCGTGGCGGCCGATGGCCTCCGCCAACATGCTTTCCGCCCGATTCACGCAAGCGTGGGCGCCGCGAATGGCCGCCGATGCAATGGTCTTAGACATTTCTTAGCTCACTCCCCGTCCCACCTTGCTCGCGAAGAACTTGCGGGTCTTGTGGGGCAGGCGCTTCCGCCTGCCAATCGGCTTTCTCGGCGCTGGTCCACGCTTCCCTGTAGCGGCGATAGAACCTTCCCGCATCCGTAATGTCGCCGTACAGCAGGGCCCCCGCCAGGCGGTCTTCACAAAACACGAGCTTGCGGTACACGCCCTTGCCGTTCTCCAGCACTTGTTGGGTGGCGCCTGGCAGGCGCTCGGTGCGCACCTCTCCGATGGACACGATGGACACCCCGAAAAACCGCGAGGCGTTCATGCGCAGCGCCCCGGCGGAGGGGCGCTCGATGCCCACCGCGGCGCAGCCCGCCGCGCGGCCCATCTCATACGCCACCGGCCAGATGCCGCTCACCGAGGGCCGGCCGGTTATGGGATCGGCCGCTTCGGCGCAGTCTCCGGCCGCGAAAACGCCCTCTACATTGGTGCGGCCGGCCAGGTCCACCGTTATGCCGCGCCCGATCTGGACCCCGCTGCCGCGCAGCCACTCGACGTTCGGGGCGATCCCTTTGGCCACCACCACCACATCGGCGCCGATCCACTCGCCGTTGTCCAGGCGCACGCGTTCCACGTGCCCCGCGCCGGCGATTTCCACCGCATCGCGGCCGGTCCGTATGTTCAACCGGCGGCTGCCGAACAACTCCGCTACGCGGCGGCCCGCCTCAGCGTCCAACATCTGCGAGAGCAGGTGCGGCGAGGCCACCACCACGGTGACCTCCATGCCGCGCGCCAGGAACGCCTCGCACACCTGCAAACCCACATTGCCGCCGCCCAACACCACGGCGCGGCGGCCCGGTCCCGCCAGACGCGAGATCGCCTGCAAATCTTCGAGGTCGCGAAGGCCGTACACACCGGCAAGGCCGGCGCCGGGGATGGCGAGCTTCGCGCCGCGGGCGCCGGTAGCGACGATCAGAGAATCAAAGGGCAACTCGGTTCCATCGTCCAGAACCACGGATGATGTGGCGCACGCTCTCAGCGTGCCGTGTCCGCACTCTTGCGGACACGTTTCGGCGACTTCGGAAGCAGGTGTCCCCAAGAGTGGGGACACGGCAGACTGAGAGTCTGCGCCACGATCTATCCTCAGACTCGCCGCCCTTCGCCCAGCCAAGACCTGCACTCCCAGCTTCTCGAGATACCCCTCCGCGCGCCAGTCCATCCGCGAGGGATCGAGGATTCCCGCCAGCACGTAGGAAAGCAGCGGCCGCGAGTATTGCGGCGAGGCATCGGCCGTTACCAGCGTGATGGAGCAATCCGGCGCGTGCTCGCGGGCGGCTTCGCAGGCGGCGATCCCGGCGGCCGAGGATCCAATCACCACTACTCGGCCATGGAACTCGCTTTGCGCTCGTTCGTCGGGGGCTGCTCCAGAGACCAGTGCGCCCGTGGGACAAGCCGTTACGCAGGCGGGTACGTCGCGGCCCTGGCACACATCGCAGCGCACCACCCGGTTGCGCGCCGCGTCAGGACGCACGCCGGACGGGCACACCATCAGGCACATGAAACAACCCACGCAGCGGGTGTCGTCGAGAACGATCCCGCCGGTAATCAGGTCGCGCTGGAGGGCCCCGCTCTTGCACGCGAATACGCACAGCGGCTCGCCGCACTGCTCGCAGCGAAGGGCATCGATGGCGCTCCCGGGCAGTGGGCCATCGAAGAACCGTCCCCCTGGAGGCCGTGAAGAAATCGGGCGGAGAGCCGGATTGACAGGCGGAAGCGCCTGTCCCACCTTGTCGTCGAAGGACTTCCGTCCTTGTGGGGCAGGCGCTTCCGCCTGCCAACCGTCTCTCGTGGCCATGGTGACCCGGCGCCGGGCCGGCAGCGGCTCCGCCACGGCGGCTTCCAGAAGCTCGCTCGCCGAGTGCGCCAGCGAGCACGCCAGCTCGCAGCTCAGGCATGCCAGGCAGCGGTCGCGATCGAAAGTGAGGATGGGGCGCACGTCAATCCTCCGGAGGCCTCGCCTGGCTCTGTTCCTGGGCCTTGCCGCACCCGAGCGACGCCAGGCCGGTGGGCGGAAGGTAGGTATTCAGGCTACGCGCCGCTACGCCGTTCGATTTCACTCCATTCTGATACAGCATCGGCGCCAGGTTGAGGGCTTTGCGTTTGGCGTCCAGGTGGGCCACAATTCCGCGCGCGGCTACCTCGATATCGTTGGTGAAAAGGAAACGTCCTCCGGTTTCCCGCTCGATGTCTTCCTCCAGGTATTTGCGCACCACGCGGCTTCCGGCCACCCGCGGCGAGGGCAGGAACGCGGTGAAGATTCCGGAAGCCACGGCGTACAAACCGATGGTGATGGCCTTCTCGCTCATGGCTTCGGGAGCCGCGGCGGCGATGGGCAATTCCGAAATGTCCCTTCCGATTCCACCCTCCGCCACAATGGCCACGCAGATGGAGAGGATGCGCGAGTTATCCACGCAACTGCCCACATG
>JBEKPK010000491.1:0-3360 GCA_049520795.1 Bryobacteraceae bacterium
CTCGGGGTTGATGCCAAAGCCAGGCAGCTTGTGATTCAAGACCCAGAACGTGCCGATGATGAACGCAGCCGCGAACATGCCCCCGATCGGACCAAAATCCTCCACCAGCCTGCCCCAGCAGATGATCACCGCGAAGGCCACGCAGAAGGCCCCGAATATGGTGGTGAGTATGCTGACCGGCGGCATGCCGATGGAGGCCGCATAGTGGGACATCATTTCATACATACGGGCTCCTGCGTTTCCGTCCGGCCGCGGTTGAATGCCGGATGGCGCTTCTTCACGCGCGCCGCCAACACTCCGGCCAGGCTTCCGCCGATCAGGCAGCAGACCAGCGTGGGCAGACACTGCGCAAATTCATCATGGAAGCGCACTATGGCCCACACGATGCCGGAGGAACAAACCGACCAACCCTGGTCCACCCAGATCTTGCCCGGCTCGTTCCAGATCATCCCGATCCAGTGGTTCATGTACCAGCAGATGCCGATGACAATGGTTGCGGCCAGCCAACCGCCCATGATGCCGTAACTTTTCCACATCTCCGGCCAGACGCCAAAAACCAGCGCGCCGCAGACGGCCCCGCCCACAACCGTTGTAAGAAGCCTCATTTCAGCCTCAGAAACGAAAGCGTCGCCGGTGATTCATGCTTGCCGTTGACCTTGTCGGGCTCGATCACGGCATCGAAGTTCGACACCACCAGCATGCCGTTCCAGACAATCGGTTCTCCCGGTTCGTTCAGATCGCCGTCACGGCCGCCGGTGTCTCCGTTCCGAGCCAGCACGGAAACTGCGCCGCCGGGAGTGACCTTGGCGATGGCGTTATTGGAAAAGTCGGCAACATAGATGTTGTCGGCCGCGTCGACGCACATTCCGTCCGTGGTGCGCATCTTGGCGGCGGTAGCCTTGGCCAGGAAACCCGGCAGCTTGGGATCTAGCGAGTAATCGTGATCCGTCCTGGCAAAAAGAGAGATGCCGGTGACATTGCCCTTATCGTCGAAGGTCAGCTTGCGGATCGCTCCATCGCCGAAGTTACCCACGAACAGGTTTCCCTTGCTGTCGAAGACGATGCCGTCGAGGCCGTACTGCGCGTACTTGTTCTCCGTGACAAAGCTCGCCAAGAGGTTAGGATCCTCCATGGTATTACTGACCTGGATGTCCCGGCCGTCCGCGGGGAAACGATAGACCGCGCTGACCATGAGTCCGTCGGGCCGCTTGATCTTGGGCAGCTTGGATACGGTAACATACACCCGGCCGTTGCGATATCTCAGTCCGTTGGGGTGACTGATTCCCCTGGCAAGCACGGTGGTCTCGGCAAGCTTGTCGCCGTCCAGGCGCAAGCGCAAAATGCGACCCTGGTTGACCTCGCCGTCCGGTCCGTTCCCGGACGCCCAGTTCTGATTGTCAACCACGTATAACTCGCCCGCCGGGCCAAACTCGACCCCCATGGGGCATGCCCTGCCGGTCTCGGCCAGGATGGGGCATTCGAACAAATCGCGAACCTTGCGGTCCTTGCCGATCTTGACGAAGCGGCCCGGAACCCCGGGCTTGGTTGCCCCTGGGGCGTAACTGGCAAAGTTGGGGCAGGCCAGCAGCAGATCGCCGTCGGGCGCAATCGCCATGCCGTCGGGCGTCACCGCGAAATCCGGCAGATCGACCAGCAACTGGGCCTTCTGAAGCCCGGCCCGCCCGCAACCGCACAGCGCCGCCGAGAGGGCCGCCAGTCCGGCAATAATTAAGACAGATTCTCTATGCACGATCCGCTCCTGACTCACTTCGCCTTCGCGGCCTTGGGTTTCTCGACGATGGCCGTGGCCCAAAGAAACCCGGCGACCGCTTCGTTGCCGTTGACTGATTTGGGATAGTTGATGTAGGCGTCGTAGCTCGCCTGGACGCAAAGTCCCTCGCAGGCGCTGTAGATATCCACCAAGCCCTGTTCGTTGATCTTGGCGTTCTCGATGATGCCCGTATAACCCTTGGAAACCACCGGACCATATTCGGCCTGTTTCAGCAGCCCCAGCTCGATGCCCCGCTCGATGGAGTAAGTGAACATGGCGCTGCCCGAGTTATCGGTCCAGTTATCGGCGCGGTCGCCTTTATCCACCACCTGGAACCAACGGCCGCTCTTGGGATCCTGGGTGCGTTTGAGGCCGGCGGCCAGGCGGGTGTACACGTCCAGCACCTCGCTCCGGCGCGGATGATCTTTCGGCATCACCGCCAGAGTCTCGGCCAGGATGAGCGAATACCAACCGAGGCCCTCGCTCCAGACCTCGCTCGAAAGGCCCGTCTTGGGATCGGCCCAGTGAGTGGGGCTGGAAGGCCGGTGGCTGCCAATCACCACCGGCAATTCCGGCTGCTCGGCCCACGCGTGGTAATAAAGGCCGGTATCGTCCTTCAAGCCGTGGCGGGCGAATGCAAGAATCTGTTTGGCTGCTTCGTTGAAGCAGTATTCGGCGTCGCCTATGGACTGTCCATAGCGGATCAGCGGCATCTGGCCCATGAACACGCCATCCACCCACATCTCCCCGCGCAACGTCTGGTTGTGCCAGAAGCCGCCATCCGAGTTTCGCGGAAACCTGTCGAAGGCCTGGCGGATTTGGGTCGCGGCGATCCGGTAGCGTTCGTCGTGAGTGCGCTCGTAGAGACCGACGACGATGTTGCCGGGCATAGTGTTGTCGAGGCTTTCGAGGCGAACGCCCTTCAGATTGCCCTTTTCATCGATGAACTGGTCCATCACGCGCTTGATGAAATCCCAATACTTGGGATCGCCGGTGGAGCGCGCTACCATCTCGATGCCATTGAGCGTGTACCCGGTGACGTACGACCAGCGCGCCAGGCGGTCGCGCGGCGCGCCGGGGTTGCGGCTGATGATGCTGTCGGCGACGGCGACGGCCCACGATTTTGGGGCGGCGGCGGGGGCCGCGGGCTGAGCCCCATGAGCCATCCAGGCCAGCGCCAGAATTGCGGCGGTAGAACGCAGCGTAGCGATCATGGGAAGGCGCCCTCCAAAGGGGCGGAATAATTAAGACCCGATTGTATGGAGCGTCTCCGGGGTTGTCAAGCAAAGGGAAGAGGTCGCGGGCCGCGATGGCCGCTCTTGCTCAAAACGGCTCCTGTGTGCTTTTGCTTCCGAAAATACTGGCGTCCGGCCCCAAAAAGTGTCATAATTTGCCCAACTGGGTGCATCCGGGTTGGACGATGCGTTCGAGCAAGAGGGATGAGGATGTGGAAACTGTGGCGCCTTCGAACCTGCTTTTCGGCGGCTCTCCTGTTCCTTGTTCCCGCGCTGGCTCAACAGCAGTCCGGGACTACCTCCAGCGACTCCACGACCACCGATAACGGGGGAAATACGTCGACCCAGGGGACT
>JBEKPK010000492.1:0-3307 GCA_049520795.1 Bryobacteraceae bacterium
AGCTGAAGCTCCGCTTGAAAGATCAGATGGAAGCGATTCTGAGCCGGTATCGGTCTCAGCAGGTCGCTTAAGGTCGGGTGCGCGCAGCCGCGATATTGTCTTACGGCCCGGTCAGCTTCGGCTGGCCGGGCTTTTGGTTTCTTGGGGCGCATGGCGCCCCATCCCGCCCCAATTCCGATTCCGGACGTTTTCCATCCTCACTCCGTTGCGCCATGGGGCTTGCGGGCGAGGCAATGCCCCTACGGCCCGCCCATGGGCCGCCCGAATCGCGCCGAGGAAAAAGCATGAGGACCGGCTCCGAAAGAGTTATTATTTAGGCTGGCCGGGAGGCCAGGACGGGAACCCTATTACGTAGCCCCCCGCAAAATTCCGATCGGACAGAGAGGAACAACGAACATGACCAGCCAACGGTCTTCGCGTGCGCGTCGGGCAGTATTGGCGCTCGCAATTGTCTCGATCTCCCTTAGCCTTGGCTGGCCGAGCGCCTCGGCGGCATCCCCCCAATCTTCTCCACCGTCCACGAACTTCACGGCGGCGAAGCTCGTGAGCGTGCCATTGAGTTTCGAGCCGAACCAGGGGCAGGCGGCCTCCACGGTTCAGTTTCTCTCGCGCGGCTCCGGCTACGCTCTCTTCCTCGCTCCGGGCGAGGTGGTCCTGAGCCTGGAGAGGCAACAGCCGGCGCCGGCCGCGGCGGCAGGGCAAACGCCTGAAGCCGCGTCCGTCGAGACCCTGCGCATGAGCCTGATTGGGGCCAATGCCAAGGCCAGCGCGGTGGGCCTGGCCCCGCAACCCGGCGTGGTGAGCTACTTCATCGGCAACGATCCCAAGAAATGGCGCTCCGGCATCCCTACCTACGGCAAGGTCGACTATGCCCAGATCTACCCTGGCGTGGATCTGGTATTTTACGGCAATCAGCGCCAGTTGGAGTACGACTTCGTGGTCGCCCCCGGCGCAGATCCCAGCCGCATCGCCTGGCGCATCGACGGGGCCCGCGCCAGCGTCGACGCGCAGGGCGATCTGGTTCTGAGCGCCTCCAACGGCCCAGCCACCTTCAAGAAACCGGCGCTGTACCAAATGGATGGAGACAAGAAGACCAGCGTGGAAGGGCGGTTCGCCGTGGCCGGGAACCAGGTATGCTTCCGCCTGGGCGGCTACGATCATTCCAGGGCGCTGATTATCGACCCGGTGCTCAGCTATGCCAGCTATCTTGCCGGGAGCGGCAGTGACACCATCGGGCGGGCGCTCGATAACGGTCCGAACGGTACATCGCAGGGCATCGCGGTGGACGGCGCGGGCAGTGCGTATGTGACGGGCTACACTTACTCCATAGACTTTCCAACCAAGAACCCTTATAAAAGCGCGCCTCCGGCGAAAGTGACGGGCGTCCTTCCCGGGCAATGGCCTTCTGCCTTTGTGACGAAATTCAGTCCGGATGGCAGTTCGCTGGTTTATTCCACCTATCTGGGCGGCAACGGCTATGACTACGGCTTCGCCATCGCGGTGGACTCCAGTGACAATGCCTACGTCACCGGTGAGACAGACTCGTCCGATTTCCCGGCAACCGCCGGAGCGTACCAGACAGTCTGCAACCCAGGTCCTACCAATCAAGCGCCGCCCTATACTCCAACCTGCTACAGCAGTAGCGTTTCCGCATTTGTGACCAAGCTGAATCCCACCGGAACCGGCCTGGTCTACTCGACATTTCTTGGCGGCTACCAGTATGCGTACGCAACTGCCATTGCCGTGGATGGCGCCGGCCGCGCCTACATTGCCGGCGACGAGGAGGAGAGTTGCTATGCAGGCCAGCCCGTTGCGTTCCAATCCTGCTTTCCAACTACCAGCGGCGCGGTGATCGGCGGAAACCAAACTGTCGGAGGCGACCCCCAATTCGCTTTTGTCGCGGTATTCGATCCCACCGGCGCCCAGTTGCTCTATTCCACTCTCTTCGGCGACCAGAATTTCAAGTGCATCATCGCCTGCGGCGGCGGTACGTATGGCACAGGCGTAACGGTGGATGCCAACGGCTACTTCTATTTGGTCGGCGAGACCCAGGCCAGCAACTTGCCGACAACCGCCGGCGTCTTTCAGCCCAATGGCGCCCCTCTGGGCAACCCAGCGACGTATGTGCAGGCTTGGCGCGGCTTCATTGCGAAGTTCAGTCCGGTCACTTCCGCCGGAGTAGTGGCAGGTTGCGCCAGCGACCTTTGCAACGACGTTTACGCCCCTTCCGCCGGTGGAGTATCGCTGGTCTACGCCACCTACCTTGGCGGACACACTGGAAACACAGGCGACTTCATCAGCGGCATCGCCAGCGATAGCCTCGGCTATGCATATATCGCCGGATATACCAATTCAGCCGATTTTCCCGTGACGAGCGGCGCCTATCAGACCGTCTGCGGGCCGAATGGGGGGACCTGCGCGGCGGCCCACGTGACCAAGCTGAAGCCGGACGGTAGCGGCATCGTGTGGTCCACCTTTGTGGGAGACGCCAAGGTCGGTGGGAGCGACGCGTTGTTCGATACGGGTCCCATCCAGTTGGATGGGAAGGGGAACGTCTATATCATGGGGCAATCCAACCCGGGTTTCCCATTGGTGAATCCCGTTGAGGCAGCCCCGACCCTCGGGTCCCTGGAGGTGCTGGTCGTCGAACTCGACCCCACAGGGTCGAAGTTGCTGTTCTCTACACCGATCGGGTCCAACGGACTCCATACTGCGTCGCCGGCAGGGCTGGCAGTCGATTCCACCGGCGACATCTATCTGGCCGGCAATCAAATTGGCGCAGGCCTGATTACCACTCCTGGCGCATTCCTGACGACGGTCGCCGACACAATGTGCTGTTACCACGGGTTTGTCGCCAAGATCGCGCCAACCGGCCCGGCAGTCACACTTTCCGCGTCGGGGCAAGTGGAAGCCCTGGCGGGTGAATCCATCATCACGGTATATGGCGTTAACCTGGCCAGCGGAGTATTCCTGGCGACGACTGTACCCCTGCCGACCTCGCTGAGCGGCAACACGGTCACCGTCACGGACTCAGCCGGCGTGGCCCGCCCGGCGCCCCTATATTACGTCGCGCCGGGGCAGATCAATTTCGAGATTCCGGCGGGCACGGCCGCGGGGACAGCGACGGTGACGATCCAGAATCAGAATGGGACCATTCAGTCCACAACCATCCAAATCGGCAGCGTTTCGCCGGGGATCTTCCCGTTAAATCTCTCGGGGCTGGTGGCGGCCTGGGTCCTGCCGGTGGTGAATGGCGTCCAACAGGCATTGCAGCCGGTGTACCAACTCGTAGCCGGAAACGTAGTTG
>JBEKPK010000493.1:0-3285 GCA_049520795.1 Bryobacteraceae bacterium
GAAATAAGTCTTCACGTTGTGCCGGGCCGGTACTTGAATTGTATAGCGATGCCCGCGCGGCCATAGCTCGAAAGGAGCTACGCGGCCGGGCCCCTTATTTCGAATAGGCCTTCTGAATCGCCGCCCGAATGTTGTCTTCCGTGTGAGGCAAGGGAACCCGGTCCACCAGGCTGCCGTTCCGGTCGATGACGATGGTGGTGGGAATGCCCACGACGCCGAACATGTCGTGGATCTCTCGTTTGGCGTCAATCCAGTTCGGATACGTGACGCCGTTTGCATTCACGAACTGGCGAACAATCGCGGGCGTCTCGTCATCGATGCCCAGGATGACCACATCTCCTTTGGGCCCGAGGTCCTTGTGGAGTTTCTCGATCTCCGGGATTGCCTTGCGGCACGGTTCGCACCACGTGGCCCAGAAGTCCAGGATCACGACTTTCCCGCGCAGGTCGGACAGGCGGTGCATCTTCCCCTCCACGTCCGGCAAGGCGAAGTCTGCGGCTTGAAGCGCCCGGGCATCGAGTTGGCGCAGAAGGCGTCGCGATTCGATGGACGGCTCCGGTTGGGCGAGGTTCAGTCCGCGCTTTTCCAATTCGTCGGAAATGCTCAGCAAGGCCGAGTGGTAATCGGCTTCATGGCCGTTTGTGTCTAGGTCGAATTGACCGGCCGACGCTTTGATCGCGTCGATGTATGCGCGCGCGGCGGCAACGATCACGCGATCCGGTTCGCCGGCCTTGACGGTCTCGAACAGGGCTCTCATGAACTGAAAGCGCCGCATCACTGCCAGCGGAACGTCGGGAACCGCGGCCAGCATCTCGCCAACGAGAGACTCCCTCTCTGCGGCGGAGAGGCCCTTCGCGTCCCTCAAACTCCAAAACTGCCACGCGCGAAATTCCGAGGGTTGCAGTCGAATTGCGGCGCGGGCTTCTTCGAAGGGCATGCTCCGAAAGTCCGGTGGAGGGGGGCTCGATGGCTGGGCACCCGGCGCTTTCGACCTCTCCGCCATCCTGGCGCTGCGAATGATCGCCGGCGCTTCGGAGGGTCTGACGCGGTCCAGCGAGATCCACCAGTCTGGCAGCGAGAGATGCCGCTGGCTCCACCCCATGAGATCGTAAGCCGAAAGATACACCGAGGCTACGAACTGGGCCGTTTCGTAAGTCGTCCGGGTTTCTATAGTACGTGTCCCGAAGCGGAAGGTAGCCGTCCGTTCGAAATCTTCGTCGGTCCGCTGGGCTCCTGGGCGGTCGAGGACCTGAAAGGCTTTCTTGACGGCGTCGCGGGCAAGCTGCGGCTCGATGTCGGGAAACTCCGCCATATAGGCGCACAACGACCGGACGTCCGCCAGAGTGGCCTTTGCGCCCGGAAAGGACGCGACCAGATCCTTGAGCAGTGGGATGGACTCACCGGCCTGCTCCCGGCGCATAGCGGAAAGCGCGGACACGGTAGCCCCAAGGCTGTAGAATCCGGCCCCGATTGCGCTGCGAACCAGCCTCGCGGCCTGGGGGAAGTCGTGCATCCGGACGGCTTCCGTGATGAGCGCGGAAAACGCGGTGACGCCCTGCCGCGGAAGATCGTTCGCCGCTCGTTCGGCTGCTTCGAAATCCACCTTGGCATACGCTTCGAAGAGACGGTAAGCGACCTCATTGGAGTCTCCGACCAGCCGCAGAGCGGGAACTCCGTTCTGCAAAAGGCGGATAGCGAGCGCCGGCTCCACGATGCGAAGACGCTCCGCCGCGCGCACGCGGGTATCCAGGTTCAGCAGCGGCTCTTCCAGCGTGGCGGTCCGGTCGATGCGGGCGGTCAGTGAGTGAATCTCATCCTGCGCCGGCGAAGGAAGGGCAAGCAGACAGAGCGACGCGGCCAGCCATACGGCCATCGAGTTCACAACGCAATCTTACACCCGATCCTTGGAAAGCGCGCTTGGAAGCGCTCGGGGAGCTGAAACCCAGCCATCCCGGCCACTCAGCTCACCGCCTTCTTCCGAAACCGGTCAAGCCCCACTGTCAGCAGCGCGGCGTCGATTACCACCAGGGCCGCCAATACCACGGCGGCGGGGATGTGCGGCACCTGCGGCACTAACACGCCGCGCAGGCCTTCGCTGGCGTAGACCAGCGGGTTGATCAGCACCGCGTATTGCAGGCCCGGGAAGGCGGCCAGCGCGCTCCAGGGGTAGTAGGCGCAGCCAAACATCATCATGGGGGCCAGCACCAGGCTGAACATGAGGCCGATTTGCGTTTGGCCAATCGTGCACCCGAGCGTGAGGCCGCCAGAGGCCGAACACAGCGCCACCAGTAGGCAGATGGCGGCGAACTGCAGCGGGTGGGCCATGCTGAGGTGCACGCCCGAGCCGAGCAGCAGCCAGGCGGCCGGGATGACCACCATCCCCGCCACGAGAGCCTGGATCATTCCCGCCGCCACTTTCTCCATGGCCAGCCAGCCGTTTTCCATGGGGGCCAGCAGGCGGTCCTCGATTTCGCGGGTGAACTGAAACTCGGTGATGAGCGGCATGGCCACGGCCTGCACGCCGGAGAGAATCATGCTCATGGCCATGATGCCGGGCAGGAGCACGTCCTTAAAACCGATCCGCATCATGCCGCTGGAGGTGAGGACGCGGCCGAAGACGAACACCAGCAACAGCGGCTGCAGCAAATTCTGGAGCAGCATGGGAAGCAGGTTGCGGCGGGCCACATGCCCGTCGCGCTGCAGCATGGCGTAAAAGGTTTTCCAGTTCAATCGCGCAGGCTCCTTCCGGTGTGATGCAGGAACAGGGTTTCGAGGCTCGGTTCTTCGATGTGGATATCGCGCAATTCCACGCCCGCGGCCTGGGCCGCGGCGACGATAGCGGGAATGAGAGATCCGCCGCGGTCGGAATACACGTCCGCGGCCACGTGGTCGGACGAATGGACCTCGCGCACGCCCTCGATGGCGCGCAAACCTTCAAGCAAGGGCTCGGGCGCGCTGTCGAACCGCAGGCGCAACAGGTAGCCGCCGGGAATGGACGATTTCAGCTCTTGCGGGTCCCCCTGGGCGATGATGCGGCCGTGATCGATGATGGCCAGGCGCTGGCACAGCGAATCGGCCTCGTCCATGTAGTGCGTGGTGAGGACGATGGTCTTGCCCTCGCGGTTATAGTCGCGGATGATCTCCCACAGCAGCAGGCGGGTTTGCGGGTCCAGGCCCGCGGAGGGCTCGTCGAGGAAAAGCGCCTCCGGATCGTGCATCATGGCGCGGGCGATGGAGAGGCGCTGCATCATGCCGCCGGAAAAGGTGCGCGCCATGTGATCGGCT
>JBEKPK010000494.1:0-3264 GCA_049520795.1 Bryobacteraceae bacterium
GGCACTGGGACATCCCGGCGCTCGCTTCTCTGGCCGGGCTTGCTTTTACAGGGGCCTGTGGCTACCACTTCGCGAGGGCAGTTCGCTGGAAGTGGGTCACGGTCGGCGCAATGGCCGCCGCCACGTTTGTGATTGCTTTCCTTCCCACGGATGTTCTGGGCGCGCTAGGCGGCGACTCGCCGGTGGCCCGTCCGGATCAGGCCAAACTCAGCGGGACCGTCCTCCTTTCTTTGACGGTTTACGGCACGCTCCTGTTGATTTCCGGCGGCATCAGTCTTTGGCTGTATCTTCGGCATACGCAGGCTCCAGTGCAGGAAATCCAGTGAACCAGCAGATCCGCAACATTGCAGACCTTGACCGGGTCATTCACGAACCCGGGCGGCTCATGATCGTCGCGCTCCTGTTCGCGGTCGACCGGGCCGACTTTCTGTATCTACAACACGAAACCGCTATGAACAAAGGCACGCTTTCCAGCCATCTTTCTCGACTGGAGGAGGCTGGCTACATCGCAGTAACAAAGACCTATCGTGGCAAGGTGCCGCAGACATTGCTCTGCCTCAACGGCACCGGCCGCAGGGCCTTTGAACAGTATCGGCGAAAACTCAAAGAAGCGCTTTAGCTGGGTCTTTGCAGACCAGCTCCTGCCGCAGCCTCGACCGCATCACGATAACCATAAGCCCCCTCTCTGGCTGCTGGCTGCCGGTTTGTCGGCATACTCTTGTTGGGAGAAGTGAAGAATCAGGAGTGACGAATATGAAGATCGATTTAGGTTCCACAGCCGCCTTGAACACCGGAAACAACATCTATAGACCCCGCCGACGGTTCAAGGTTCTTTTCTGTCTGGCCCTGGCGGCCGCGGTAGCGCCTGCCCAGACGAAGCCCACCTTCGAGGTGGCGTCCGTAAAGCCCTCGGCTCCGCTCGACAGGGCAAAACTGATGGCGGAAATTCAGAACGGGGCGACGCCGAGGCTCGGCCCGCGAGTGGATGGGGCGAGAGCCGAGTACATCTACATGACGGTCGCGGATCTAATTGTCCTAGCGTATAACGTGAAGTCGGATCAGATCGCAGGGCCGGGCTGGATTACCACCCAGCCATTCGACATCATCGCGAAACTCCCCGAAGGAGCTTCCAAGAACGACGCTCCCAAGATGCTGCAGTCACTCTTGGAAGACCGTTTCAAACTCGCGCTGCATCGAGACAGTAAGGAACACCCTGCGCTTGCCCTGGTAGTCGGCGAGGGAGGGCCGAAAATGAAGGAAGCCTCCGGGGCTTTTAGGCCGATCGACCCGAGTGCGCCGCTCGCACCCGGCGAGAAGCAGGTGGACGGCCCCGATGGACCGATGCGCATGACAAGCGATAAGAACGGCGGTGTCACGATGAACATGGGAGAGAAGGGCGCCGTAAGCTACGTCGTGGACCCGGCCACGAGGTCGATGAAGATCGAAGCCAGCCAGGTGACCATGGCTGGCTTTGCTGATCTGCTGACCATACTGTTGCGGGCTACAGGTGGTGGCCTACAAGTGAAAGACATGACCGGCCTCACGGGGAAGTATCAGGTAGCAATCGCCTTCTCCCTTGAGGACCTGACGGGCGCGGCGCGAGCCAAGTGGATAGACGAACCGAATCCGCCGGCCGGCGTAGCCGGAGCGGCCACGCCGGCCAATGCGGCATCCGATCCGGGCGGCTCCCCGTCGATTCTCAAGGCTGTGCAATCCATGGGACTGAAGCTGGCTTCGCGAAGGGTCATGGTCGAGCAGTTGGTTATCGACCAGGTAGAGAAGACGCCGACCGAAAACTAGCGCGAGGGGAAAACGCGCCAGCCTGAGAATCCGGAGCAATGGAAAACGGGGACGACCCGGAGTGCGCGATTTCCTACAGCGCGAAACAAATCGCGCAGTTCAGGCCCATTTCGCCCATTTCGCCGCATTTGCGACCGGGAACGATTTCCCGAGTTTTTCTGCACACTTCGAGAACCGTGGCGTCTATACAGAAAAGGAGCTTTCCGCCCACGCGGGGACTGCGGCGGAAGGCCCCTTAAGGAGATGAATCGGATGAAAAGGATCGTCGCGGGCGTTGGCGTAGCGGTTCTGGCGTCTTGCGGGCTGTTCGGCCAGACGGCGCCGCGGCCGGTGTTCGACGTGGCATCGATCAGGCCCAGCGCTCCCGACGACAAGGGCGGGTGGGTGCATTTCCTCCCCGGCGGCCGGTTTCAGGTGATCAACGCGCAGTTGATCTTCGTGATCCAGCAGCTTTATGGCGTTAAGGATTACCAGATCGTGGGCGCTCCCAAGTGGATCGTCGACTGGAGTACCGCACGATTCAACATCGAGGCGAAGGCGGAAGGCGTCACCAACCAGGATCAACTCCGGTTGATGGCAAAAAACCTGCTGGAAGACCGCTTCCAATTGAAGCTGCACCGCGAGACCAGAGATCTGCCGGTGTATGTTCTCACGCAGGCCAAGAACGGCATGAAGACCAAGGCGACGCCGGACAGTGGCAAGCCCATTGGGAGCGGCTTCATCGAGCCCGTGGCGCCAGGCTGGCTCCAGGGAGCGGACGTCACCGTGGAGTCCTTCATCAGAATGCTTTCGCGGTACGCCGACCGTCCAGTGCTGGATGGGACCAACTACACCCAGAAGTTCACTTTCAAAATGCAGTGGGCTGAGGAGGAAAGTCCCGGGCTCGCCGCGCCGCCAGACGATGTGCCTGACACGAGCCGGCCGTCGCTCTTCACGGCGATTCAGGAGCAGGTGGGGCTGAAGTTGGTCCCGCAGAAGGCGCCGGTCGAAGTTCTGGTGATCGATCACGTCGAGAGACCTTCGGAGAATTGAACGAGTGCGATGCATGAGGGTGAAACCGCTGGCGCGTGTGCGGTCGAGCCGATGGGGAAAAACAGAATGGCGGATTGCGACCGTGCCTTCAGATCCCATTGGCGCCGGATCTTCACATCGAAGGGAATCGTATTCGGCAGTTCCGATGCAGTTAGGCTGTGGCATCCAAGCTGCTTATCCGCGAACGGCCGCGGAGAGCGGAGATTCGCCCGCGAGGGGTCATATTGTGTGGAATTGCCGAAGAACGCCGGCCAGAAGGCCGGCGGCAGGCCGAAAGGCCTGCCCCACATGCGCACGCCAAGCACTCGGGCCGAACGATTTTCCGGGATTCTCGTCATAATTGATATACCAGTGGCGTCTATATGGAAGAGGGAGTTTTGCGCCTGCGGGGGACGGCGGCGGAGTTTTTTTGGGGAGACGAATTGGATGAAA
>JBEKPK010000495.1:0-5466 GCA_049520795.1 Bryobacteraceae bacterium
CCCAGGGATCGGGGGGCATGGTGGGGCCATGGGCTACGCGGATCGTTTCCCAGGGATCGGGGGGCATGGTGGGACCATGGGCCACGGCCACAGTGTCCAGGCCGGTCAGGACGCTTCCGGGCAGAGACGGTGTCAGTCCCTGAAAAGTGTTGCACGCAAAGGCAAGCGCGAACAGAAAGATGGTCGAAGCGACCGCGTACCTGTTGTCCAGAATTCGGTGCATTGTACAAGCCTCCTAAGCAAAAACAGATAGTGGGAAAAGGAGAGACCTCTCTCGAAATCCGAATCCCACCGCCACACGACAACGTGAGGCAGCACACAGTAAGGTGACAACTAGTACTTTTGTGGTTTTTGGCGCTAATTAGAATAGGGTAAAGACCCTAGTATCCTTCTAGTCCCGATGGAAAGGGGCTAGAAAGGGCGGGCGATTTCGGGGTATCGATCTTCTTCGCTGTAAGAGGGGCTTCCGCGGTATTCCAGGCGCATGTCGGAGGTCACTTCGTCCAGCATTCCGATCGCTACGGTCCTGGTTTCCATGGCAAACGCGGTGAGCAGCAGATTGTCGCAAATGGCATTGATGAGCCGAGGAATTCCCTGCGACCTAAGGTGAATCTCATCTATGAGATCCCGTGATATGAAGGTCTGTTCCGGCACGCCCGCCCGAGCCATTCTGGACTGGATGTATGCCACCGTTTCATCCAGGTGAAAAGGCCGCAGCGCACAGCGTAAGGCAATCCGCTGTTTGAGTTGGCGGAACTCGGGCGCTTCGAGCTTGCGATCAAGCTCCGGCTGCCCCGCCAGGACAATTTGGAGCAACTTACCTTTGCGGTTTTCCAAGTTTCCTAGCAAGCGGATTTCCTCTAGTACTTCCCATTCCAGATTGTGAGCCTCATCCACGATCAGGACGGTGGTACGTCCGGCCCCGGCGCGCTCGAGAAGCATGGCGTTGAGGGCCAGCAGGACTTCGGTCTTCGAAAGCCGGTTGCAGCGCAGGTCCAGATCGTACGACAGCATCTCGAAGAATTGCTCCACCGTGAGGCGCGAGTTGAAAAGGGAGGCAAAGGCGATCTGTTGCGCGTGGAGAAAGTCGCGCAGGCACTCCAACATGGTCGTTTTGCCGGTTCCCACCTCGCCGCTGAGCACAACGAAACCCTTGCGGCTCTGGACGCCATAGATCAGGCTGGCCAACGCTTCCTCGTGCTGAGGGCTGCGGAACAGGAAAGCGGGGTCCGGGCTCATGTTGAAGGGATTCTGAGTGAAACCGAAAAAGGCGTTATACATGGGCGGCCTACGGGCGAGCCACTCGCATCTTAGCACGGGCCTCGGGGCCGGGCCAATCGAAACCTCTCGGCCTTCCGCCGGCGCCTGACGCTACGCCTCCGGCGGCGGACTGGGCTTCTCGCCCGGTTTGGTCGCGGCTTTGATGGGGCTGATCAGAATGTGAGCGTTGCGTCCCTCCAGCCGTGGCAAGCTCTCCACGCTGCCAAACGTCACCAGGTCCGCGGCGAAACGCATCAGCAGTTTCTTCCCCAGGTCCGCGTGGGCGATTTCGCGCCCCCGGAACTGCACCACGGCCTTGACCCGGTTTCCATCCTGGAGGAACCGGATGGCGTGGGCCTTCTTGAAGTCGTAGTCGTGATCGTCGGTGTTGGGGCGGAATTTCAGCTCTTTCACCTGCACCACGTGCTGCTTCTTCTTGGCGTCATGCTGCTTCTTCTTCTGGTCGTACTGGTAATGGCCGAAATCCACGGCCTTGGCGACGGGCGGCACCGCCGTCGGGGCCACCAGCACCAAGTCCAGGCCCAGTTCCTGAGCCCTTCGCAAGGCGGCCGAAGTGGGCATGACTTCGGTTGTTCCGTCCGGAAAAACCGCACGCACTTCCCGCGCGCGGATGGACTCGTTTACGTTCTCTCTGCGATTCTGCCTGCGAGGAGGAAAATTTCTGCCTGGATACATTGGTTATGCGATGGCTTCGGAGTTGCGGAGGTAAGCGGACCGGGGGCGTAGGCCAAGTGCGGTCCTCTGGTCGAAAACCGGAATGGGGCAAGGCAAATACAAGTTAAATCAGTTTCAAGTGTACACCAAATCGCCGCGGGCAAGTAAAGCTACTTCTTTAGCTGTCCCTCTCCCATTTCTCGGAATTTCAGCGTCACCGCGTCAAAGGGCGCGCCAGCGCTCGTATTCACCCGCTGTTCTGGGACGGTTCGGTGTATTCTTAAGTGTCAAGGGAGGCGGCCACGGTCAAGTTCTGCGTTCTGGCAAGCGGCAGTTCGGGAAACGCCGCCCTGCTGGCCACCGAGAATACGCGCATTCTGATAGACGCCGGGCTGAGCATGAAGGAACTCGGACGGCGGCTCGCCTCGATCGGCGAAGATTTTTGCAATCTCGACGCCATCCTGATCACCCACGAACACTCCGATCACGTGGCCGGGCTGCCCGTGCTGGCGCGCAACAAGAACCTTCGAGCCGCCATCTATTTGACGTGGCTCACCGAGCCGGCCATCGATTGGGGAGAACGCCGGCCATCGCGCCTGGAGACTTTCCAGGCCGGCTCCAGCTTCCCCATCGGCGATATCGAGGTACGCAGTTTCAGCGTGCCGCACGACGCCGTGGACCCGGTCGGCTTCCGTCTGGAGGCGGAAGGCGTGCGGGTCGGCATGGCCACCGATCTGGGGTATGTTCCCGATTCCATCAAGTTCCACTTGCGCAGCACGGACGTGCTGCTGCTCGAGAGCAACCACGATCTGGATATGCTGAAGGTGGGGCCCTATCCGTGGTCCGTCAAGCAGCGCGTCATGAGCCGGGTGGGGCACTTGTCGAACCTGGGCATGGCGGAGTTTCTGCTGCGCGATTTGAGCGCCGCGACCGCGCACCTGGTGCTCGGCCACATCAGCGAACAGAATAACCACCCGGAGATCGTGCGGCTGATGGCCAACCAAGCGCTCGGAGAGCGCGGCCTGGATACGCAACTGACGCTGGCCTCCCAGCGCGCGCCGACCGAAGTGTTTCGCTTCTGAGCCCGAATCCCGAAGTTGGCGCATAGTATCAGGGCACGGCTTCAGCCGTGCCGCAAACGGGAACAACCGGGGGGCTTTAGCCCCTGTTTTTTCATGAGGACGAGAAGGATTTGCGTCGGGGCTGCCAAACCAGGGGCTAAAGCCCAGAAAATGCTGCCTGATCGGCACGGCTCAAGCCGTGCCCTGATACAAGCCTGTTCTTTCAAGGTAATAGCCTGTAGGAATTCAGTTTATCCGAATGAGCCCGAGGCGGAATGGCCGCGGATCGCGAAGTTAGGTCTGCCTGGCGTCCTGGCCGCGGCCCATCTTCTCGATCTCGTTAAAGTAGACCTTGCGGCCTTCGTCCATGGCCAGATTCGAGAGCATCACCGCTACGGCGTCGGCCATGCCGATTTCCAGGTTCGCTTTGGGCTTGTTCCCATCGCGGCAGTTCCGGAAGAAGCTCTCCAGTTCCGTGTCGACCGGATTATCCGGCTCCTCCTGCAGCATGATGCCCTTGGCCGTAAGCCAGCGGCGGGCGAACTTGGCTTCGCGGGACAAAAAGCTATCGCCCTGGCCGAACTCGAGGTCGCTGGTCATGATCGGAATTGGCCGCACCACTCCGCCGGACGCCACCATGGTCGCGCCCGCCACCGTAGCTTCCTTCTTCTGCTCCTTGGCGCTGGTGACGGTGGTGGTCTTGGGCGGCTCGGGGTACCACCAGGCGATGCAGGGCGATCCTTTGGGCGTATACCGGTTCGGACCATCCCCCACGGTGATCTCGATAGTGCCGTCCGTCCCCATGATGATCTCGCCCATCTCGGGACGCGAGCCGTCGAAGAAGGGCGAGAACTGGTTGGTGCTCACCGACGAGTACGTCAGTTTCTGGCCGTTGGGGTACTTGTAGATCAACTGGATGTTGTCCCAGACGTCGCGGCCGTCTTTCAGAGTGTCCAGGCTGCCGAGGCCCATCACGAACTCGGGCTGGGAGCCGAACATCCAGTCGGCCACGTCCACCTGGTGGGAGGTGAGCTCGGCCGCCAAGCCGCCCGACATGGAGCGGTAGATGCGCCAGTTGTTGATGTTCTTTTCGCCGCCCGGCTTCATGGTCCACAGCGCGCTGGGCTTGTTGATCATGTTGCGATGCCATTGCGCGTGCATGTGGTGCACGTTGCCCAGGATGCCCTTATCCACCATCTGCTTCACGGTCTGATAGAAATAGCTGTAGCGCCGCTGCAAACCGGTTTGCAGAATCTGATTGGGATGGGCCGCGGCGACGGCGCGCAGGGCGTGCACTTCCTCAGGCTTGAACACCAGGCACTTTTCGCAGAAAACGTGCTTGCCCGCTTCCAGGGCGTCGCGCGTGAGCGGGAAGTGGACGAACAGCGGCGTCACCACGAACACCGCATCGATGTCCTTCTGCGCCAGCAGTTCGCGGTAGTCCTTGAAAATCTTCGCCGGCTTGGCGCCATAGCCGTCGATACCCTTCTTGATGGAGTCGTCCTGGATGTCGCAGAACGCCACGCAGCGCCCCGAGGGAATGTCCTTGAGATGCTTCAGGAGGTAGCTGCCGCGGCTTCCGGTACCGATCATGCCGTACTGCACCTGGTCGTTGGCGGCTCTTACTTTTTGAATCATGGGAGCGGAAATCACTGCGGCGGCGGCAGTTGCGGCTCCGGTGGTCTTGACGAAATCGCGGCGGGAGACATCCTGGTCCTGTGCCATGCGGCATCAACCTCGTAAAGGTGGAGTATTTCGCCCCGATTGTAGCATTCCTCAGACAGCTCCAAAGCCAGCCCACCGCCGAGCATACTCAGCCCCAAACTCAGTCGGCCAGCGCCTCCCAGCGATGCCGCTGGCGCCGGAGACGGGAGTAGAACGGGTTCTGCCACGTGCCCAATCCCGTTGCGCCGCACGTCGAGCCGGCGGGCATAGTCCACCTGGCGCGGCCGGGAAATCGGGCACGCCTTCTGATATCGTGGTTCGACGTGGAAGGAACTACTGCCCTCTTGGCCGACCCGGTGTTTCGCGGGCACCTGGCCGGGCGCAACCATCCCGAGCGGGCGGAGCGGTTCGACGCGGTTATGGAGGGACTCCGAACGGCGAATCTGATGGATGCCCTGATTCCGGTGGCGGCGCGCGCGGCCACCGAGGAGGAACTGTTGCTGTGCCACACCATCGAGTATCTGCGGACAGCGCGGAGCGACGTGGAATCCGGCCTCTCTTACCTGAGCACGGGAGACACCGACATCGGGCGAAACTCCTGGGACGTTGCGGCGCGGGCGGTGGGCGGGACGCTCAACGCCGTGGACGCGGTGGCGCAAGGACGGGCGCGGAACGCCTTCTGCGTTGTGCGGCCGCCCGGACATCACGCCACCCGCAGCCGCGGCATGGGCTTCTGCCTGTTGAACAACGTGGCAGTGGCGGCGCGGTATGCCCAGCGGAGGCACGGGCTGGAGCGAGTTCTGAT
>JBEKPK010000496.1:0-5512 GCA_049520795.1 Bryobacteraceae bacterium
GTCGTCACCAGCGTGCGCAACGAGCAGACCAAGCGAAAAGATCTCACCGACTTCACTTACGACACGTCGCGCTGCATGTTCTGCGGCCTGTGCGAAGACGCCTGCCCCGTGGACGCGTTGGAGCTGACCCAGGATTTCGAGTTGGCCACCTACACCCGAGACGGCCAGATCTGGGACCGGCGGATGCTCGAAGAGGGGCCTCACCCCACTCAATACAAATGTTGATCGACACGATTCTGTTCTACGTCTTCGCGGTCCTGGTGTTGGGCGGCGGAGTCCTCACCATCACCTGCCGTAACGCCATCCACAGCGCCGTCTCGCTGATCGTGTCGCTGATGGGCGTGGCCGGCCTGTACCTGCTCCAGCAGGCGGAATTCCTGTTCGCCGTGCAGATCATCTTATATGTGGGCGGCATCATGCTGCTGTTCCTGTTCGTGATCATGCTGGTGAACCTCGACCAGGCGGCGCGCCAGCGCCAGTTCAGCCGCGCCTGGCCGGTGGCCCTGGCGGCGGCCCTGGCGGTGGCCGCCGAAGTCGCCTATTTCCTCTACCGCGGCCAGGCGGCCTTCCATATCGCGGAAGCCGGCGGCGGCCTGGTCCCGCCGGCGTTCGGGAACACGGAAATGATAGCCAATTCCCTGTTCTCCGAATACCTGCTCCCGTTCGAGATCGCTTCCCTGCTCCTGCTGGTTGCGGTGGTGGGCTCGGTGGCCATGGCCAAGAGGAGGATCTGACGATGCATCCCGTTACCACCGTTCATTACCTGGCCCTGAGCGCGGCCCTGCTGCTCATCGGGACCGTGGGCGTGCTCACGCGCCGCAACATCGTAGTCATCCTGATGTCCATCGAGCTGATCCTGAACGCCGTCAACATCAACCTGATCGCCTTTTCGCACGCCTTCGGGAACGTCAACGGGCAGGTGTTCGCCATTTTCGTGATCGTCGACGCGGTGGCCGAAGCCGCCGTCGGGCTGGGCATCCTGATCGCCCTGTTCCGCAACAAGGAAACCGTGCTGGCGGACGAAATCGACTTGCTGAAGTGGTAGGAAAACCGTGAACTTCCTCGACCAGATCTGGCTGATTCCGTTGTTCCCGCTCTTAGGGGCGGCGCTGATGTTTTTCTTCGGCAAGCTGCTGGACCCCCAGCCGGCGTCCGAGTGGGGCAGGCCTCCTGGCCTGCCTCCCGGCCCGCACAACCACGCGCACTCACCCCTCAAGAAGTTCGTCAGCTTCATTTGCCCCGGCCTGGTTCTGGTTTCGTTTGTTTTTTCCGCGGGCGCCGTGGCGCAGCTTGCACAGCTTCCCGAGCGCATCCACCAGGTCGTCCAGTTCACCTGGTTGGCCGGGCTGCCCTTCCACATGGCCAACGGGCATCTGGCCGTCTTTCAGGCCGACTGGGGCTTTCTGCTCGACCCGCTCAGCTCCGTCATGATCCTGGTGGTCACCGGCATCGGCTTCCTGATTCACGTGTACTCCATCGGGTACATGGCCCACGACGGCGGCTATTACCGTTTCTTCGGATACTTGAACCTGTTTGTCTTTTTCATGCTGATGCTGGTGCTGGCGAACAACTACATGCTCCTCTTCGTCGGCTGGGAAGGCGTGGGCCTGTGCAGCTACCTGCTCATCGGGTTCTACTTCCACAAAAAGTCGGCCGGCGACGCGGGCAAGAAGGCTTTCGTGGTCAACCGCGTGGGCGACGCCGGGTTCATCCTCGGCATGTTGCTCATGATGTCCGTGCTTGGGACCGTGAAATTCACCGACGTGAACGCGATCCTGCACAGCGGGCGCTTCCCCGTCGAAACCGCCGGCTTCGGCGTCCTCAGCGCGATGGCGCTGCTGATGCTCTTCGGCGCTACCGGCAAATCCGCGCAGGTTCCTCTGTACATCTGGCTGCCGGACGCCATGGAAGGCCCCACCCCGGTTTCGGCCCTCATCCACGCGGCCACCATGGTCACCGCCGGCGTATACATGGTGGCGCGCTCCGCGGCGTTGTTCCAATTGACCCCGCGCGCGTCCACGGTGGTGGCCATAGTGGGCGCGTTCACCGCCATATTCGCCGCTACCATCGCCCTGGTGCAGAACGATATCAAGCGCGTCCTGGCCTACTCCACCGTGAGCCAGCTCGGCTACATGTTCCTGGCCCTGGGCGTGGGGGCCTACTGGGTGGCCATCTTCCACCTGTTCACCCACGCCTTCTTCAAAGCTCTGCTCTTCCTCGGATCCGGCTCGGTGATCCACGCCATGAGCGGCGAGCAGGATATGCGCCGCATGGGGGCGCTCAAGAACAAGATCCCGGTGACGCACTGGACTATGTTCATAGGCTCCCTGGCTATCGCCGGCATTCCCGGCCTGGCGGGGTTTTTCTCCAAGGATGAAATCCTGTGGCAGGCGTTCAGCGGGCCGCAAGGGTCCACGGTTCTGTGGTTGGTGGGCATCGCCACGGCCGGTTTGACGGCGTTCTACATGTGGCGGCTGATGAACATGACAGCGTCCTGGCCGGCTGGCTGGGAACGCCCAAACTGTGGAACCTGGGGGAGAGTTTCCACGCCTTCGAGCGCTGGCTCGAGCCGATGTTCCCATCGGTCGTGGCCGAGGGCGCGCACGGCGCCTCCACCGAATGGCTTCTGATGGGCCTCTCGGTGGCCGTCGCGATCGTCGGAATCTCCATCGCGCGCTGGTTCTACGGCTACAAGCCGGAGATCCCCGACTCCATCGAACGGTCGGCCAAGCCGCTCTACACGCTGCTCTATAACAAGTGGTACGTGGACGAGGTGTACGATTTCCTGTTCGTCAACGGCCTGTGCAAGGGTGGTGGCCTGGCGCTGGGCTCGTTCGACCGCAACGTGGTCGATGGCGGCGTCAACGGCGCCGGCTGGCTCACCCGCTTCACCTCCCGCGTTTCCATCTGGTGGGACACCTGGATCGTCGATGGCGCGGTGCGCGCGTGCTCCTTCTTCGTCAAGTTGCTCAGCTATCCGGCGTGCATCGTCGAAACCGGCCGCTTGCAGACTTACGCTTTCTTCGTGGTGGTGGGCGTGTTGGCCTTCCTGGGATATTTCGTGACGCGGTAACCATATGGACCAGCACTTACTCAGCATTGTGCTCCTGACGCCGCTCGCCGGACTGGCGCTCCTGCTGCTCATCCCCTCCGGCAACCGGGGCCTCATCAAGGTTTGGGCCAACCTGGTGGCGCTGGCCGGGTTTCTGGTTTCCATCCCCCTGGTGACGCGTTTCCGCACCGGCGCGCCCGGCTTCCAGTTCGAAGAGAAACTCGACTGGATTCCTTCCCTCGGCGCCCATTACCACCTGGGCATGGACGGCATCAGCCTGCTCCTGGTGATGCTCACCACCCTCATGGGCTTCCTCGCCATCCTGTCTTCCTGGAACGCCGTCGAGGACCGCGTGAAGGGATACTACGCCATGTTCCTGCTCTTGCAGACGGGCATGATCGGCGTCTTTATCTCGCTCGATTTCTTCCTCTTCTACATCTTCTGGGAGCTGGTGCTGGTGCCCATGTACTTCATCATCGGCATCTGGGGCGGACCTCGCAAGCTCTACGCGGCCATCAAGTTCTTCCTCTACACCCTGGCCGGCTCGGTGCTGATGCTGCTGGGTATTCTGACGCTCTACTTCCAGCATTCCCGGCAGTTCGGCTTCTCCTCGTTCGAAATCTCGGACCTCATGCGCGTTGGAATGCCGCTCGGCGTGCAGCAATGGGTTTTCTGGGCGTTCTTCCTCGGCTTCGCCATCAAAGTCCCCATGTTTCCCTTCCACACCTGGCTGCCGGACGCCCACGTGGAAGCGCCCACGGCCGGCTCCGTGATTCTGGCCGCCGTCTTGCTGAAGATGGGAACCTACGGTTTCATCCGCTTTTCTGTGCCGCTGCTGCCGCAGGCTTCCATGGATAAGACCATCGTGCAGATTCTGGCCGTGCTTTCCATCGTTGGCATTATTTACGGCGCGCTGGTGAGCCTGATGCAGAAGGATTGGAAAAAGCTGGTGGCGTACTCCTCGGTGAGCCACCTGGGCTTTTGCACCCTGGGGATTTTCGCGCTCAACCCCAACGGCCTGGCCGGCAGCGTGATCCAGCAAATCAACCACGGCATCTCGACAGGTATGCTCTTCCTGGTGATCGGCGTCATCTACGAGCGCCGGCATACGCGCGAGATATCCGAATACGGTGGCCTGGCCCATGTCATGCCCCGCTTCGCAGTCATCTTCGCCATCGCCATGCTGAGTTCCGCGGGCCTGCCTTTGTTGAATGGCTTCATCGGCGAGTTCACCATCCTGCAAGGGGCCTTCGAAGCCAACCGGATGTGGGCCGCCTTCGCAGTGACGGGCGTGATTCTGGGGGCGGCGTACCTGCTGTGGCTATACCAGCGCACCATGCTGGGGCAGGTCACCAACGCCAAGAACTTCGGGATCCCCGATATGAGCCTGCGCGAGATCGCGGTGTTCGTTCCATTGATCGCCTGGTCGGTGTGGATCGGCGTGTATCCCAAGCCGTACTTCGACATCCTGAGGCAGCCGGTGAACGCGATTGTGCAGCGGGTGAGACCCGACTACTTTGCGGGACGCGCTGGTGGGGCGGAACCCCTGGTCCGCGCGGGGTCCCCTGACCCGGCACTGGCGCTGGCTGCCACGCAGACCCGGAGGTCTGCGCCACTGGGAGGCGCGCAATGAACTTCAGCCAGTTCTACACATCCACCGATCACTTCTCCATCATCCCCGCCGTGATGCTGGCCCTGTTCGGGTGCGCCGTTCTGCTGTTCGACTTCATGATTTTCCCCGACCCGCGCCAGCGCAAGTGGCTCATCATTTTCGTCGCCCTGGCGGAGGTCTTCGCCGGCCACGGCCTGTGGAAGCAGCACGCCTGGCTGGCTTCCACCGGCTACACCGAGCTGAGCGGCTTCGGCGGATCCATCACCGTGGACGCCTTCGGCATCTTCTTTAATTGCATCTTCCTGGTGGCCGCGCTGCTGGTGGCCCTGGTGTCCTATAAGTATCTGGAAACCGCCGGCGAGCACCACGGGGAATACTACGGGCTCATCCTGCTCGCCCAGTGCGGCATGTACTTCCTGGCCACCGGCACGGACCTGGTCACCCTCTTCATCGGCCTGGAGCTGATGGCCCTGAGCTTCTACGTGATGGTCGGCTTTCTCCGCTCCGACAAGCGCTCTAACGAGGCGGCCATGAAATACCTCCTGCTGGGCGCCTTTTCCTCCGGGTTCCTGGTCTATGGCTTTTCGATCCTGTACGGCATCGCCGGCTCCACCAAGCTGGTCGACATCCGCATGGCCATTGAAGCCCGCCCGGCGGGCGACCCGGTGGTTTTCCTGGCCCTCGCCACCACCGCCGTGGGGCTCCTGTTCAAAATCTCCGTGGCTCCTTTCCACATGTGGGCCCCGGACGCCTACGAAGGCGCGCCCACCCCGGTGACCGCCTATCTCGCGGTGGCTTCGAAGGCCGCCTCCATCGCCTTCCTGCTGCGCATTTTCCTGGGACCGCTG
>JBEKPK010000497.1:0-3234 GCA_049520795.1 Bryobacteraceae bacterium
GATATATCAATTGATTACACTCGCCGGCAAGGTTAGAATTGCCGGTCGCGAGGTAACGGATGAGCGAACCGGAAAGATTGTTATTGAGCGGGAACGAGGCCGTGGCTCTGGCGGCGCGCCACGGACGCGTCACTCTGGCTACAGGGTATCCGGGTACGCCCTCCACGGAGATTCTGGAGGCCTTTTCCCAGTTGGGAGGCCGTGCACAATGGGCGCCTAATGAGAAAGTCGCCCTGGAAGTGGGGCTCGGGGTCGCCTTTACCAATTCGAGAGCTCTGGTCACCATGAAACACGTTGGCCTGAACGTGGCGGCCGATCCCCTGTTCACCGCCGCCTACACCGGAGTGAGTGGCGCATTGCTGGTGGTTTCGGCCGACGATCCCGGTATGGCATCGAGCCAGAACGAACAGGATAACCGCCGCTACGCCGTGGCGGCGGGGACGCCCATGCTCGAACCGGCGGACTCCCAGGAAGCTTACGACTTTACGTTGCTGGCCCTCGAGGTTTCCGAGCGATGGGGAATCCCCGTGCTTCTCCGGCTCACGACCCGCGTATGCCACTCCAAGGCCGTGGTTCGCCCGGCGGGAAGGTCAGCGCCGCCCGACACCCCGGCGAGGTTCGTCCGTGATCTGAAAGGCCGGGTAATGGTTCCCTCCAATGCGCGGCCGGCCCATCGTCGCCTGCGGGAAAAGCTGGCCCGCATCCTGGAATGGAACGAAGCCGAGGGGCCGAACCAGGAAACGGATGGGGACCGCTCGCTCGGGATTATTACTTCCGGGATCTCGTTCATGCATGTTCGGGAAGCGGCGCCGGAGGCCGCGGTGCTGAAGCTGGGGATGACTTATCCGTTGCCCCTCGAGACCATCCGCCATTTTTCCACCAGCGTAGCGCGTTGCGTGGTGATTGAAGAGGGGGATCCGTACCTCGTCGAAGCTATCCGCGCGGCGGGTATGGCGGTCGAAGGCAAGGCGGAGGCGTATCGTTTTGGCGAACTGAATGTGGACCGCGTCCGGCGCATCCTGGCTGGAGACAGCTCTCCCGAGCCGATTCCACCACCCGGGAAGCCGCCGCAATTGTGCCAGGGCTGCCCGCACCGGTCCGTCTTCAGCGCGCTCCACAACCTCGATTGCATTGTTTCGAGCGATATTGGGTGCTACACACTGGCCGTGATGCCGCCCTTCGAGGCCACGGACTCGTGCGTCTGCATGGGAGCGAGCATCGGCGTGGGCCTCGGCCTGAGGCACGCGCTGCCGCCCGAGCAGGCGCGCCGGGTGGTCAGCACCATCGGCGACAGCACCTTTATCCACAGCGGCATTACCGGCTTGGTGGAAATGGTCTACAATCCCCCGCCCACCGGCCACGTCGTCATTATCCTCGACAACGGCACCACGGCGATGACAGGGATGCAGGAGCATCCGGGGACCGGCCGAACCCTCGAACACCATCCCACCGGGAAGATCGTCATTGAGGATGTCGTGCGTTCGCTCGGCATTTCCAGCGTGCAGGTGACCGATCCGACGGCCGATCCTGCCGCCTTTCAAGAGTTGGTGGCTGCCAGCCTCGCCAGCGGAAAGCTCACGGTAATCGTGGCGCGTCGGAACTGTTTGCTGGCGGCAGGCAAGATCAAGGAGTACGAGCGGACGGCAGCGGCGGAGTGTGAAGCCTCCGCGGGCGATTAGGAACTTTGCGGACTCGGTACGGGGTCATTTAAGACCATGGTAACCAACATCGTGATTGCCGGCTTGGGGGGCGAAGGAGTTCTGAAGGCCTCCGACATGGTCGCCGAGGTGGCGTTCCAGGCCGGGCTGGACGTGAAGAAGAGCGAAATCCACGGCATGAGCCAGCGCGGCGGCTCCGTCACCAGCGATGTCCGGTTTGGTGAGAAAGTCTACAGTCCCATGGTGCCTCCGGGAGAAGCCGACTATCTTCTGGTGCTATCGCCCGACCAGGTCGAGCCCAACCGCTGGAGATTGCGGGAAGGCGGCAGGCTGATCACGCCCGGCGCCGTTGCGGTGAGCAGCTTGCGCGACAAGCGTAGCCTCAACGTCGCCCTCATCGGCTGCTTGAGCGTGTGGCTGCCTTTCCCGGAGGAAGCCTGGACAGAGGTCGTCCGGCGGAATCTGGCGGAGAGACTGCACGCTGCCAATCTGCACGCCTTGGCCGTGGGGCGCGCGGCAGCAATAAATCGTCAGCCATAGAATCACGTTCCATGCCACTTATGATCGAGAACTCTTCGCAATCTCACCCAGCCAGCGTACCGGATTTCATGCCCTTGGCGCAGATGCGCGACCTGCAGTTGACCCGCTTCCGGGCCACCGTCGCCCGAGCTTACGAACGCGTCGAACTCTATCGCCGGCGGATGAACGAGCGAAATCTGCGGCCGGAAGATCTGCGCACCCTGGAAGACCTGGCCAATCTTCCCTTCACGGTGAAAGCGGATCTTCGCGACACCTACCCGTTCGGCCTGTTTGCCAGTCCGCTGGAAGAGATCGTCCGGCTGCACGCTTCCAGCGGAACCACGGGCAAGCCAATCGTGGTCGGCTACACCCGGCACGATGTGGGCGTGTGGACCGACGCCATGACGCGGACGTTTCTGGCGTGCGGTCTGGGTCGCGGTGACATCATTCAGAACGCCTACGGTTACGGCCTGTTCACCGGCGGGCTGGGGGCGCATTACGGCGCCGAGGCGCTGGGGGCGACGGTGATTCCTATTTCCGGCGGCAATACCGATCGCCAGATCATGGTGATGAAAGACTTCAAGGTGACGGCCATCTGCTGCACGCCGTCTTACTTCCTCCACTTGCTGGACCGCGCCGCCCAGTTGGACGTGAACGTAGCCGAACTGCCGCTGCGCGTGGGAGTGTTCGGCGCGGAGCCCTGGACGGACTCCCTGCGCCGGCATATCGAATCCGCCGCCGGAATTAAGGCCTACGACATCTACGGACTTACCGAAATAACCGGTCCCGGCGTGGGCATCGAATGCGTTTGCCAGGCGGGTCTGCACATCTTCGAAGACCACTTCTATCCTGAAATCATCGATCCCGATACTGGCCGGCTGGTTGCGGAGGGAGAGGAAGGAGAATTGGTGCTGACCACCCTCAGCAAGCAGGCGATGCCGATGATTCGCTATCGCACTCGCGACATCACCGCGTTCCTGCCCGGCTCATGTCCTTGCGGCCGCACCCTGCGCCGCATTCGCCGCATTAGCCGCCGCAGCGATGACATGTTCATCAT
>JBEKPK010000498.1:0-3218 GCA_049520795.1 Bryobacteraceae bacterium
GAGACCTAATGGAGATCAGTCGCACAAGTGCTCCCCCAGCGGCAGGCGGCTTGCCCTCCCTGGCGCAGCCGGTAGCCGCGCCGCTTACCCGTGCCGCGATTTTCCTGGTCGCGACCATCGATCCGGGGCCGGCCAATCGCGCCGTCCTGCGCTCGTTCTGCTTAGACGTTGCCAAATTGGTGCGCGCGGTGGAATCTCGCGACCTGGAAGGGGGTCTTTCGTGCGTCGTGGGGTTTGGTTCCGACGCGTGGGACCGCCTGTTTGGGCCGGAGCGGCCGGCCGAGTTGCATCCCTTCCGGGAAATTCACGCCGGAGCCCGACATGCGGTCTCCACGCCGGGTGACTTGTTGTTCCACATCCGCGCCAAGCGCATGGACCTGTGCTTCGAGCTGGCCACTCAGATCATGGCGCGTATCGGGAATGCCGTGTCGACGGTGGATGAAGTGCACGGCTTTCGCTACTTCGACGAGCGCGATCTTCTCGGCTTCGTTGACGGAACGGAAAATCCCCGGGGAGAGGCAGTGATCGACGCCGTGCTTATCGGCGAGGAGGACGCCGCGTTTGCCGGCGGAAGCTACGTCATTGTGCAGAAATATCTCCACAATCTCGAAGCATGGAACACGCTCCCTACGGAGGCGCAGGAGCGTATCATCGGCCGTACCAAGCTCTCGGACATTGAATTGGACGATGCCGTCAAGCCGGCGTCGGCGCATAACGCGCTTACCACGATCGTCGAGAACGGGAAAGAGATCAAGATCCTGCGCGACAACATGCCGTTCGGCCGGCCGGCGCACGGTGAGTTCGGCACTTATTTCATCGGCTACAGCCGTTCGCCCCACACAACCGAGCAGATGATCGAGAACATGTTCGTCGGACGGCCGCCCGGCAACTACGACCGGCTGCTCGACTTTAGCCGCGCCGTCACCGGCAGCCTGTTCTTTGTGCCGTCGACGACGTTTCTCGAATCTGTAACCGTGAGTGAAGATCAGCCCGCGGTCGCGGAGCCTCGCGCTGCCGTGGCAGCGGCCGAGCCCTCTTCATCTTCCATTAGCCCGCCGGTGCGTGAGGGTTCGCTCGGCATCGGTTCCCTTAAAGGAGACACCCGTCATGAATAATCTTCACCGCGAACTCGCTCCAATTTCCGATGCAGCCTGGGCGCAGATCGAAGAAGAAACATCGCGCACGCTCAAGCGGTACCTCGCCGGACGGCGCGTAGTTGACGTGCAGGGCCCGGGCGGTACCGCCCTCTCCGCCGCCGGCACCGGCCATTTGCGGTTGATCGACGCTCCGGGGGACGGCATCCTGGCGAGGCAGCGCGAAGTGAAGGCGCTGGTCGAGATCCGGGTTCCGTTCGAACTGGAGCGCCAGGCAATCGACGACGTCGAACGGGGCGCGAACGACTCGGACTGGCAACCGGCGAAGGACGCGGCGCGGCGGATCGCTTTCTCCGAGGATGGCGCCATATTTGAGGGCTATGCGTCCGCCGGCATCGGGGGCATCCGTCAGGGCACCAGCAACCCGATCATGACGCTCCCGGCCGATGTGCGCGAATACCCGCAAGCCATCGCCCAGGGCCTGAGCCAATTGCGACTCGTGGGCGTTAACGGTCCCTACGCAGTGTTGCTCGGGGCGGACGCCTACACCGCGCTCGCCGAGACCAGCGATCACGGCTACCCGGTGCTGGAGCATGTCAAGCGTCTCGTCAACGATCAGATCATCTGGGCGCCCGCCATTGCCGGAGCTTTTGTGCTGACGACCCGTGGCGGCGACTTCGATCTGCACATCGGCCAGGACGTCTCCATAGGTTATTCCAGCCAAACCGACGCAGTTGTGCGCCTTTACCTGCAGGAGACGTTCACTTTCCTGCTGCTCACCACCGAGGCTGCGGTCGCGCTGGCGCCTCCCGCGAAGACGACTTGAAGGAAGACTCAGCCTCCCTTTCATTCGTTGTACTTGGAGATCGTACCGGGTGGCCGATCGGCTTGCTTACCGTCTCGCGCAGAGACGCGGAGAATGCCATTGGTGAACTGTCTCTTCGCGGGCGGAGAGTGCCAAGGCCGGAGGCCCATTCGGGGACGGCGATACGCTTACGCCGACTCCCCCGCCGGCGTGATTTGACAAAAATATAAGTAGTCGTATATATTTCCGTTTAGTTGAACGGTAAATTAACGCTCAACTATGTAAGAAGTAGTTTCGTGGCCGGAGAGGCTCTCACGGTTCCTGTCGTTGGCAGCCATTTCCGCACTACAGCACGAAATTCCATAGGCGCCGCGGTCGCCTGGGCTCACTCGCACCCCCTTCCGTTACACGTTTGTCTCAGTTTCTCCCCGAGGAATTCGGGGGAGTCTTACAAATTCGCAAACTTCAGCCAAAAGGAGAAATCAACCATGAATAACTGCGTTTCCAACCAAGCATTGGAGTTCGCCGAAGCAACCGACAGCGAAAGTCTCTCGATATCCGGCGAGGCGCTGGCGGAGCCAATCGAAGCAGTGCGTCCAGCGGCAGTCCGGAGGCCGCTCGTTCCGCTGGAAGAAATCATCCATCAACTGCAACAGATGTCCGCGGGAGGCGTCCCGCCGGGCAGCGAACGCTTCACGCGCGAGACCGGCATCAAGAACTATGAATGGCACAGCCTGGGCCTGTGCTGGAGCGACGTGGTACGCGCGGCCGGCCTGCAGCCACACAAACTCGGTGGGCGCTGCTACACACTGGCGCGGATCCTGGGCGGCTTTGCCGCCTTTACCCGTGAGCTGGGCCGAATTCCTGTCCAGCGCGACCTGCTGAAAAGGCGGCGTTTGGACCCGGAGTTTCCCAGTTCGATTGTCTTTCAGAAATTCGGCAACAAAGGCGCGCTCGTGGAGCGTGTGATTGCGCATTGTGAGAAAGAGGGCGGCTGGGACGATGTGATTGACATTTGCCGCAAGTGGCTGCCCAAGTATCTGGACCTACTGCACTCCGGCAAGTGGGCCCTCGACCCGGCAACGGGGTGTGTTTACCTCATCCGGTACGGTGGCTTTTATAAGGTCGGCAAGAGCACCGTTGTGGACCGCCGCTCCGCGGCAATTCGAGGCCAATTGCCCGAAGGCAAAGGAAAGCTGGTGCACCAGATGCGCACCGATGATCCAGCAGGCATCGAGGCCTACTGGCACAGGCGCTTTGCCGCCAAACGTACCAATGGCGAATGGTTTGCTCTGAGCCCGGAGGAGGTGAAGGCGTTC
>JBEKPK010000499.1:0-3216 GCA_049520795.1 Bryobacteraceae bacterium
GCTCAGCGCCGAAACCGGCGTGGGGGGCGGCGCACCCCCTGCTACCGTGTATAGCGAATATTGCTGCGCCCACGCGAAAGAGCTGCCGGCCAGCAGCAAGGTCCCGCACAGCTTTCCAACCTGTCTCGACATTTACACTTCCAGTCCTGTCAGGGCGTTCAAAGGATGAATAACCATAGTAAGCCGTTTTTGCCCGCGAGAGGGGCCGCGCCGCGTCAGGAGGCGCTTAACCGATCGGGGGAAACTGTTCCCCGCAACCGCTCCCTTACGGTCGCGGCTCTGTAACTACCTGCAAACACGCCGCGACCGTAAGGGAGCGGTTGCGGGGCTCAATTCACGGGAATCCCCGAAGCAGTTAAGCACCCCGCGTCAGGAGGCGGCTACCTCGGCCACGGCCGCCAGCGCCTGTGCGCAATCTTCACGGGTGACGTCATAGTGCGTCACCGCGCGCACCTGCCGATCGTTAATGGCGTTCATTAGCACGGAATGTCGTTTCAGTTGCACGCTAAGGGCCGCGGGCGCGCGGCGCGTGCCGCTGACGTCGAAGACCACGATGTTGGTGGCGACCTTTTGCGGGTCGATGCCGATGCCGGGGATACGCGCCAGCCCTTCGGCCAGGAACCGGGCGTTGGCATGATCGGCGGCCAGCTTATGGGGCGAGTGTTCCAGGGCGATCAACCCGGCGGCGGCCAGCACGCCAACCTGCCGCATGCCGCCCCCCAGCCTTTTGCGGTAGAGCCTCCCCTTGGCGATAAGGTTCGCCGGTCCGGCCAGCATGGAACCGGCCGGCGCCCCCAGCCCTTTCGAGAGACAAAACATCACCGTATCGGCGGGGGCGCAAATCTCGCGCACCGGCACGCCGGTGGCTGCCGCGGCGTTGAAGACGCGTGCGCCATCCATGTGAACTCTCAGCCCGTGTTCGTGCGCGCCGCCGCAAATCTCGTGGACGGTCTCCAGGGGATAGACCGTGCCGCCGCACATGTTATGGGTATTCTCGATGGCTATCAGGCCGGTGGGCGCGGAGTACGGGTTGACCGGCTTGATGAGGCGCTCGACCTCGTCCCAGGAGAGAATTCCGTCGGCCGTGGGGATAGCGCGAATCACGCAGCCGGAGAACCACGCCACCATGGGCATCTCATAATCCAGCAGGTGCGCGCGGGAATCGCAGATCACCTCCTGGCCATGTTCGGTGAGCAGTTTCACGGCGATGGTGTTTCCCATGGTGCCGGTGGGGACGAAGAGGGCCGCCTGTTTGCCGGCGGCCTCGGCAGCCCGCTCTTCGAGGCGGTTGACGGTGGGATCCTCACCGTAGACATCGTCGCCGACTTCGGCCTCCATCATGGCCCGCCGCATCTCGGGGGTGGGCCTGGTCACGGTGTCGCTGCGCAGGTCGATGGTTTTCATAACGCTTTCAGAGAGAGAGAAATTCCTGGAAAACTTCGTTGGAGAGGAGCACTCCCCGGCTGGTGAGGCGGAGCGCACCGTCCGCGGTTTCGAGCAGGCCCGACGCCACGAAGCGCTGGATGGGCTGCGCGAAGCGATGCCACTCTTCGGCCGACGGCCGGATACCCGCCGTCAGTCTCAGGCCGACGAAGAAGCGCTCGTGGGGCAGATCGCCGGCCTGCCCGGTGTCGCGGCGCGGCGTGGATGCCAGGTAGTCTTCCACCGACTCGGGATTCTCCCGCCGCATGATTCCGTCGAAGGAATGGGCGTCTGCGCCGAAGCCCGCGTAGGGTTCCAGCTTCCAATACTTGAGATTGTGGCGGGATTCGAAGCCCGGCCGGGCGAAGTTGGAGATCTCGTAGCGGGCAAGTCCCAGGCCGGCCAGGCGCTCGACGGCGAATTCGTAGAAATCGGCGGTCTGGTCGTCGTCGGGGGTGTCGGCTGCGCCGTAGCGGACGCCGCCCAGCAGACGCTCCTTGCCGAGGCGGCTCGCCTCGTCGACTTCCAGCATATAGACCGAGACGTGCGGCGGGGCGAGGCGCTCGATCCAGTCCAGGGATTCGCTCCAACTCGCCGCGGTTTGGCCGGAAAGGCCGGCGATGAGGTCGATATTGCAGTTGGCGATGCCGGCGTCATGGAGCGTGGCGAGATCGGAGGCCACGACCGCGGCGGTGTGCTTGCGGCCGGTGCGGCGGATCTCTTTTTCGACGAAGGACTGCACGCCGAGGCTGACGCGGTTCATGCCGAGCGAGGCCCAGGCGCGGGCCTTTTGCGGCGTGACGGTGCCGGGCGCGGCTTCGATGGTGGCTTCCAACCAGGGGCGGCCGGGAATCGATTGCAGAAACGAGGCCAATTCGGCGGGCGCGAGGGTGCTCGGCGTGCCGCCGCCGAGGTATACGGTTTCAGGCCGCCACTGCCAGACGTGCGCGCGGATTTCGGCTTCGAGGGCCGGGAGATAGCGCTCAACGAGTGCGCGTGGAAAGACTCCCGACGCGAAGTTGCAGTAAGTACATTTCTGTGCGCAGAAGGGATAGGAGACGTAGACGCCGGCCACCTTTTCGATTGTAGCTGGCGGCGAGGCGGGAGGGCGCATCATGTTTGGCTTGTAAGGGTCCGGCGGGAGATTGGGTTCGATTGGTAAATGTCGTTGCGGGACGACGAACCGGCTGTGACGCGGCACGTGTCGTACAGCGAAGCACCGCTCTCAGTATGAACATGACGGCGAGATGGAACCGGACACTGGGCAGACGTGGATGCTGGAAACAAAGGAGATATTGCCACAAGGTCGGTTGGAATGGATATTGGCAATAATTGCCAGTTCTAATAGGCTGGTATTGCAGGAGGACGTTCCCATCCCGACCCGAAACGTCAATCTCACCGAGCATTTTGACCGCTTCATATGAAGTTGGCGTCACCTCCGGCCGGTTCAGCAACGCCAGCGAAGTGGTTCGCGAAGGCCTACGGCTGCTGGAGCAGCGCGAGCAGGAAGATAAGGCCAGGCTCGAATGGCTTCGCGCCGCTGCCAAAGGAGGCTTCGACGATATGGAGCGCGGCGCCCATGTGACTCTGCGGTCGGGCAAGGAGATCGACGAATTGATCGATCGGCTGGGAGAAGAGGCCTCAGCCGAATTCGCAACCGAGCCGAAAAGTGACTGAGCGCCTCTCCGGGCGGGCTGAAGTCCATCTCACCAGTACGGCGCAGAGTGACATCAAAGCCATCCTGAAATGGAGCCGGAAGGAATTCGGGGATACCGCCGCGGAGCGGTATAAGGC
>JBEKPK010000500.1:0-3214 GCA_049520795.1 Bryobacteraceae bacterium
AAGACCGGTCGCTGCCGGAAGCCGAGTTTCGCTGGCGGGGCGCCGGCGCGGCTTCCATCTCCGCCAATCTGCGGCCGGAGCACTTGCTTTACGCGCAGATCGCCTGGGACGAGGGCTGGCGCGCCAGCGTCGACGGCGCCCCGCGCAAGACCTGGCCGGACGCGCTGGGACAGATGGTGGTGGAACCGCGCTGCGACGGACCGTGCACGGTGGAGGTGCTGTGGGATGGCGGCGCGGAGATGCGCGTGGCGCGCGTGGTGTGCCCGGTGGCATTGGTCGCCGGCATAATTTGGATCTTGCTGGGAGAACTCGTGGGGCGAAGGATGGCATCCCAGCGGGACCAGGACAATTCAAGGACTATAACTAGCATTAGGCGGTGACTTATGACAAACAGACGGAATTGCGCCAGGATCGGCGCTCTATTGTTGTTCTTACTGGCGCTGTCATGCGCCTGGGCGCAACCTGGACGCGGCGAGGGGCCTCAGGGCGCTCCTCTGCCACAGGGCCAGAACCCCAACGGCATGCACATATTCCTTTGGGCGGGTCTCAAGTCCCATGGCGAGGGTCAGCACGATTACCCGCAGTTTCTGGCCGACTGGAGCAAGTATCTGACGGAGCGTGGGGCCGTGGTCGATGGCGCTCTGCATGTCCCCAGCAGCGCCGACCTCGAACATACCGACGTCGTCGTGATTTACAAAGGCGACGCCGGCTACTTGAGCGACCCCCAGAAGGCCGCGCTAGATGCGTACGTCAAACGCGGCGGCGGCTTTGTCGATTTTCACGACTCCTTGTGCGGTCCCGATCCGGTCTATTTCGCCTCGCTGGTGGGTGGCGGAAAGAAGCATGGCGTGGTGAACTACAGCGCGGGGGCGATTCATTACACCATCGTGGACAAGGCCGACCCCATCATGAAGGATATGTCCGACATCACGATTCAGGATGAAGCCTTCTACCTGCTGACTTTTGCGCAAAATCCCCCTATCCACGTGCTGGCGACCACGGCGATTTTGCCGGGCCGCGGCGATAACGACCACAGGGGCGAAGTCGTGCCGCAGATTTGGACGTGGGAACGCACCGTCCCCGGCGGTCAGCCCGCTCGCGCGTTCGTGTGGATGCAGGGGCACACATACGCCAGTTTCATGAATCCGCAGATTCGGCCGACATTGCTCCGCGGCATTGCGTGGGCCGGGAAGAAACCGGTCGATGAACTGCTGAACTACGTGGCGCCCGCGCGTCCCGCCGGCAGGGGAATGCCTCCGGCAGGGGGAATGCCTCCGGGGGGCGGTAGAGCGCAATAGGCGGCAAGAAAAGGCCCGGCGGTTCGGATCATGGCGTCCGCCGGGTCTGCCGCCGTATTTACGATACCCCGTCGTTATGTCGGAGGAACGCCGCTTTGTGATGCGAGCAGGAAGTTAGGATCGCCATGGAGACCTCCGGCAACATAATCTTGATCACGGGCGGCGGCTCCGGCATTGGCCGGAGTCTCGCGCAGGCTTTCCACGCGCTCGGAAACCGGGTCGTCATCGCCGGCCGCCGCCGGCAGGCGCTGGAGGAGACCACGGCCGCGAACCCAGGCATGACCTCCCTCGCGCTCGACATCGAAGATGCGGGCAACATCCGCTCTTTCGCGGCCGAGATGGCGGCGCGGTATCCGGCGCTGAACGTCCTCATTAATAATGCGGGTATCATGCGGGCCGAACGGTTGCAGGCCCAACAGGAAGATCTCGCCGACGCGGAATCCATGGTCGCCATCAATCTGCTGGGCCCCATTCGTCTCGCCGCGGCGCTCCTACCTCTGTTGCAGAGGCAGCCCCATTCGGCCATCATGAATGTCTCCTCCGGGCTGGCTTTCGTTCCGATGGCCCGAACCCCCACTTATTGCGCAACCAAAGCCGCCATCCACTCTTACACGCAATCGCTCCGCTATCAGCTCCAGGCCACTACCACGGAGGTTCTCGAACTCATCCCTCCATATGTCGCCACCGACCTCATGGACGGGGCTTCCGATCCGCGCGCGATGCCGCTCGAAGCGTTCCTTGCGGAGGTGATGGAAATCTTGAAGACCCGGCCCGCGGCGGTGGAGATCTGCGTGGAAAACGTCAAGCGCCTTCGCTTCGCCGCCGAGGGAGGTCGCTATGATTCCATCTTCGAGGGCCTCAACGGGGCCATGCGCTGAGCCGCGCCGGCAGCCGGCAGGCGCTGTGCCGGCTGCCGCCATTATGGGACCGCTGAACCTATGCTTAGATCGCCTGTTCAGCGCCTCCCGAAATGCTGCCATCCGCCGCCCACAATTATCCCCGCGCGCGGCGCGACCACCACTGGCGGAACGGCCACGCGGGGCGCATAGTAGCCGCCGTAGGCCGGATACCCGCAATTGTAAGCGCCATAGTAGCCCGGGCCGTAACAATACGGCGCGTACGGGGCGGCATAGCCATAGCCCAACCCCAAGCCGTAGCCGTACCCGCCGTAGCGATACCCGGGGTAGCCATACCCGCCGTAGTATCCGCCGCCGTACGCGCGTCCCTCGCCAACATACCCGCGGCTGGAAGGCGCGAATCCCCGGCTAACGCCGCCGCCGGCAAAGCCGCCTCGAACGGCGCCGCCTGCGAACGATCGCGCCCCAACTCTCGAACCACCCCCACCACCACCGCCGCGCCGGGATTGAGCGAATCCGGTTGACGCCAGTGTGAGCGACATCAGTACAATCAGCAAGCCCCGCATAGGACACCTCCCATCCTGATATTGCACTTGACTTGCCATCCATCAAACTACTGATTCTGAAAGACATCCTTCCGATTCCTGGAAGATCGTACCGGCTGGAAAGCACCAACGTGGTGCTGTTCGGCCAATCCGTGCCCGGCGCCGGGCGGCGCGCGATCTGCGTCCAACGCCAGGGGAGTCCCGCTTGTGGGAAATGGCTGGACACTGACGCGGAGCGCCGAGTTTCAAGACTCGCGCTACACTGTCTTTGCATGAAGAAATACTTCGTTCTTCCGATTCTGGCCCTTACGCTGCTGGTCCCGGTGACGGCCCAGCAGGCCAGCCCCTTCCTCGGCCGTTGGGATCTCTACCTGGTCAGCCAGCGCGGCCGGACCCCAGATTGGCTCGAAGTGACCCAGAGCGGCGGCGCGCTGGCGGCGCGGTATCAGCCCGGCGGCGGGGCCTCCCAGCCGATTCAGGGAGTCAGGCTGGATGGGTCGCATCTCATACTGAC
>JBEKPK010000501.1:0-3156 GCA_049520795.1 Bryobacteraceae bacterium
TATTGCGTATCGGTCCAGGAGATTCCCCGCTCGGACCCCACCGCCAGCCGGTTATCGCCGAGGCCGGTAAAATCGAGTGGCTCGGCGACGCTGGACGGCTCCCGGCTCAGCAGCAGCCCCGGCAGGCTGAACGCCTCGGGATACGGACGTCCGTTCGGGGCATCGGCCCAAACGCCCGGAGTCCGCGCCAATGGCTCTACGTGGTGCGGAGATCCCGATGCGTCCACAACCAGATCGAAGCGCGCGATTTGCAAGGGAGCGACGAAAACCGTGGCGCCGGAGCACGCGGCGACAGGCTGGACGTCCGCGGACAGGCAGTATCGCCCGTAGGGCAGCGCGACTTCGAACTCGCCGTTCGATGCCGAGTGGACCACGGTGCGGAAGCCGGCCCCGCCGGTAATGAGAATCGGCGATCCGGCCACGGGCCGGCCATCCGCGGCGCGGAGAGTTCCCTCGATGCCGCCGGTGTTCAACTGCGCCGACAGAGAAGCCGCGGTAGCCGCCAGAAGACCGAGCCGGAGCGCCGCCAGACTGCGCCTACTGCCGCAGCACGATGAAGCGGCTGATCGAGTATCCAAGCGCGCCCCCCATGAAGACGTCCGACGAAAAGTGAGACAACAAGGAAAGCCTCGAAAACCCGACCAGCGTCGCCATGCCGTAGGCCGCGTATGGAACCCAGCGGTGATTTCCATAGCGGCGGGCGATGACCGTGGCCACCGAAAAGGCCGCGATGGTGTGGCCGGAGGGGAAGCTACCGCTTCCCCGGATAAACGATCCGCCGCTCTCAAACCAGGTATCGGAGTAGCTGCCTCCGGACGGAACGCCGGCTGGCCGGATTCTCCTGGTGGTGTCCTTCAAGACCGTGGTCAAGACCTCGGCGTCGCCCACGGCTTCACCGGCGAGCAGGGCCGTTCGCTGCATTTTCGCGTCTCTCCGGACCAATCCGATGGCGTAAAGCGAAACCGGAGCGGCCAGCGTGCCGATGGCCGTGGCATTGCCGGTAAAAATGTTGTTGAACCCATGGAACGCCGGAGTGCGGCGAAAGTAAGTGGCTTCGGCCGGGTCCAGCGCCAGCAACGCAGCGGTGGTCGCGAGGATGGCGGCGGCGGGAATCCATCTCTTCCCATGCGGGAGCCGGGCCGGAGAAGACCAGATGCGCTCCTGATCGTGGATCAGGTTGGGAACCAACAGTTTCCAGGAGGCCGGCCGTTCGAGGGGCGCCAGTTGCAATACCGGGGAGGGCTCCGGCGCCTGAGCCGGCGTCTGATCCGGTTCGGTGGTCTGACCCGGCGCCCGGTATGGAATTGCAAGTGTAGACAGCGCCATCAACGCAACAGCAGTCTTCATAAAGAGTCGCTCCATCCGCACTACCCGGCGATCGACGAGAGGCGCGGGCCGGCAAGCGCCGTTGGTCGGCAGTCTCTAAGGGTATCAATACCGAAGGCGGGGCGCCAGCGTTGGTTTGCCGCCTTCCGGCTGGAGTGTGAGATGTGCGGGCTAGTAGAATAGGCTCGTACATTTATGCCCAGACAGCTTGTGGAATGCGTTCCGAACTTTTCCGAAGGGCGCGACATCGCCAAGATAGATGCCATCGCCCGGAGTGTGGCCGCCGTTCCCGAGGTGGCGCTGCTGGACCGCGAATCGGACGCCGACCACAACCGCAGCGTGCTCACGTTTGTGGGGCCGCCAGACGCGGTCGCCGAGGCCGCGCTGCGCGCCGTCGAGACAGCCGCCGCGCTGATCGATTTGACCAGGCACCAGGGCGGCCACCCGCGCATTGGTGCGACCGACGTGGTTCCTTTCATTCCCATCGAAGGCGTCACCCTGGCGGATTGCGTAAGCTTGGCCGAGCGGGTGGGCCACCAGATCTGGAACCGGCTGCGCATTCCGGTTTACTTCTATGAGGCCGCGGCCAAACGGCCCGAACGGGTCAACCTGGAGAACATCCGTCGCGGGCAGTTCGAGGCGCTGCTGGCCGAGATGCCCGCGCTGCTGGAACGGCGGCCCGATGTGGGCGAAGCGGCGTGCCACCCCACGGCCGGCGCCGTAGTGGTGGGCGCGCGCAAGTTTCTCATCGCCTATAACATCAACCTGGGGACTGCGGATGTCGCCATTGCCAAGCGCATCGCCAAGACCATTCGTTTCTCCTCGGGCGGATTCCCCTGCGTGAAAGCCATGGGCGTGCCGCTGGCCTCGCGCAACCTGGCGCAGGTTTCGATGAACCTAACCGATTTCGAGCAAACCCCCATGCACGTGGTTTTCGAGGCGGTGCGCCAGGAGGCGGAACGCTATGGCGTAGAGGTGGTGGGCAGTGAGATAGTGGGCCTGGTTCCGAAAAAAGCCCTGGAGATGGCGGCCGGCCACTTCCTGCGAATCGAGAACTTCAAGCCGGAGTTGGTGCTGGAAAACAGGATGGCGGAGGCGGCCGGGGCGTAGTGAAAGGGATGTCTATGCCCACAGGCGTGAAGAAGAAACCGGCGCCTGAGTTTCAGTCCGAAGACAGCGAGCGCGAGCCAAACACGATTCGCCGGAATTCATCAGGCGAGGAGTTCGAGTTATGAAAATCGAGAGTCTGCGGCAAGTCAAGAACAACTGCAGCGAAGTGATCGAAGGCCTGTCCAAGACTGGTCCGGTAGTGGTCACGAAGAACGGCAGGAGTGCGGCGTTGTTGTTCCCGATTGACGAGGATACGGACCTTGAGACACTGATTCTCGGCAACAGCCAGCGCTTTTGGAAATTGTTTGACCGTGCGGCCGCCGGAAAAAGAACGCCGCTAGAGGAATTGCCCGGCTTTGACGACGATAAGCGGTGGAAGCAACTGGCCGGCCGGAAACGTGAACCGAAATGAAAGGGAAGCCTATGCCATATGCCAGCCACGAAGAAGAAACCGACGCCTGAGTTTCGATCCGAAGACATCGAGCGCAAGTTCTGGGCCGGACACGATTCGACGGAGTTCATCGATTGGCAGTCCGCCCAGCGCCGCAAGTTTCCGAATCTGAAGCCGGCGCTGCCGGGCTTCGGGGGGCTTCGGGGAGGGGCTACGCCCCCTCCAAGTTCCTAATTCGGGGTTTCGTAGCCTGTCACCGTAACGTGGCCCAGCGCCGCAAGTTTCCGAATCTGAAGCCGGCGCTGCCGGGCTTCGGGGGGCTTCGGGGA
>JBEKPK010000502.1:0-3119 GCA_049520795.1 Bryobacteraceae bacterium
GGAAGGCATCTTGTATTAAGTTACCAGAACAGGCAAAAGCGATGCGATTTGCGGGTTCCGTGCAACTCGCTCCAGGCGTTTGAAGAGGAGCTGGATTCTCCCCATGGGCCGGCGCTCAGGACCGGCCGGCGCCGGCGTCCAGCAGCGTGGCGTACAGCTCGGAAATTCCGGCCATCGAAACCTCCGCCGAAAAACTCCGCCGGACGTGGGCGGCCGCCGCCACGGACAGGCTATGCCGCAATCGCGGATCCTCCACCACCAGGGATCGAAGACACCGCTCCAGGGCCGGGACGTCCTCGGAAGGAAATAGCATGCCGTTGACGCCGTCGGTCACCAGCTCCGGATTGCCCCCCACCGCCGACGCCACCACGCAACATCCGCAGGCCATGGCTTCCATCAGCGAGTTCGAAAAGGCTTCCGACCGGGATGGCGCCACGAACACGTCTATCGAGTGCAGCCACTCCGGCACGTTGCTCACCTGCGGAACGAAGCGGCACGAGTCGCCCAGGCCCAGACGTTGGCCGCGGGCCTCCAGGCCGGAGGCCGAAGGACCACTGCCGACGATCGCCAGCTTCAGGCCGGGCCGGGCATGGCGCACGCGGGCAAAGGCGTCGAGCAGGATGTCCACTCCCTTCTCCGGACGCAGCTCGCAGATCGTTCCGATCACCAGGGAGGCTCCTTCCAGTTGGGGCTGGCGGGCAGAAGGGCCGGGCGAAAATCGAGAGCAGTCGATGGTGTTGCGCCAAAGATGGATCAGCGAGCGCGGCACGCCGTGGCGCTCGATCAGTTCGCGCTCCACGGCCTGCGAGTTGACTACAATACCATCGACCAGCCGATCCGTAAGGCGAAGCAAGTGGGTGGTAACTCCGGGGGTCAAAGTGCGGTGCGCGCGCTGGCTGGAGATTATAACCGGCGTGCGGAAGAAGCGGGCCACCGGTACGCCAAACAGGTCCATGGGAACGTCAAAGGTATGGACCAGCCGGATATCATGGGCTTTCAGATAACGCCCCATCAGCCAGGCCGCCTTCAGCGCGGAAAACGACTTAAAGGAGTGGACCGGAAAGTGGACAATCGGGACGCCGCAAGATCGAAGTTCCCGCGCCCTGAACCCGTCGTCGAGGAAGCATGCCACGTGCGGCTCGAAAAGCGTGCGGTCAAGCGCCATCGCGGTGAGTGCGAGTTGACGCTGGGTACCGCCGATTCCGAGGTCCCTTGACATCAGGAGTACCGAACGGGGTTTCGACATAGTCTTGGCGCGGGAAGCCGGCAGGCAGGCGAAAGCGCCTGCCCCACAAGGGGAGGGCAACCCTCCCGATTCTCTCACGCCTCTTAAGGGAGCGTTGCCCCATGACATGTGACGTTCGGTTTGGCCCTGTTTGAGGCCGCCCTATTTCCGATCCTAGGTCTTGTCCGCCTTCTTGGGCTGCTTCTTTTCCACGTTCTTCTGTGCCGGGGCGGCCTGCTTGGGCGGAGCCGGATTGGCCGGAGCCGCGGCCGGGGCCGGGCGGTCGTTCGTCTGAGCCGCCGGCCGGCTGGTCTGATCGGGGGTTCGCTGCGGGCGGTCGTTGAGAGGCCGCTGCACGTTCGCCGGCGGCGGGTTTTGCCCCGCGTTATTGCCCGGGCCGGCTCCGCGCCCGAAGGTGGGGGCCGTGGGGCTCGGCGCGGGGGCGTTGCGGCGCAGATTGTCGACCGTGCCGGCATCGAGCGGCCGGCCCTGGTTCGCTTGCAACGCCTGCTGCTTCGCCTGGAAGGAAAGCGGAGGAGGAGGAGGGGCCGTCCGCGCCACCACCTGCCGGTCCGCGAACCGCGCCGGAGGCCCTTGCGCGCTCCCTCCGCCGGGACGGGCGATGACGCTTTCCCGCTGCGGGGCTACCTGCGCGGTGCTCCCCACCACCTGCGCCCGGGAGGCCTCTCGCGCGTCCATCGCCACGGCGGTGCGCCCCACCGGCTGGGCATTCACGAAGTCGTCGCGCCGCACCGCCGTCACCGCGCCCGGCACGCCCTGGTTCACATACTGTACATTCGTCGCGTTGATGTTGGTGACGGTGACATGCGCGATATTCACCTGGCTGACGTAGGCCGGGCTGACGCTGTAGGCCGGGCGGTACGCTTCTCCCGGACCCAGCGGAAACCACGCCACGCCGCCGCCTCCGCCGAAAGCCAGCGACGCCCCGAAGCCCGGGCCGCCGATGAAAGCCACCAGCGCCGGCGCATAGACCGGAGGCGCGGCCATGGCTCCCGGGATCCAGGCCCAGCCGAATGGGGTCTGGGCCCAGCGGCCGTAGTGAAAGGGCGCAAAGCCCCAGGGCGCATCGTCAATCCACGTCCAGCCCCACGGTTCCACCCACGCCCAGTGCCCGTAATGATAGGGCGCCCAGCCCGCCGCCACGCGCGGAACCCACACCCAGCCATAGGGCGGGTATTGGCGCCATACGCCGTACTCGTCCAAATCCTCGTATCCAATCATCCGCCGCGAGACGTAGCGCACCGATTGGGATTGGTCCTCGCGGCTATCGCGCGCCATCGACCAGCGATCGAAATCGCCAGGCGGGGCCGCGCGGACAATCTCCTGCGTCAGCGAATCCATTCCCGAAATGCGCGCGCTTTCTCCCATACGCACAGGGACCGGCGCGGCGCCCTGGCCGCCGATGAATTCGGCTGCCCCGTTCCACACCGTCACCGTGCTGACGTTCCGGTCACCGTCGGCATCCACGCGGTAGTTTCCCGGCCCCAGCAACGTGATGGCGGCATTGGGCGTGTCGACCTCCCAGGCCTCACCCGGCGCGAGGTCGCGGATGCGCACGTCGATCGTGCCCTGCGTGACGCTGAGCTGGGCCATGCGGTCGTCCAGGTTAAGAATCGAAAACGACGTCCCGCCGGCCATGCGGACGGCCGTGGAGTCGATGTGCACTTCGACCTGCGCTCCAGGGTCCGTCCACAGATGATCGCCGGTGGTAAGCGGATAGTTCAATGTGGCGGCGGTCCATTCCTCCACGCTGCCAGGCCGGAAAGAGACCGGGCCGCTCTGATAGTTCAAACGCGCCACCCGCGATGGGGGATCGCCGCCGTCCGCCAGCGCCGGCGCCGCCGCCAGCGCCGCCAGGGCCGCAAAGCACGCC
>JBEKPK010000503.1:0-3075 GCA_049520795.1 Bryobacteraceae bacterium
ATATCGACGTCCTCGGCCGTCTCGGCTTCGGTCTCGGGCTCGAGTGGCGGCGCATACAGCGCTTCGGGCTCTTGGGCAACCGGCTCCACGAGGATCTCGGGCGCCAGCGATATCGCTACGGGAGCCAAAGGCTCTTCGACGGCCTCGGTTTCGGCCGCTTCGTCTTCCGGCGAGCCGGCCAGATCCTGGGCGGCGTCCGACGCCCGATCCTGGGGCTCTTCGGTATCGATATCCTCGGGGTTTCCGTCCCCCTCCAGGCGCGTGTACTTGGCTAAAGACTCGCCTGGCAGGACGAAGAAGTCGTCGTTTTGGAGGGACGCGGGAGCGGGCGGCGGCACGGGGCGCGGCTCGAGGTATTCGGGGCGCGGTTCGGGCGGCGGTTCGTCGTCATGGCCGGCTCGCGGGGTATAGAACTTCGATTCGGGCAGCCCGCGGCCCTTCTGGCCGCGCCGGCGCCGCGAACGCCGTCCACGGCGGTCCCGGTCGTCCCGGCGCGGATCCGCGGCCGGAGGCGCCTGAACCTCCGCCGCCTCGGGCGGGGCTTCCATCGGCTCGGCCGCCGCAACGGGGGCCGGCTCTTCCACCTCGGGCTCCGCCTCCACCGCCGCGGGCGGCGGCGCAACGGAGGGAAGGCGATCCAGCTTGAGGACCTTCTCCTCCACGCTGGTCACGATCTTGTCGTACTCTTCGTTGTCCTCGAAGAAGTCCGACACATAGAGGAACGCATCGCGATCCAGGCCGATATCGACAAACGCCGATTGCATGCCCGGCAGGACGCGCGTGACCCTGCCTTTGTGGATGCTGCCCGCCAGCGAATACTCGTTTTCACGCTGGTAGTAAACTTCCACCACCTGATCGTCCTCGCAAATCGCGACACGCGTTTCGTGGCGATTCGCGGAGATCATCAATTCCTTCGACATCGGCTGCCTCCCGAAGGGGGCACGAAGAAGAACCAGTTCAGATGGTGGGCGCCCTGCGTGCGTCCCGTATCCCCGCCCAACGGCGGGGAACGAGCCAAGTTCTACAAACTCACGCTGGCCGGAAGCGGAGTCCAATTCCTCATACGCCAACCGGCCGGGAACCACATCTCCTGGGCGGGCGCTTCGCGCCACCGTCCCCTGGGTCTCTTCAGGCTCCCGCTGATATCATTACCGCTCCCTAACGGTCGCGGCTACTTAACACTCTGGCCAGACCGCACCCTAACGGTCGCGGCTCGTAACTGGTCCAACCGCTCCCTGACGGTCGCGGCTCGCCATGCTGTGAGTGAGCCGCGGTCGTTCATTTCACAACAAGTCCTTTAATTAATAAACCTTCTGAGGCGGACGTTATTGACCAGCCCCAAAGCCAAAAAATTCGACCAGATGTTGGACCCCCCGGCGCTCATGAAGGGCAGCGGAATACCGGTGACCGGCATCCGGCCCACCACCATCCCGACGTTCACCAGCATGTGAAACAGCAACAGGCCGCCAACGCCCATGCATATATACATGCCGGCCCGGTCGGGGGCCGTCTGCGCATTCTGGACGATGCGCATGATCATCACGAAATACAGGGACAACACCACCATGACGCCCACGAACCCATGCTCCTCGGCGAAGGAGGAAAAAATGAAGTCCGTATGCGGAACAGGCAAAAAGCGAAGCTGGGTTTGGGTTCCCCTGGTGGGGCCCTTGCCGAACATGCCACCCGCCCCAACCGCGATTTCGGATTGGATCAGTTGATATCCACTGCCCTGCGGGTCCCGTTCGGGGTCCATGAAACTCACCAGCCGCGCCTTCTGATAATCCTTGAGAAAATGCCAGCCCACGGGAAGAACCAGCACCGCTACCACGGCTATGGCGGCCACATACTTCCACCGCAGCCCCGCCAGGAACGCTCCCGTAACCAGGACCGCCAAATACGTCAGCGACGTCCCCAGATCCGGCTGTGCTAATACTAGGACCACGGGGACCGCTACCAGGCCCGACAGAATCAACATCTCCCGGATTTCTAATTCATCCCGCTTTAAATCGGTCAAATATCGGGCTACCAACAATATTATCACCAGCTTGACGAATTCCGATACCTGGAGATGAACGCCGCCGGTACCGGGCAGGGGAATCCAGCGCTTGGAGCCGAACACCGTGGCCCCCACCAGCGCCGTCCCCAGCAACGCCACCACCGACGCGATGTACATGATGGGGACGTAGTGCAGGATGGTGTGATAGTCGAGCGCCAGGGCCAGCCACATGAGAAACAAGCCGCAGGCCACATACAGAATCTGCTTCCACCAGGCGCTGTGATACCCGGTATCCATGGTGGCGCTGTATATCTGAAGAACTCCCACGCCGCACAGCAACAGCACGATGACCATCAGCGGCCAGTCGATATCGCGAAGGGAAAGATAGCGGGACATGGGGTTCTAGGGCAGGGGATCGGACTCCGCCGCATTCTGGCCGGATGCAACCGCCGCGGCAGCCGGCATGGCGCCGGATTCCCCCGCTCCCGCCGCTGGCAAACCGAGGCTGCCAATGGAGGCCATCCTGGCGGCCAATTGTTGCTGCTGCTGTTGAAGCGCCGCCACTCTGACCTTCTTGTCGAAGTAGGCCTTCAACACGTCGCGCACGATCGGGGCGGCGAACTGGCCGTGCTCGCCGTGATCCCACAGAGCCACCACCACAATTTCAGGCGCGCTGCGCGGGGCGAAACCGACGAACCAGGCGTTATCCTTCCTCGCGTTCTCGTCAAGCCGCCCGGCGCCCTGGAGATACTCGTTGGAGGCCAACTGGGCGGAGCCGGTCTTTCCGCAGACCTCAATGCCCGGAATGCGTGCGCGGCCTCCGGTAATGAACCCCGGGTCGTTCACCACGCCGTACATGCCATCCACCACCAGCTTCACGTTCGCCGGGGTGAGACTCCATACGGAGGGCGAGTCGGGTCCTGGAACGAGGTGTGGATGATGCCACACGCCTCCCAGCGCCAGCCCGCCTATGGCGCGCGCCAGTTGGATCGGCGTGACCTGCAGGTTGCCCTGTCCGATGGAAACCGAGATGGTCTCTCCGGCATACCACTTCTGGTGCTGGGTGCGCATTTTCT
>JBEKPK010000504.1:0-3071 GCA_049520795.1 Bryobacteraceae bacterium
CACCGGCGCCGTGGGAACCGCCGCGCGCGTTCGCGCGGGCTGTAAGAGCCCCAGGCCGGCGCCGGCCGCCGCCATGAATTCCCGCCGGTTGATCTGGACTCTCATGATGTTCTCCTCAGCGCTAGACCTCGAACTCCAGTGCGAAACTCGCCGGGGTCGCCTGGGGAATCCGGTACTCGAACCCAAAGTACTCCTCCGACGGCGACGCCTCGAGAGGCGTGGGGCCCTCCGCCCCGATGGACCAAAGCCGGCAACTCCGGTACTTCTGGCGCACCCACACAGTCCGCAAACCCGACGACAAACGCCCCGCGTTCGCGTAGCTCAGGATTTGCAGCAACGCCCTCTTCCCGTCCGGTGAGCCCGTGAAGAGGGAGCAACCCGAACTGGCGCCATTATACACTTTCACCAGGTCGTTGGCGTGGCTCGTCAGGAGTTGCGTGTCGGTGGCCACCTGGTACGCGTCCGACAGTTCCTGCCGGGCCACCGCGAGCCGCCCCTTTCCGAACGCGCGCACTTCGAACTGGGTCGGAAAGTCCGGATTCGCCGGTTTCCCCTCGGGGCCCCATTTCGGCCCCGCGACTAGCAGGCCGCCCTGCTCCACGAACGACATCAACCTGCGCCGCAGGCCGGCGGCCGGCGCAGCCGTATCGGCGTACACCAGGGCCTTCAAACCGGTGAAGGGCATCGACATGGCTTGGGATTTCCAAATAACCCGAAATTGCAGGTTCCGGCGAGCCATCAGGTTCAGGATCTCACCGCTCATTTCGAAGTTCTCGCCGGTGAAATCCGAGATCACGCCCACCACGCCCAGCGAGTGGAACGTTCTCCACTCCTCGTGGTTCCGGTAGAAACCCGCTGCCGCTCCGATCTGTTTCAGGGTCTCCATCGCGGTGGAGTTACCCTCGGCCAATCCGCTCCGTAAGTTGGCGTCGAGCGAAATCACCCAGCGGGCCCCGGGCGCCGCCGAATCGCAGATTGCGGTCGAATAGCTCTGCGCCGGCGTCACGTTGCCATTGCCGGGCGGATCGAATATCAGCCAAAGCGGCGTTTCGGAGCGCGCCCGCGCCAGTTGCACATACCAGCCATTGGAATCGAGCCACGGCGTGCTGGTGGGGCCGGCGTCCGCTCCGAAGCTCTGCCTGCTCACTCCGGGCCAGACGTTGTCCATAACGGCCAGCGCCGGAGCGGTGGAGTCCCAAGCCACGGCCGCGCGTTCACAGCAAAGTATCACGGGGAAATCCGATTGGCCCTTGAAGCCCTGAATGGCCAGTCCGGCCAGGCCCGCGGATTTCGCGGCGGCAATAGCGGCGTTGGGATCGGCCGCGCCCGCCACCCACCCCACCACCGCGAGGTTGCGCTTCCCCGCGGCTTCGAGCAGCGGAGCCATCGATTTCTGCTGCGCCGCATCTTCCGGCAGGCCGCCGGCCCAACTCACCACGAGGCAATCGATCGGCGAGCCCTCCAGGACGCCGAGAGAGGCTGGGTCGTGGAATCGCTCCAGGGCCTGCCTCGCCTGAGGGTTCAGGCTCTCAGTCCTCCCACGGACGGCGATTTCCAGTGGGCCGCCGGCCCAACGGATTGGTATCGCTTGCTGCAACTGCGCCATCTCGCTGTGTCATCCTTCCTTGAGATTCCGCCAAAACGCCTTCGCCCGGCGGCGCAGCGCGTAAGCAGAGCCGAGCAGCTCTTTTCCCCCCGTTTTCTATATCTTGACACAGTTCCCCAAGTGGCGGCCGGGCACTGGCAAAGCCGCCGATATTCATAACGCCGCCTCGGAGCCGAAAATGGCTTCCTTGAAACGGGCCCCCATGTGTTTTCAATAACTTGATGGGTTCGTTTGGTATATCGCGTCCCAATGGGATTGTGTGGCCAGACCGACGGTCGAAGCCGCAGGCGGCACGTTGAAACGTGCGCCGGCCATGAGGGTGGCAGGGGAACAATTTGGGCGAACGAAAAGGAAATGGGCTGGTTGAGGGTCCATGAGAGCGGTGGGAAGCGGCCGCGTCCCGATTTGAAGGTAGCATCGGAGGATAGGGCTGCGGGGCAATAAATCCGGCAAGCGATAGAAACTAAAGGGAAAAGACCTTCGATTTCGGCGTAACCGGCCACGCGGTCTCTATGGGGATTTAATCGGTCTGTTTAACCCACTTGGTCCGCCGCTGCTGGCGCCCCGGGGGAGTCTTTCCGCGCCGATGGAGGTTCCGGGCACCGGCTCTGTTTCCGGCCGCGTGTAACCCGACAAAAGCAGCGCTCTTCGCGATTGCCCGGCGTCAAGGAGCGGACTAGTACTTTCAGAATAAAAAGATGAGAATTCTCGCCAGAACTTGTTGAATTCGGGGGACAAACAGTTGTAGACTGAGACTCGGTATCCTTGTACTGAATTTCAAATCGGAGTACCGAGTTCCAATCGGAGGAATGAAGATGCGGATTTTCGTAACGGCTTTAATGCTGGCTGTCGTCCTGGCAAGCTCAGCCTTCGCGGGCAACGTGGCCCTTAGTGGGCTGGGGGCAACTGCGGTTTGCGGCCCCACTACGGGAGTGGGATGCACATTGTCCACGTTCGTCGCAGGGAACACTATTGACGGCAATTACGCTACGTTAGGCGATAAATGGGTCGCGCCCAGCGGCGCAGCGAACCCCTGGGTGCTGGTCACTCTCAATCAGGTCTATACCGTCGACACTATCACCATTACGGGAAACGGCAACACCGGCGTGGACATCGGCTTTACGGTGTACGCGGGGACAACCGCGGGCCTGACGGGGTCGAACCTCGTCGATCCCCAGGTTCAGGGCACAACAGTTGAAGTTGGTAATGCTTCTGGGCTGTGGACCGATGTGATTACTTTGTCGAGCCCCACTCCGATTCAATATGTTCTGTATGATGTGACCGAGTCCCAAAGTTCCACATACCCCTCGTACGACAATGCCTATGCCAATGACATTGAAGTCGATGCTGTCCCGGAACCGGGTACTATCGGCTTGATCGGCAGTGGACTGCTCGCGTTGGGCTTCACCCTCCGAAGAAAAAAGTAGTCGTTTCGAGATCCTGGCTCATCGACGCGCCCATTCTC
>JBEKPK010000505.1:0-3066 GCA_049520795.1 Bryobacteraceae bacterium
CACGATGTTGGTCACCGCGGCGGTGATGGCGATGAAGCCCAGCGTCTTGGCGAGCGTGGTGGCGCCCTGGGAGCCGGTAATGAGAATGGCGCCCACCACGGAAATGGCCGAGATGGCGTTGGTGAGCGACATCAGCGGCGTGTGCAACAGCGGCGAAACCCGGCGGATGACCTCCAGTCCGAGAAAGGTCGCCAGCATGAAAACGTAAAGACCCAATTCCAGATTCGAAGGCATAGTTACTCCTTGAGACGACCTCGCCGGCAATGAGCCGCCAAGAAACGCGTTGGCATGCGAAAACGCCTGCCCCACAAGGTGGGACAGACGCTTCCGTCTGTCAAGCCGGCAGCCCTTCCGATTTCAGTGCTTCCAGTCCCAGCAACTCCCGCACCCGCGGATGGACCACTTCGCCCTGGTGCGCGACCAGCGTTTCGCGCACGATTTCGTCTTCCCGGTCGAGCGCGATTTTCCCATCCTTGACGAGGTACTTCAGAAACGTGGCGATATTGCGCGCATACATCTGGCTGGCGTGGTAAGGGATCGTGGAAGGCAGATTCAACGGGCCCAGGATGCGCACCCCGCCATGCTCCACGGTTTCGCCCGGCCGCGTCAGCTCGCAGTTGCCGCCGCGCTCGGCCGCGATATCCACGATAATGGATCCCGGCGCCATGGCTTCCACCATTTCGCGGGTGATGAGGATGGGGGCTTTCTTCCCCGGCACGGCCGCCGTGGAGATAACCACGTTCTGCGCCGCCAGCACGGCGGCCATCAACTCGCGCTGGCGGCGATAGAACTCCTCGCCCATGGCCTTGGCGTAACCGCCCTTGTCTTCGGCGCCGGCGCCTTCCATCTCCAACACCACGAAGCGCGCGCCCAGGCTCTCCACCTGTTCCTTCACGGCGGCGCGAATGTCGTAGCCGCTCACCACCGCGCCCAGCCTGCGGGCCGTGGCGATGGCTTGCAGTCCGGCCACGCCGCCGCCGATCACCAGCACGTGAGCCGGCGCCACGGCGCCGGCGGCGGTCATGAGCATGGGAAACATGCGGGGCAGCGCATCGGCCGCCAGGAGTGCGGCCTTGTACCCCGCCACGGTGGCCATGGAGGAAAGCGCATCCATGCTTTGCGCGCGGGTGATGCGCGGCATCAATTCCATGGCCAGGAAAGAAACGCCGCGCGCGGCCATGGCCTTCGCCGCATCGCCGGCGGTCAACGGCTCACCGAAACCGATGACGGTCTGCCCGCGCCGGAAGCGGGCGAGGTCCGCCGCGCCGGCCTCCGGGTTGGCGCCCGGAGCCCGGACCTGGAGAATCACTTCGGCCGCGAAGACCTCATCGCGCGCTGCCAGGCGGGCGCCCTTCCCAAGGTATTCGGAATCCGCATAGCCGGACGCTTCCCCGGCCCCCTGCTCCACCACTACGTCCACGCCGGTTTTGGCAAGCATGGTCATGGCTCCGGGAACCAGCGCCACGCGGCGCTCGCCCGGGGCGGATTCGGCTGGTACTCCAACGGTTAGACTCATCCATCTCCCAAGTAAGCACGTGCGGACGCCCGCGCCGGAATGGAAACGTACGACTACATACCAATGGATGAATGAAGAGGCGCGCGGGACTCAGCGCCCGTACGGGCGGGCGGCCGTTTTCGCGAAGGAGGTGGGCGGGCGAGTGGTGGGCCAGTTTCGTTTCCTGCAAGCAGACTCGGTATGAAGCCTTTGGGCAACGCCCGTGTATACGCACGACGTGCCACTTGGGGTAGACTTACGTCAGTGGAATACACGCCTCGTATTGATTTCGGGAATATTGGAGAATTGGCCCGTAGTTACACTGCCGACCAGAGCGAGGAAGACAGGAAAGCTGAAGCCCGCATCGAGGAGGAAGTCGGCCCAACCGCCAGGGAAAACGGCTACTACACTAAAGCTCATTTTCTGGAACTCTGCCGTTGGAAAACCCCGCGCTCACGGCCGCGATGCACTGCGAATGATGAGGAGTATATCCGTGATGTAACTGCCCTTGCGCTCGCGACGAAAAATGAACGGTTACGGATAGAAGTGCTGACGCTGTTGGACGGGGTGGGTTGGCCCACAGCTTCAGTCCTGCTCCATTTCGGTCACTGGGAACGCTATCCAATCTTGGATTTTCGGGCCCTATGGTCCCTGAGCATTCCGGAGCCGCAAGGGGAGTACAAATTCTCATTTTGGTGGGATTACGTGCAGATCTGTCGAGAGATTGCGGAGAAGTGCGGCGTTACGATGCGCACGTTGGATCGCGCCCTTTGGCAGTTCTCAAGCGTCCACCAACGATGATTGACGACTCTTGGGCTTCTCCGTCGCTGTGCTGTCGCTTCGGCGTCAGGCCTTCAACGCGGAATCATCGCCCAGGGATGCTTACAGCAGCTCCGCCGCGCTGAAGAAAAAGCGCAGCTCGGTCGCGGCCGTTTCCGGCCCATCCGAGCCGTGTACGCAGTTCCGTTCGATGCTCGCGGCGAAGCGCTTGCGGATGGTCCCTTCGGCCGCGTTGGCGGGATTGGTGGCGCCCATGACTTCGCGCAGCTTGCGGATGGCGTCCTCCCGCTCGAGCGCCATGACGATGATGGGCCCCTCGGTCATGAACTTCACCAGCCCGGCGTAAAACGGCCGCTCGCGGTGCACGGCGTAAAACTCCCGCGCCTGCCTTTCGCCGAGGCGCGTCATGCGCAGCCCAAGGATCTTAAAACCCGCCTTTTCGACGATGGCCAGGATCTCGCCGGCCTGCCCCGCGGCCACCGCGTCGGGCTTGATGATGGAAAACGTGCGTTCTACGCTCATAATCGGTCTTGTACTCTCTCTCCAATTTCGGCCGGGGAGGAGCAAACCGTGATGCCCGCTTCCCGCATGGCCGCGATCTTGTCGGATGCCTTGCCCGAGCCGCCCGAGATAATCGCCCCGGCATGACCCATGCGCCGGCCCGGCGGGGCCGTCTGCCCGGCCACGAATCCGATCACCGGTTTGCGCACGTGGGCCTTCACATACGCCGCCGCGGTCTCTTCGGCGTTGCCCCCGATTTCGCCGATCATCACGATCGCGCGCGTCTCGTC
>JBEKPK010000506.1:0-3062 GCA_049520795.1 Bryobacteraceae bacterium
CGCATGAGCTCGATGGGGGAGATCATCCAGACCTTCGAGCTGGTGGTGGACGAGCGTCTGGGGTTCGCGCGCGCCGAGGTCGCGGCGGCGCGGGAGCTGAGCCAGGCTCAGCGGGCCGCGCTCAACGCCGAGTTGGAACGGCTGACCGGAAAGCGCATTCGCATGAGGGTCGCCACGGACCCCTCGCTCATCGGCGGGGTGACGGCCCGCATCGGGTCCACCGTCTACGACGGCTCGGTGCGGGGGCAACTGGAATCGTTGGAGCGCCGCCTGGGCGCGGAAAGCTGATCGGAAGAGATTATGGCGCAGATTCGAGCGGACGAGATTACGAGCATACTCCGCCAGGAGATTGAGAACTACGAACGCGCGATCGACGTGTCGGAGGTCGGCTCCGTGATTTCGGTGGGAGACGGCATCGCGCGCATCCACGGCCTGGACAAGGTGATGGCGGGCGAGTTGATCGAGTTCCCGCACGATGTGGCCGGGATCGCCATGAACCTGGAAGAAGACCAGGTGGGCGCGGTGCTGCTGGGCGACTTCACCGAGATCAAGGAAGGCGACCAGGTGAAGCGGACCCGCCGCATCATGTCCGTACCGGTGGGCGACGCGCTGATCGGGCGGGTGGTGAACGCGCTGGGGCAGCCCATCGACGGCAAAGGCCCCATACAGGCGGCGGAATACAATCCGGTGGAGCGGCTGGCTCCCGGGGTGGTGGCGCGGCAGCCCGTGAAAGAGCCGATGCAGACCGGCATCAAGGCCATCGACTCGATGATTCCCATCGGCCGCGGCCAGCGCGAGCTGGTGATCGGCGACCGGCAGACCGGGAAGACGGCCATCGCGCTCGACACGATCATCAACCAGAAGGGCGGCGACATGATTTGCCTCTATGTCGCCATCGGCCAGAAACGTTCCACGGTGGCGCAGGTGGTGAAGACGCTCGAAGATCACGGCGCCATGGACTACACCATCGTGGTCTCCGCATCGGCTTCCGATCCGGCCCCCATGCAATACATCGCTCCCTTCGCCGGCTGCTCGATGGGGGAGTATTTCCGGGATTCCGGCCGGCACGCCCTGTGCATTTACGACGATCTCTCCAAGCACGCCGCGGCCTACCGTGAGATTTCGCTGCTTCTGCGCCGCCCGCCGGGGCGGGAAGCCTATCCGGGCGACGTTTTCTATCTGCACAGCCGGCTGCTCGAGCGCGCCGCCAAACTGAACGCCAAGCTGGGCGGCGGTTCGCTCACCGCCCTGCCGTTCATCGAAACCCAGGCGGGCGACATTTCGGCCTACATCCCGACCAACGTCATTTCGATCACCGACGGCCAGATTTTCCTCGAAGCCGACCTGTTCAACTCCAACCAGCGGCCCGCCATCAACGCCGGCATATCGGTCAGCCGCGTGGGCGGCAACGCGCAGATCAAGGCCATGAAGCAGATCGCCGGCGGCCTGCGCCTGGACCTGGCGCAATACCGCGACCTGGCGGCCTTCGCGCAGTTCGGCTCGGACCTCGACAAGTCCTCGCTCGCGCAGCTCAACCGAGGCAAACACCTGATCGAGATTCTGAAACAGGGGCAATATCAGCCGCTGCCGGTGGAAAAGCAGATCGCCATCATCTTCGCCGGCACCCAGGGCTATCTGGACGATCTGGCGCTCGATCAGTGCCGCAAGTTCGAGGATGAGCTATACCGTTTCATAGACAATGCGCACGGGGGCCTGTGGGAGGAAATCCGCACCAAGAAGACCCTGGACGACGACCTGCGCGCCAAGGTGAAGGGCGCGGTGGAAGAGTTCAAAGCCCGCTTCGTGGCGGATCAGCCCGCGGCGGCTGCTGTGGAACCGGCGCATGCCTAGCCTGATCGACATCCGGCGGCGGATACGTTCCGTCAAGAACACCCAGCAGATCACCAAGGCCATGAAGATGGTCTCGGCGGCCAAGCTGCGGCGGGCGCAGGATCGCGTGATTGCGGCGCGGCCGTATTCGGGCATGCTCGAGCACATGGTGCGCGATCTGGCGAAAGCCGCGTCCGGAACCGACGTGGTGCGCACGCACCCGCTGCTGGCCGCGCGGCCGGAAGAGAAGATTCAGTTGATCGTGGTGACGGCGGACCGGGGTCTCGCAGGAGGGTTCAACGCCAACGTCATCAAAGCCGCGCAGAACTTCATCGGCGAGCATCGCGACAAGAGCGTGATTCTGGAGTTGATGGGCCGGCGCGGGCGCGACTACTTCCGGCGGCGCTACGCGGAGATCTCGGGCGAATACACCACGCTGTTTCTGCGCGGCGTGGTGCAGTACGAACCGGCGAAGGAGATTGCGCTGGCCATCATCGAGCGGTTCGCGAAGGCGGAAGTGGACGCGGTGTACATCGTGGTAAACCACTTCAAGAGCATGATCGCGTCGCAACTGGTGACCAGAAAGATCCTGCCCGTGGAACTGCCCGAGGGCGAGGGCGAGGCGGACATTGCGAACTACATCTTCGAGCAGCCGCCCGAGGAACTGCTGGCGCAGGCGCTGCCCCGATATGTGGAGAACCAGATCTTCCGGGCCATGCTGGAATCGTCCGCGGCCGAGCAGGCGGCGCGCATGACGGCGATGGACGCGGCCACCCGGAACGCGGGCGAGGTGATCGACAAGCTGACGCTGAACATGAACCGCGTCCGCCAGGCGAGCATCACGCGGGAGATTATCGAGATTGTGAGCGGCGCCGCCGCTCTGGGGTAGGACAGTGGAGCAGGCTTTCCAGCCTGCACAAGAGAGATTCGAATGGCGAACATCGAAGGAAAAGTAATTCAGGTGGCCGGGCCGGCCGTGGACATTCAATTTCCCGAAGGCCAGATTCCCGTCATCAACACGGCCATCCACATTACCAGCGAAGGCTACGACGTGCCGACGCCGATCTTCATCACCACCGAAGTGGCGCAGCACATCGGGGAAGGGCGCGTCCGCACCATCGCGCTCGAACCGACCGAAGGCCTGGTGCGCGGCATGAAGGCCATCAGCACGGGCGGGCCCGTCACCGTGCCGGTGGGGCGCGAGACGCTGGGCCGCGTGATGAATGTGATCG
>JBEKPK010000507.1:0-3051 GCA_049520795.1 Bryobacteraceae bacterium
CGCTGCCCGGCCAGGGCCAGGACCGTCCCGAACAACGGCTCGGAGTCCGCGCTGGAGCGAGGCGCGCCGGAAGGTTTGCCGGAAAGGGTCGCCGAGCCCTTGGCAGGAGGCGGCCAGGCGGCGACGGGCAGAGAAACCTGCGGAGCGGAAGCGGTCACGCCGGTCTGCGATGCAGCTCGGCGTCCAAAAAGGGGGTTCCTGTTTTCAAGGGGTTAGGAGAGGGGGCGCGGCAAGAACTCGTCGTCCGGGACCGCCCGCGCCAATAAACTGCCGCGTCGGCGCCCGCTCCTATCCACCTTATCGGCTGGTTGCGTTGCGTTTTGAGATGTTTACTTCCTTTTATCCCCTTGGCCCTCCAGGTGCATTGCTCACTGCGCCATGGACCCGATCACCGCCATCGCGGCCAGCGGGCTGCGCGCCCGCATGGAATCGCTCGATATGCTGGCCAACAACATCGCCAACTCCTCCACCGGCGGATACAAAGCCGACCGCGAGTTCTACAGCCTGTACATGGCCCCGGAAGCCGAGGACGCCGGCGAATCCACCGTCATGCCCCTCATCGAACGGCCCTGGACCGACTTGTCCCAGGGAACCATCCAGGTGACCGGCAACAGTCTCGATATAGCCCTTTCAGGAAAAGGCTTTTTCGCCGTGAATGGGCCTGGCGGGACGCTGTACACGCGCAACGGCAGTTTCACCACGTCCGCCAGCGGCAACATCGTCACCGCCGACGGATACCCGGTCCGCGGGACCGATGGCGCGGCGCTGACGCTCGATCCCGCGCTCCCAGTCCAGGTTTCCAAGGATGGAACGGTCCAGCAGGACGCTTCCGTGGTGGGCCAGATGGAAGTGGTCGACTTCGCCGACGCCGGGACGCTGGGCAAACAGGGCAACAACTACTTCACCGCCGACCCGGCGTCGGCGCGCACCACCGTCTCGGCCGGAGTGGAACAGGGCAAGCTCGAAAGCTCCAACACGGGGGCCGCGGATGCGGCCGTGCGGCTGATCTCGGTGATGCGCCAGTTCGAGATGATGCAGAAGGCGGCCAGCTTGGCCGACACCATGAGCCAAAGGGCGATCGACGAAGTGGCCAAGGTGGGCTCTTAGAAAGAGGAATGGCATGATTCGAGCGCTCTACAGCGCCGCCAGCGGCATGACGGCGCAACAGCTCAACGTGGACAATATTTCAAACAACCTGGCCAACTCCAACACGGTGGGCTACAAGGCGCGCCGCGCGGAGTTCGAGGACCTGGTCTACCAGAGCGTGGTTCAGCCCGGATCCGCGGCGGGCCAGTCGACCCAGGTCCCCACGGGACTTCAGGTGGGATTGGGCACGCGCGCCTCTTCGAACGAGATCATTTTCACCGAGGGAAACTTCGTCGAGACGGATAACCCGCTCGACCTGGTCATCGAGGGCCGGGGGTTCTTCCAGGTGCAGATGCCCTCCGGACAACTGGCGTACACGCGCGCCGGATCGTTCCACCTGGACCACGACGGGAACATCGTCACCGCCGACGGCAATCCGCTGCAGCCGCAGATCACTCTGCCGGCGGACGCGCAGCAGATCAGCATCGGCCAAGACGGGACCGTGAGCTATACGCAGCCCAACCAGACCGCGTCGCAGCAGGCCGGGCAGATCCAACTCGCCAACTTTCAGAATCCGGCCGGCTTGAACAGCCTGGGCGGCAACCTGTACGCTCCCACGGACGCCTCCGGGCAGCCCGTGGTGGGCTCGCCCGGCGGCCAGGAAGGCCTGGGCGCCGTCCTGCAAGGATACCAGGAGCAGTCCAATGTTTCGGTGGTCTCGGAGTTCATCAACCTGATCGTGGCGCAGCGCGCCTATGAGGCCAATTCCAAGGTGGTCACGGCGGCCGACAACATGTACCAGGAAGTCAATAGTCTGGTGCATTGATGCCCCTTGCCGAACTATTATTGGCCGGTTGCCTGGCGGCGAACGCCGGCTCGGACTGGGTGCTGGCGCGGGATTTGGCGCCCGGCTTTCCGGGTCTCGCGGCGGTGAACCCCGAAACCCCGCTGGCGCCGGCCCCGCTGGCCGGCGTTCGCCGCGTGTTTCGGGTTGCGGAACTGCGCCGGATAGCGTTGGGCCTGAAGGTGGCGGCGGCGCCGGAGCAGGACGTCTGCATCGAACGGAAGACCGCCCCGCTCGATCCCGCCAAGGCGTTGGAGGCTATGCGGCGCCAGCTTCCCCAGGCGCGCATCGAAATCGTCGAGTACAGCCGGCAGCCGGTTCCCGAGGGCGACCTCGAGTTCCCGCTCTCCGGTTTGCGGGGAACCTCCGCGGACGGATTCTGGAGCGGATGGGTACGCTATGCCGGCGGCCGCAGGTTCCCGGTATGGGCAAAGGTGAAGGCGTCGGTCTCGGAAGTCCGCGTGGTGGCCGCCACGGCGCTGGTTCCCGGCCGGCCGATCGCGGCCGGCGAGCTGCGCCTCGAAGCCGGCGAGTTCTTTCCCCAGCCGGGGGACATGGCGGCTTCGATAGAAGAGGTGGCTGGGCAGGTGGCGCGCGTCGCGGTAGCGCGCGGCGTGGCCGTACGGCGGCAGTGGCTCGACCCGCCCAGGGAGGTCGCCCGGGGAGACGCCGTGCTGGTGGAAGCGCAAGTGGGCGGGGCGCATGTGGAGTTGGAGTGCGTCGCCGAGGGGCCAGGCTCGACCGGACAGTCCATCCCAATGCGCAACCCCGTCTCGGGGAAGCGCTTCACGGCGCGGGTGGAAGGCAAGGGCCGGGCGTCGGTAGGCAAGGGAGATCTATGAAGAGAGTTCTGGCGCTGGCGCTGGCCATTCTGGCAGCGGGGTGGGCGGCCGACAAGCCCAAGAAGAAGGCGGCGGTGGTCCCGCCGGTGGATCAATTCGTCGCTGCGGCGAATGCGCGGACCGCCGCCGCCGCGCCGCCTTCGCCGGGCGCCATCTGGTCGCCGGCATCGCGTCTGGCGGATCCGGCGCGCGACGTCCGCGCCAGCCAGGTGGACGATATTCTTACCGTGGTGGTGGTGGAGAACGCGTCGGCGGTGGCAACGGGGACCACCAAGACGC
>JBEKPK010000508.1:0-3035 GCA_049520795.1 Bryobacteraceae bacterium
CTGCTCGTCGGCGTCCACCAGGACATCCAGGCGCCGGTCGGTGTAGGAATAAAAAGTCCGCCCTTTGTTGGAGTTAGCAGGCAAAACCGCAGTGCCCCAGAGGCGCTGGCAATCCTCCCAAGTCATGTCCCAGGGATACACGAAAACGGTCCGCAGGCGGCCGGAGACGCGGTCGAAATCGAGCTCCAGTTGATGGTGCCGGCCGCTGGGGTCCGCAAAAGCCAGGATTTGCCCGTTCTCGGTGTTGTCCGGCCCGAAGGAAGGCCGGCTGCGCTTGGGTTCCCCGAGCAGGGCGCGCGCGTCGGCCTCGGTCCAGGCGCCAATCCGCTGGCGGCAGAATTCGGCGCTGTCGCGTTGGAAATCGGGCGGAAGCGGGCGTCTCGGCCGTGGAGTAGCCGGCGGCGGCTTGGGGGTGGCGGAGGGAGTGCGCGGCGCCGAAGCAGTCATGGTGGCGCTGAGCGAAGGCTTCGGCAAGCGCGGCGCGGGAGCCGGGGCGGCTTCCCGCACGGGCGGCGGCGCGGGCGCCGCAATGGCAACGGGAGCCGGCGCGGGAGCTGGCGCGGGCGGCGCAATGGGGGCCTCGACGCGCGGCGGACCGGGCAGGCGCACGATGCGCGTGTCGGTGGGGTCGGTGTTGCGCAGCACCGGAGGAGCCCCTGCCCGGGCATCCAATCCTCCGGACCCGGCTGGTTCGCCGGAAGCATTATCGGAAGCCGCGGCGGCGCAGAGAGCCGACAGACCGGCCAGAGCCACCGCTCGAATGAGCCTGTGTCGCACCATGGGAACCTCGCGCTTTTCCCACCCTACTGTATCCGAAGCCGGCCCCGAGGTTCGGCCTGAATTTAGCGAATAGCCCGATGCTATCCGAGGTTAAAACGGCTGGCGGCTGGCGGTGCAGGGAACGCTCAGGCCGTCACGGAAGAACCGAACGCGCCGGAAGAGTGTTGTGAGAAACCACACGACCACCTGTTACCATAGCGGTGGACCATCGCGAAACGGGGGCTGGGGAGCCGCGAATTTCCATGGAAAGCAAGAACAGTTCCTACTACCGGTCTATTCTGGACGCTATTCCCGTAGCGGTTTTCATAGTGGACAGCGATGTGCGCATTCAGGCCATAAACCCGGCGGCCGAGGCGTTGCTCGGGGCGGGCGAGGCCGTGGTGCGGACCCTGCGCGGAGGGGAAGCCTTGCATTGCCTGCATTCCAAAGACTCTCCGGGAGGCTGCGGGCAGGGCCCGGACTGCCACTCCTGCGTGATCCGCAACTCGGTGATGGAGGCCCTCGAGGGCGGGGCCGTCTCCCGAAGGCGCATGAAAGCCGAGTTGCTGGCCGGGCAGGATTCCAGACGGTTGGACCTGCTGGTGACCGCCAGCCGCCTGCCCGGGAACGATGGGCTGGCGCTGCTGGTCCTCGAGGATATCAGCGAGATTTCCACCCTGCACGACATTATCCCCATCTGCGCGCGCTGCAAAAGCATCCGCAACGACCAGCGGTACTGGCAGAAGGTGGAGACCTATTTCCACGACTACATGGGAGTGGATTTCTCGCACGGCCTGTGCCCGGAGTGCATCAAGCAACTGTATCCGGAGTATTAACGGGAGGCCGGTCCCGCGAGTCTCACTACCCGGCCTTCTTCCGCGCTGCGCATGGCGGCCTCGATGACGGCTATGTTATCGCGCGCGTCGCGGGGGTCCACCGGCGCTGGCGCGCCGCGCGCAATGTGATCCGCCATTTCCCGATAGAACGATTCCAGGCGCCCGAGCTCGGTTTCCACGCGCCGGCGTGCGCCGCCGGCGGAGGTCAGCTCGCCGTGGAGCGACGGGTCGTCCACGCCCCATTGCGCATCCCCCGGGCGCTTTCCGGCCTTCAGAGCTTCCTCCTGCGGATCCATCCCGTACTTGAGGAAGCTGCCGCCGTCGCCGTGGATGCTGAAATGCGGGCCGGCGCCGGCCACCAGCACCGAACCGTGCAGGATGGCGCGCATGGGTCCGTAGTCCAGCGCCAGGTGAAAGTAATCGATGGACTGCCCGCCGGGGCGCTGCGCGAAAGCGTCCGCCGAGATGGCCCGCGGCATGCCGAACAGTTGCAGGGCCTGGTCGATGAGATGCGGCCCCAGATCGTAAAGAATTCCGGAGCCGGGGCCGGGAAGCTCGCGCCAGCGGGCGCGGATTTGCGGCCGGAAGCGGTCGTAGCGCGCCTCGTAGTAGTAGACCGTTCCCAAGGCGCCTTCGGCGATGAGGCGTTTGACGGTGAGATAATCGCCATCCCAGCGGCGGCTTTGAAACACGCTCAACGCGCAACCGCTCCGGGCGGCGCGGCCAATCAACTCGTCGGCTTCCGCCGCGGCGAGGGTGAACGGCTTGTCCACCACAACATGCTTCCCCGCCGCCAGGGCCGCGCAGGCCAGCTCGAAATGGGTATCCGAGGGAGAGGCCACCACCACCAGCCGGATTTCAGGATCGGAGAGCAGCTCGGCCGCGGTGGGCACGGCGCGCACGCCGCCCAGCGCTTCCACCTGCTCCTTCCGGCTGGTGGCTATGGCGGCCAGCCGTAGTTGCGGGCAGGCGCGGATGAGGGGCGCGTGAAATACGGCTCCGGCGATTCCGTAGCCGATCAGACCAACGGGGATGTCGCGCATGAAACCTCAAGAATAACAGGGCGGAATGCAATGGATATGTGGGACAGAAGATCGGTTTTCGTCGTCTGTCGACTCCGGCCCCCTCTGGGCTCGGCTCGCCAGACCGATAACGAGCGGCGACCGTCAGGGAGCGGTCGGGTGTCCACCTGCTATAGTTCCTCTCAGTGAGCCTCGCCTGCCTGCTCATCGCCGACGATCTGACGGGGGCCTGCGACGCCGCGGTTGCGTTCGCGGCGCGCGGGTTTCGGACGGCCGCGCGCCTGGAGCCGGAGGGCGGCGAGGGCGGCCTGGATGTGCTCGCCGTGACCACCGAGAGCCGCGCGCTCCCGGCGGCGGAACTGCGCGGGGTGTTCGAGCGGACGGCGCGCGCGCTGGCGGGCGTGGCGTCCCAAATCGT
>JBEKPK010000509.1:0-3021 GCA_049520795.1 Bryobacteraceae bacterium
AGTGATTCATGTCGGAATCTGAACCGTCCGCAACAATCGAGCAGCAAAGTACGGCCAGTTCTGTTAAGGGTTCGAGTGCGCCGAAACGCTTGCACACAGTGCAAGAGGCCGCGGCTAAGCTCAACCTTTCACCCTCATGGCTGTACGAGCGAACAAGAAAGAACGCGATGCCCTTCAGGCGTTTCGGGAAGTATATTCGTTTTACGGACGACGACTTGGAAGCCATCATTGCAAGCGGAGCCAAAAGCCTGACGACGGTTATCGAGAGAGGAGCATAGAGAATGCGCGGCCAGCGTGGCTCCGTTGTTCAAAAAGGCAATTCGTATTTCATCAAGTATCGCGGTTCGGACGGTAAACAGAAAATGTCCGGTAGCCGTCCCGGCCACGGCTTCAAGACCTACGAAGAAGCACAAGCCCGCCTGCATGAAGTTCTGAACGATATCAACAAAGGCGGCTATGTCGAACAGAAGAAGATCTCGTTCCAGGTGTTTGCAGAGGCATGGATCAAAGAGCGCCTCAGCATTCGTGGCTCGACGGCATCAGCGTACGGCTCGATTATCCGACAGCATTTGATTCCCGGATTGGGCGCTTTACCAGTCCATGAGATCCGGCTCGATCATGTGCAGGCCCTTATCTCAGAGCTCGCCAAAAGCGTTTCGGTCAAGACTCTGCACAACTCCATGACTTTGCTGCGGGTGATGTTGTTAGGCAAGAAGGGCGCGAGTGCGATCAAGCGCGGCTACATTCGCTACGACCCGACAAAGGGCGTTGAACTGCCATCGAGAGTCCATGCGAATATCCAGCCCCCGACGCCAGCGCAGGTATGGAAACTGATCAATACCGCGCAAGCGTTGGCCGCCACCAGCAAATCCGCCCAGGTCGCGCACTCTGCAATCTTTCTCGATGCCTTCACCGGCCTGCGCCGTGGTGAGATTCTTGCACTGAGGTATTCGGACATTGACTGGTTCGCTCGCGAAATCGTCGTGAACAGATCTGTCTCGAAGGTGAATGCGGACGACGGCGTTCACAAATGGGCTTGGAGTTTGGGACCGACGAAGAGCAAACGCAGTCGCCGGGTGGGAATCGGGGAAAAAGCACTCCGGGTTTTGGCCGAGTTGAAGCAGGCCGCGGCCGACAACGAAGGGTTCGTCTTCACACCGGAGGCAGCAGGACTGGCCGTAAGCCCTTATACTTTCATCGATCCCGATTACTTCGATGCCTCGATATACGGACCGATCGTCAGCGGCGCCGGGCTTGCGGGCATCCGATTTCACGATCTCCGGCATTTCTTTGCTTCGATGCTCATCGCGCAGGGCGAAAGCGCAAAATACGTCTGCGATCAGATGGGGCATTCCAGCATTCAGGTCACCTTCGACACCTATGGCCACTTGTTCCCCCAGGCCAAACAGGAGGCTTCCTCCAAACTGGAAAAGGTGATGTTTGCCATGCGTAAGGAGCCATCGGTAGAAAACCTGGTAGAAAAGTCGCCGAAGCCGCCACCAGCTAAGCATGACGGAAGGAGAGCAAGTTGACGACTATCGGCAACGGAATGTTGAGGTTCGGAAGGAAGGAGTCTTGGTTGCGGGGGAAGGATTTGAACCTTCGACCTTTGGGTTATGAGCCCAACGAGCTACCAGACTGCTCCACCTCGCATTTTCATGGTACCGTACAGTCCGGGTGAGGTCAACGGCTTGGGTGGAATCTTTTTTCCGCGGCAGGTTCGCGGGTTGTGCGCTCACCAGGTCGGCCGTTGTAGGGGCCAAGCGCGCCTCGCCCTCGTTCGCCACCGAGGGTGGCGGCGCTTACGTGAAGAGTATGGGGATGATCCTAAATGTCCCAATAGCGCGACGACGGAATCAACTCCAAAAACCTCTGGGGATTCTTCCGCCTCCACAAATGCCGTGGGAATGGAGGCGGGCGTCCACAACCCGCCCCCCTCCGGCTAAACGATCCCTTCGAAGAGCACCGACGTCAGATAGCGTTCACCGGAATCCGGAAGAATGACCACAATCGTCTTCCCCGCAAATTCGGGCAGCTTTGCCAGGCGCGCGGCCACCGCCGCCGCGGCCCCGCTCGAAATGCCGCTCAGGATGCCCTCCTCGCGCGCCAGCCGCCGGGCTATCTCGACGGCTTCGTCGTTGCTCACCGTCTCCACCCGGTCGACCACCGAAAGATCGAGGGTGTCCGGGATGATGCCGGCGCCGATTCCCTGGATCTTGTGCGGCCCCGGCTTGATGGGCAATCCCTTGAGCGTTTGCGTGATCACCGGGCTGGCTTCCGGCTCCACGGCCACCGAGACGATCTTCTTGCCCTTGGAGTTCTTGATGAAGCGCGAGATCCCGGTGATCGTTCCGCCGGTCCCCACGCCGCTCACCAGGACATCCACCTCGCCTTTCGTGTCGTCCCAGATCTCGGGACCGGTGGTGCTGAAATGGATGGCGGGGTTGGCCGGGTTCTTGAACTGCTGCAGCAGCAGGTAGCGCTTGGGGTCGGAGCCGAGGATCTCCTCCGCCTTGGCGATGGCCCCGGGCATTCCCTTGGCGCCCTCGGTGAGCACCAGGTTGGCGCCGAATGCCTTCAGCACCTTGCGCCGCTCCAGGGACATGGTTTCGGGCATGGTCAATGTGATGGCGTAACCGCGCGACGCCGCCACGAACGCCAGCGCGATCCCGGTATTGCCGCTGGTGGGCTCGATCAGCTCCACGCCGGGCTTCAGCAGCCCGCGCCGCTCGGCGTCCCAAATCATGGAGGCTCCAATACGGCACTTCACCGAGTAAGCCGGATTGCGGCCTTCGATCTTGCCGTACACCTTCGTTTCCGAGCCGTTCACAATGCGATTGAGCTTGATAAGCGGCGTGTTTCCGATGCTGAGTGAGTTGTCTGCGAACGATGCCATATGCTTTACTCCTGGGAAGCTCGCAAGGCCTGGTCCAGATCGGCCTCGATGTCTTCGATGTCTTCGATCCCCACCGAGACGCGAATGTAATCCGGCGTGACTCCGGTCTCGGTCTGTTCCTTCTC
>JBEKPK010000510.1:0-3002 GCA_049520795.1 Bryobacteraceae bacterium
CGCGTCGGGGGATCTGACGAATTCAGCCGGGGCCAGGAAGAATTCCGCGGGCGTCATGGGAATCTCCGCTCCCTCGTGTTCCCAGGTCCAGACCCTCCCAAATTCTCGGCGTCTCTGCGTCTCTGCGTCAAAGAGGGTCCCGTCGGGCGCCGCCCCTTTTACGGCACAATGGCCGTTTTCAGATGGCCGTTGTGGCTCATCAGGTGACGCATCACATCGAGCAGGTTTGCCAGCGGTTCCTCGCGGTTCACGAAGAAGGAAGCCGTGATGTGTCCCGCGCATACCAGGTCGAGCGCCTTGCGAATATAAGCCGGCGTGTGATGGAAGGTCGCTTTGCAGGTAATTTCGGAGTAGTGCAGCAGGTTGGTGTCGAGAGCCACCCGGCTGTCGTTGGGGCAGCCGCCGAAGAAATTCACCATGCCGCCGCGGCGGACCATGTTGACCGCCCATTGCCAGACCTGGGGCTTGCCCACCGCCTCGATGGCGATATCCACGCCGCGGCCCTGGGTGAGGCCGCGCACGGTTTTCACCGGATCCACGTTGTCCTGGGCCATGATCAACTCGTCGGCCCCCAGGGCTGCCGCGCGATCGAGCTGGGTCTTGCGCCGGCCCACCGCGATCACCCGGCAGCCGTATAGCTTGGCCAGCTTGACGAACATCAGGCCGATGGGCCCGAGTCCCAGGATTGCGATGGTGTCGCCCATCCGCGGCAAGGTCTCGTCGAAGCCGCGAACCACGCAGGCCAGCGGTTCCACCAACGCCGCGTCCTGGTAGCCGACGTGGGCCGGAATCGGGTACGTATTGCGCTCGACGATGCGCGCCGGAATGCGAATGTACTCGGCGTAAGCGCCATTATTGAACAACAGGTCTTCGCAAAGATTGGCGAGACCTTTGCGGCAATAAAAGCACTCTTCACAGGGGGCGGAATTGGCCGCCACCACGCGGTCTCCGAGCGAGAAGCGGGACACGTCCGCGCCCACGGCGACCACATCGCCGGCCAGTTCGTGCCCGAACACGGCCGGAGGCACGATCATCCGGGCGTGGTATCCGCGGCGGAAGACCTTGACGTCGGTGCCGCAGGTTAATGCAACCTTCACCCGGACGAGGATGTCTCCGCTGCCGATTACGGGAACCGCCACGGGTTCCACCTGCAAGTGTTCTTTGCCGTAGAGCACGGCCGCCATCATCTGGCTATTCACTATGACCACCTCTGTGGCTGAACGATTATTTTCAACGATTTAGGACCTGGATGCAATGCTAAATCAATTCCTGAACGGATTTTAACTAATGGGAGGCGGTGGCTAATCAGTTCCTCCAGGGGTAATTGTCCCCCAAAAACGAGATTTGCGGACTCTTTTTGCAAATCCACCGATGCGCTATAACAACCGAATAATGTACGTTCCCGGACACAAATGTCAAGCCCCGACGCTTCGAACCGCTCCGTATCGGATGTTTGGGCGAAAAGCAGGATTCGCGCGCCAGGGCGGGAGCAGACGATAGCCTGCTCGACGATTCCGGGGGCGGACGCGGCTACGATGACGATATCCGCTCCGCGCCCCTCGGTTAGAGCCCTCACCTGGGCGGCCAAATCCACCCGGCTCGGGTCCCAGGAGAACCCGGCTCCGCAGCGCCGGGAGAGATCCACACGCGCCTCGATGGTATCGGTCGAGCCCACGCGGGCCCCCATGCGCCGGGCCAGCATGGTGAACATCAGGCCGATGGGGCCCTGTCCCATCACCAGCACGAAATCTCCCGGCTCGATGCCGCACTGCACGGCTGCCTTATGGCAGGTGTTGAAGGGCTCCACAAGAGTGGCGAGATCGAAGGATACGCCCTCCGGAATCGGTTCGACGCCGCGCTCGACGATCCAATCCATGACGCGAACGTACTGCGCGAAGCCGCCTCCGGCGGGCTCGAAACCGGCGGTAATCCCCACTTTCTTGTAGGTGGGGCACTGCGCATAGAGCCCGCGGCGGCAGTAGAAGCACTGGGAACACGGGATGTGGTGGAAGGCCACCACGCGGTCGCCCGGAGAGAAGCGCGAGACGCCGTGGCCGGCCGCCACCACCACCCCGGCCGTTTCATGGCCGAAAATGCGGGGCGGCGCGAGCAGGTTGTATTCGATCTTCTTGAGGTCGGTATTGCAGATTCCGCAGGCTTCCACCCGGATGAGAAGCTCGCCGGGGCCGATTTCGGGCGTGGGGACCTCCTCGACGGAGATCACGCTCTGGCCGCGGTAGACGGCGGCGTGCATGGTGTCGGGAATGGCGATCGGCTCAAAACCGGCAGTCGACAAAAAACTCTCCCAAAGCGCGCGAGGCCCGCGCACAACGCCTCCTCAGCCGGATCAGCTCGGGAAGCCGGTCCATCGGATGGCGCACGCAATTACCTAGAATATGCATTGTACCGAAGTGGCCATCCGGGCGCAGGGCGGCATTGAAATCATTGGCCATATTCTCGCCGGCCAGGTCGGTTACGGTGCGCACGCAATAGAACGGCAAGCCGTGGCTTTGCGCGCTTGCGGCCACACCTGCGGCCTCCATTTCCACGGCCACGCCGCCGGTAGAGCGCAGCCATTTCTTTTCTCCGGCGGTTTGCGCCACGTGGTCGATGGAACAGATTGTCCCCACGTGGTAGGGCGCGGGGCTGGTCACCGGCAGGGCGGGAAAGCGCCGGTCCTCGTCGGCGATGCAGGCGCCCACCACCACGGCGGCAATATCCAGTTCCGGATCGAGCGCGCCGCAGAATCCGGCGCTCACCACGGCTTCGGGGTGGAACGCCGGCGCGGCGGCGTCCACGGCGGCGGCCGCGCGCGCGCTTCCGGCCCCATTGGCGGCCATCAAAATCATGTGCTCTCCGAGCCTGGCGGAGCGGGCCCAGTCCACGGGCAGGCCTTCGGCCTCCACGCCGCCGGCACGCTCCAGAACACCCGTAAACTCCATGCAATCGGCTGCCACCAGTAGTAGACGCATCAGAAGCCGGAAATCGTTGCCGGGAATTCG
>JBEKPK010000511.1:0-3002 GCA_049520795.1 Bryobacteraceae bacterium
GGGCTCGGCGCGCGCAACACCCTGCGCCTGGAAGCCGGCATGGCGCTCTACGGCCATGAGATCGACGCTTCGATTACGCCGCTCGAAGCGGGGCTGGACTGGATCGTGAAGCTCGATAAGGGCGAGTTCATCGGCCGCGAAGCGCTGCTGAAGCAGAAGCAGGCCGGCATCCGGCGCAAGCTGGCGGGTTTCGAAATGCGCGGCCGCGGCATTGCGCGCGACGGTTACGAAGTATGGCTCGATGGAGCGCCGGCGGGTTGGGTCTCGAGCGGCTCGCCTTCGCCCACGCTCAACCGGAACATAGGCTTATGTTACCTGCCCGCCGCCGATGCGTGGCCGGGCAGGTGTTTCCAAGTCGTTGTCCGCAACCAGCCGGTGGATGCGGTAACCGTGGAGACGCCATTCTATAAACGAGCGAAATAAAGACCATGTATCCAGAGAATTTCCGATACACGAAGGAACACGAATGGGTCCTCGTGGAAGGGGACGCCGGAACGATCGGGATTACCGATCATGCGCAGGAGGAACTGGGCGACATCGTCTACGTGGACCTGCCGAAGGCCGGAACACGCATCGAGCAGGGCAAGTCGCTCGGCTCGGTGGAGTCGGTGAAGGCGGTTTCCGACATCTACTCGCCGGTGAGCGGCGAGGTAACGGACGTCAACCACGCCCTGGCTGACGCGCCGGAAACGCTCAACAGCGACCCGCACGGCGCCGGGTGGCTGGTGAAGATCCGCTTGAGCGCCCCCGCGGAGTTGGACGCCCTCATGTCCGCCGCGGATTATGAGAGTTACATAGGAGCCGAAAAGTAGCTTGCGCTATCTCCCGAAGTCCGACTCCGAGCGCCGCGCCATGATGGATGCCTGCGGCATCGACGGCCCGGACGCCTTGTTCGCCCACCTGCCCGAGGAGGTGCGGATGCGGAAACCCCTGGATCTGGCGCCGGGCATTTCCGAATACGAGATTGTGGATTACTTCCGCCGGCGGGCGGCGGAGAACGCCAACGGCTATGCTTCATTTCTGGGGGCCGGCGTCTATAATCACTTCCGCCCCGTGCTGGTGGACACGGTGGTTTCGCGGGGCGAGTTTCTGACGTCCTACACCCCCTACCAGGCGGAAATCTCGCAGGGCGTGCTCACCACCATATTCGAATTCCAGACCATGATCTGCCAGCTTACCGGCATGGACGTGGCCAACGCCTCCATGTATGACGGCTCCACGGCCGTGCCGGAAGCCGCCATGATGGCCGCGCGCCTGACGGGGCGGCGGCGCGCGCTGGTGGCCCGTTCCGTACACCCCGAATACCGCGAAACGCTGCGCACCTACGCCCGGCATCAGGGCATGGCGGTGGAGGAATTCGGCTACCTCGAAGACGCCGGAACCATCGACCTCGAAGACCTGGATCGAAAAATGGACGATGCCACTGCCGCGGTGATTGTGCAATCGCCCAACTTCTTCGGCATTGTCGACCAGGTGAAAGCCGCCGGAGAGATGGCCCACCGGCGCGGCGCCCTGCTCGTTTTGGTGTTCACCGAAGCCGTTTCGCTGGGGCTCTTGCGACCGCCCGCGGAGGCCGATATCGTGGCCGGGGAGTTGCAGAGTTTCGCCATTCCGCCCAGTTACGGCGGCCCCTTCGCGGGAATTATCGCCACCCGCGAAAGGTACGTCCGGCAAATGCCCGGCAGGCTGGTGGGACAAACCGTCGACACGCGCGGCAATCGCGCCTTCTGCTTAACGCTCGCCACCCGCGAGCAGCACATCCGGCGGGAAAAGGCCACTTCCAATATCTGCACCAACCAGGCGCTCATCGCGCTCATGGCCACGGTCTTCATGACTGTGTACGGAAAGGAAGGGCTGCGCGAGCTGGCCGCGCAGAACCTGGCCAAGGCGCACTACCTTGCCGGCCAGCTCAAGCCGCGGTTCAGCGGCAAATTCTTCAACGAATTCGTGGCGCGGGTGGATGGCGGCGAGCCGGAAGCGGTGAACCGGGCGCTGCTCAAACAGAAGATCATAGGCGGACTTCCGCTGGGGCGATTCTATCCGGAGCTGGCGGATTCCGTGCTGCTGTGCGCCACCGAAATGTCGCGCCGCGAAGACATGGATGCCGTGGTAAAGGCGATGGGGGCATGATCACCAAGGTTCGCAATCATATTTCGCAGAACGAGGCGCTGCTGTTCGAGCGCAGTTCGCCGGGAAAGAAAGCCTGGCAGCTTCCAGGGCTCGACGTGCCGCCGGTGGAAGCCGCCGAGGCGCTCGGCGCCGAAAACGTACGCCCCGAGATCGAGGACTTCCCCGAGGTGAGCGAGGTGGAAGCGCTGCGCCACTTCACGCGCCTTTCCACGTGGAACTACGCCATCGATTACGGCATGTATCCGCTGGGCTCCTGCACCATGAAGTACAACCCTCGCGTGAACGAGGTCGTGGCGCGCCTCGAGGGCCTGGCCTGGGCGCATCCCTATCAACCGGAATCGCTTTCGCAGGGATGCCTGGAAGTGATGGCCCGTCTGGAAGCGGCTCTGGCCGAAATCACCGGCATGGACGCCGTCACGCTGCAACCGGCCGCCGGCGCGCATGGCGAGCTGACCGGCATCCTGCTCATTCGCGCGCTGCTTGAAAGCCGCGGCGACTCGCGCAAGAAGATACTCATTCCCGATTCCGCGCACGGCACCAACCCCGCCACCGCGGCCATCGCCGGGTACGCGGTGGAGAATATCCCGTCCAACGCCAACGGGCTGCTGGACGTGGCGGCGCTCGAGCGCATCGTGGATGGCGGCGTGGCCGCCCTCATGGTGACCAACCCCAACACCCTGGGCGTGTTCGAACAGAACATCGTACAGGCCGCCGAAATCCTGCACGCCAAAGGCGCCATGCTCTACATGGACGGCGCCAATATGAATGCGCTGGTGGGCATCGCCCGCCCCGGCGATTTCGGCGTGGACGTGCTGCACCTGAACCTGCACAAGACGTTTTCCACGCCGCACGGCGGCGGCGGCCCCGGCGCC
>JBEKPK010000512.1:0-2972 GCA_049520795.1 Bryobacteraceae bacterium
TCCCGAGCCCGCGCGCATCCCCACCAGCCTCACGGCCGCGCTTCGCGAGCAGGGACCGCGCTATTTGCACCGCGTCTCCCGGCGCACGCGCCGCCGCGGCCGCGACCGCGGCCCGGCCGAAGCCGAACGCCCCGCCGACGAGAGACCGCCCGAGCCTCGCATCGCCGAGGCTCCGGCGCGAACCGAGCAGCGCGCCGCCGCACGGCCCGCCGAGACCCGTCCTGAGAAACCCGCCGGGGCGTCCATCAGCGACCTCTTGCGGGAAGGCCAGGAAATCATCGTCCAGATCGCCAAGGAACCCCTCGGCCAAAAGGGCGCGCGCATCACTTCGCACATTGCCCTGCCCGGCCGCTTCCTGGTATACATGCCCACCGTCGATCACATCGGCGTTTCGCGCAAGATCCCCAGCGACGAGGAGCGCATGCGCCTGAAACGCATCCTGCAGACGCACCGCACCGGAATCCCCGGCGGATACATCGTCCGCACGGCCGGCGAGGGCCGCTCGGAAGAGGAGCTTCGGGCCGATATGATGTTCCTCTACAACCTCTGGCTCGATATGCGCCAGAAGGCCGAGCGCAAGCCCGCCCCCGCCCTCATCCATCACGACCTGAACGTGGTGGAGCGCGTGCTGCGCGATCAGCTCACCTCCGCCTTCAAGAACATCTGGGTGGATAACGAGGAACTCTACGAGAGCACGCTCCGCTTTGTGCAGCGCTTCCAGCCCGCGCTGGTCACCCGCGTAAAGATGTACACCCGCAGCAACCCCATGTTCGACGAGTTCGGCGTCAGCTCCGAGCTGGAGAAGGCCCTGCGCCCCAAGGTGTGGCTCAAATCCGGCGGGTACATCGTCATCAATCAAACCGAGGCCCTGGTGGCCATCGATGTCAATACCGGGAAGTTCGTGGGCAAATCGAACCGGCTCGAAGACACCATCGTCAAGACCAACACCGACGCCATCAAGGAGATCGTGCGCCAGATCCGCCTGCGCGACCTGGGCGGCATCATCGTGGTGGATTTCATCGACATGGACGAGCGCAAGAACCGCCAGAAGGTGATGCAGGCGCTCGAAGAAGCCATGCGCGCGGACCGTGCGCCATACAAGATTCTCCAGTTCAACGATTTCGGCCTGGTGGCCATCACCCGCAAACGCGTCAAGCAAAGCCTGGAGCGGACCCTGTGCACGCCCTGCTCGTACTGCGAGGGAGCGGGCTATGTGAAGAGCCCGCAGACCGTGGTGGGCGAGATCCTCCAGGAGGCCCACAAGATCGCCAAGGCCGTGGAGGGCAAGGACGTGATGCTGCGCGTGGCCCCCGACGTGGCCCGCTTGCTGAAATCCAACCAGAACACCTACCTCCAGGAGTTGGAGGAGATCCTGGGCCGCACCGTGATCGTCAAAAGCGACGTGCAATTGCACCAGGAAAGGTTCGATCTGGCGTAGTTGGGGCGCGACGGCTTCGCCCCCCGTAGAGCGGGCCTCCGGCCTGCCACGCCGGCGTCCGCGCCGGCGCTCTTCCGGTCGGGGCGCTCCTGACTGCCGGATCGCGGCAGTTCCGATTGCGGACAAGGAATGCCGGCAGGAATGCCGGCATGGCAGGCCGGAGGCCCGCGCTACGAATATGCTTCGGATTACCGCAATTCTACTCTGCGCGGGCTCTCTGCTTCCCGCGCAATACCGCCCCGCCAATGCTTCCTGGAACAAGCCCGTCGCGCCCTTTCGCATCGTGGGCAACCTCTACTACGTCGGCGCCAGCGGCGTGTCGTCGTACCTGTTCACCACGCCGCAGGGCCACGTGCTCCTCGACTCCGGATTCCGCGAGACCGCGCCGATGATCGAGGCGAACCTGAAGAAGCTGGGCTTCCGCATGGAGGATATCCGCATCTTGCTGGCCTCCCATGCGCACTACGATCACGCCGGTGGTCTGGCGGCCATAAAGGCGCGCGCCAAGGCGCGATTCCTGGCGAGTCCCGCCGATGCTCCGCTGTTTGCAGCCGGCGGCCGCGGGGATTTCCAGTTGGGCGACAGATACTTGTTCCCGCCCGTGCGGCCCGATGGATTGCTCCGCGACGGCGAGCCGGTGCAATTCGGCGGGATGGTTCTGACGCCGCACTTCACCCCCGGCCACACCAAGGGCTGCACGAGCTGGACGACGACGATTTCGGACGGGCGGCAATCCTACCGCGTGGTGATCCCATGCAGTCTTTCCGCGCCGGGTTACCAACTGGTGGGGAACATCAAATACCCCGGAATCGTGCGGGATTTCGAGAAGTCCATCGCCACTTTGCGCGCCCTGCCCTGCGACATCTTCCTGGCTGGCCACGCTTGGGATTTCGACCTGCCGCGCAAGATGGAGGCGTTGAAGAGCGGCGGAGCCAATCCGTTCGTAGATCCGGCAGGCTACGTCCGGTACCTCGACAGGGCCGAGGCGGCGTTGCGGCGGGCGCTGGCGGCGCAGAGCGGCCGACGTAAAGCCGCGCATTGACGTGGGGCCGCGTCAGCGCGGAATTCTCGCAAGTGGTCGGGCTCCGTGACGTGGCGCAGGCACTCTTGCCTGCCGCGTCGGCACTCGTGCCGACGCTTGCCCACGATACGTCGCCACAACGGCGAGCATGTATCGAGATGAGTGGGCATGCGCCGCGGCGCGCAACGAAGGATGAAAAGACCAAGCGTCCCGAAGAGTCGGGACGCGGCAGGCAGGAGTGCCTGCGCCACGTGCGGGACCGCAACGGTGAACGTCCATTTTCGGGGGAGTCTCGACACGGCAGGCAGGGGTCGAAAGCGGCCTCGAAAAGGGAAAAGGGGTCAGCCTCTGGTCGAAGGCTTGCGCGCGGGAGACAGAACGCCATTGCGCTGATTAGCCCAAGTTCGTCACGAAACTGTGGAAAACTCGGCTAACCCGTTCAGAATGAGTTTAGGCTACCGCTGAGTCTGCACTACATTTGGGATGGAAATCGAGACGTTCCGGCAGGCTGAG
>JBEKPK010000513.1:0-2934 GCA_049520795.1 Bryobacteraceae bacterium
GCGGCCGAGGGGCGCATCGACGGCCGCACCGTCCAGGCCTGCTCGATGGAAAACAAGTTTATCGGCGGCAGCATGGGCAGCGTGGTGGGTGAGATGATCACGCGCTCGATCGAGCGCGCCGTCGAGCGGCGCACGCCGCTCGTAATCGTCTCCGCTTCCGGCGGCGCCCGCATGCAGGAGGGCGCCGTCAGCCTTATGCAGATGGCCAAGATTTCCGCCGCGCTCATGCGCCTGGATGAGGCGCGCCTGCCCTACATCAGCGTGCTCACCGATCCCACCACGGGCGGCGTGACCGCCAGTTTCGCCATGCTGGGCGACTTGAACATCGCCGAGCCCGGGGCGCTGATCGGCTTCGCCGGTCCGCGCGTGATCGAGCAGACCATCCGCCAGAAACTGCCGGAAGGCTTCCAGCGCGCCGAGTTTCTCCTCAAGCACGGCATGTTGGACGCCGTGGTTCCGCGCCTGGAGCTGAAGCCGTACATATCGAGAGCGCTCAGATTCTTTATGGACTAAGGGCCTGAGAGGAAATAACCAGTCCAATTGCCGGCAACCGCTCCCTGACGGTCGCGGCTCGTCAAGAGCCCGGCAACCGCTCCCTGACGAGTCGCGGCTCGTCAAGAGCCTGGCGAGCCGGACCCAGAGGGCGCCCCGTCAGGGGAGCGGTTGGGATGGTTATGTCATGACAAGCGCTAACCGGACCTTCTCACAGGGGTTCAGACGTGACGTGGCGCGGGCACTCCTGCCTGCCGCGTCGGCACTCATGCCCACGCTTGGCTACGGCGCTTTGTCGGACACGGGTAATTGTGGGGCAGGCGCTTTCGCCTGCCAACCGGCTTCGGTAGGCGGCGCCCGAGCTTCGCTCGGGTCGACAGGCGGAAGCGCCTGTCCCACATCGGAGGGTGGAGTGTGAGATATGCAGGCTAAGCGCCTGGTTTCGGGCGCAGCGGGCCGGGCATGCCCGGCCCCTACAGCGGTTGTGGCAGGGGCGAGGCATGCCTCGCCCGTGTGGGGCACTGAGTGACCTACCCCGATTCGGTTCAATTCCTGTACGCGCTGGGCAACGAGATTCAGACCGCCAAGTTCGGCCTGGAGCGCATCCGCGCCGTGGCGGACGCGCTGGGGCGCCCGCAGGAGGGCGGCGCCCCGGTGCACGCGGCCGGCACCAACGGCAAAGGGTCCGTCTGCGCCATGATCGAAGCGGCGCTGCGGGCCGCCGGCCGGCGCACGGGCCTGTTCACCTCGCCCCACCTGAGCGAACCCACCGAGCGCATCCGCATCGATGGCGAGCCCGTTACGGCCGCTCGTTTCGCCGCCGCCTTCGAGCGTGTCCACGCGGTTGTGGAGAGATTGCTCGCGCAGGGCGCGATCGATCTGCACACCACCTACTTCGAAACCGTCACCGCCATGGCGCTCCTCATATTCGCGGAGGAAGAAGTGGAGACCGCCGTGCTCGAAGTCGGGCTGGGCGGCCGGCTCGACGCCACCAATATCGTTCACCCCCGGCTTTGCGTTATCACGCCGATCGATTTCGACCACGAAGCCTGGCTGGGCCGAAGCCTGGATTCCATCGCCGGCGAAAAGGCCGGCATTCTGAAACCCGGCGCGCCGGCGGTGTTCGCGCGCCAGCGGCCGGAGGTGGCCTCCATCCTGATGGCGCGCGCCCGGGAGGTTGGCGCGCCCGTGACGCGCACCGAGGATTGGCACATTAGCCACTTGGAGATGGATGCGCGGGGCAGCCGGTTTGAGCTGGGCGCGTTGCGCATCGAGTGCCCGCTAGCCGGAGAGCATCAGGTGGAGAATGCCGCCACCGCCGCCGTGGCCGCCATGCAATTGGGTCTTCCCCGCCCCGCCATCCAGGCCGGCATTGCCCGCGCGCGCTGGCCGGGCCGCCTCGAGCGGGTCTCCGAGGACCCCGAGATCATACTGGACGGGGCCCACAACCCCGCCGGCGCCCGGGCCCTGGCCGCCTACATCGAGCGCTTCTACGCCGGCCGCGCGGTGCGGCTGATCTTCGGCGCCATGCGCGACAAGGCGGTGGCCGAGATCGGCGGCGTCCTGTTCCCATACGCGCAAGAGGTGATTCTCACCGCGCCCCGCCAGGCCCGCGCCGCCATGCCCGAGACCCTGCGCGAAATCGCCGGGCACGCCAACGCCAAAGTGGCCGCCACCATCGAGGATGCCCTGGCGCTGAAGCCAACCCTGCCGTCTACGGTCACCTTCATCACCGGATCGCTGTTCCTGGTGGCGGAAGCACGCGCGATTCTGATTGGCCGATCCTGAGAGCGCGGCATCCAACCGTAGAGCGGGCCTCCGGCCTGCCACGACGGCGTCCGCGCCGGCGTTCTTCCTTCCAAGGCGCTCCATTTCGCGAATCCGGTATTTGCGATCGGCTGGTCGCATCCCGGCAGGTTGTTTTGTCATACTGAATCCGTGGCGCCGAAGATCGCCGTAACGTTAGCCTGCATTTTTCGCAGGTGGCCCGAAGATGTGGCGCACGCACTCGTGCGTGCCGTGTCGAGACTCTTCTCGACACGTTCGGGGGCGCCGACAGTCCGTCGAGCCGGGGCGTCGGCATGAGCTTGTCACGGCCGAGTGTCTGTGAGAGGGTCCGGTTGGATCGAAGAGCTGCCGCCGCTCCGGACCGACGGGTCGAAGAGGGAGAGCACCGCAACCGAAGCCGCGCCCTGCATTCGGCCGTCAATCCGCTGAGCGGGCGCGAGAAGCGCGCACGGCTGGCGCGCGAGTTGGCGAAGCTCGCTCCGCAAGAGGAGATACAGTTGGCCGAAGAAGGTCTGGGTGGTTCTTGGCCCGCGTGATGAGTCTCCTCCGGTCTCTGTTCTTCTCCGCCCCACTGATCGCTGTCTCGACCATCGTGCTGGGCACGGTTTCCCTGATTGCCTCCTTCTTCGACAGCTCCGGGAACACGCAGCACTC
>JBEKPK010000514.1:0-2927 GCA_049520795.1 Bryobacteraceae bacterium
AGCTCCACATCGCGGTTGTCGGTTGTGGCAGCCAGGGAGCGGCGGATTCGGGCGACGCCGCGCGCACCGAGAACATCGTGGCCCTCTGCGACGTGGATGAGGATCGCGCCGCGCCGGTATTCAAGCGCTTCGACAAGGCGCCGAAGTACAAGGATTTCCGCGCCATGCTCGACAAAGAGGGCAAGAACATCGACGCCTGCATCGTGGCCGTGCCGGACTTCATGCACGCCACCGTGGCGCTGGCCGCGATGGAGCGGGGCAAGTCCGTGTACGTGGAGAAGCCGCTCACCAAGACCCCCTGGGAAGCCCGTCTGCTGCGGGATGCTGCCGTGAAATACAAGGTGGCCACCCAGATGGGCAACCAGGGGTTCTCCCACGAATGCACGCGCGTGGCGGCCGAGATGGTGTGGTCCGGGGCCATCGGCGACGTGACGGAAGCCCATATATCGACCACCCCCGGAACGCACCCCACGGGCTTGCAGCAGCCGCCTCCGGAATCGCCGGTTCCCGGCGCTCTCGATTGGAACGGCTGGCTGGCCCGCGCGCAGCCGCGGCCGTTCAGCGACCGCTATGTCCCCTACAACTGGCGCGGGTTCCTGGATTTCGGTACGGGGCAAATTGGAAACTGGGCCACCCACACCGCATCGCCGGTGCAGTTCGCGCTCCAACTGGGCGCCCCCACCAGCGTGGAATGCACGCGCCAGGAGGGCAAGAGCGGCATCACGTATCCCAATCGCGGAATCGTACGGCTGGAGTTTCCGGCGCGCGGAAAAATGGCCGCCGTCACGGTCTACTATCACGATTCCGTGAACGCTTCCGATCCGGAAGCCTTTAAGGTTCCGGGGATGGACAACGAAGCCATCCTGCCGCCGGCGGATAATCTGGCGGACAAGGGCCGTCCCATGGGCCGCGGAGCCGTGGCCGCCGGGCGCGGCGGGGGCGCCGGTGGAGGCCGCGGCGGGGCGCGCGGAGGCGCAGCCCCTGGAGCCGCGCGCGGGGGTGCAGCCGCCGCTCCGGCGCGGCCCGCCCGACGGACCAGCCCCGGAGGCCCCGGAGTGGCCGTTTACGGACCGGAGCTGGAGCCGCCCAAACCCGGCGTCCTGGCCGGCAACGGCGCCCTGCTCATAGGAACCAAAGGCATGCTGGCGACCCACGAACGCGGCGAGGGCGTCTGGCTGCTGCCGGCCGCCAGATGGGCCGAGTACACGCTCCCCGCGCCTTTGCTGACGCGCTCGCCGGGCCACATGGCGGATTGGGTCCGCGCATGTAAAGGGGGCGAACCCGGGTGCTCCGATTTCAGCATCACGGCGCCGTTCGCCGAGTGGCTGGCGCTGGCCGTAATCGCCTGGCGCGTCCCCGGCAAGCTCGAATGGGACAGCCGCAACATGCGCTTCACCAACAGCGCCGAGGCCAGCCGATGGGTCAAACCGGAGATGCGAAAGGGCTGGGAGCTGAAGCTGTAGCCTCGCCAAGCCTTATCATAGGCTCATGGCATCGAACGGTTCTGAAGGCAACACCAACCGGCGCCGCTTCCTGGGCGCGGCAGTCGCGACGGCGGCATCCTACGGCCGCATCCTGGGCGCCAACGACAAAGTCCGCATCGCTCTCATCGGCTCGGGAGATCGCGGCACGTATCTGCTGGGCAACGTGAGGAGGGTCGAGGGCACTGAAATCGTGGGCTTCTGCGACGTCTACGAGCCCCGCCGCCTGCGCGCCAAGGCGCAATTTGCGCCGGCTGCGCCCGACTACGTGGATCACCGCGCGGTGCTGGACCGCAAGGATATCGACGCCGTGGTGATCGCCACCCCGGATCACTGGCACGTGCCCATCACCATCGACGCGGTCCGCGCCGGCAAGGACGTCTACTGCGAGAAGCCGGTCACCCACTCGCTGGCCGAAGGGGCGCCGCTCATCGCCGCCGTCAAGGAAAGCCAACGGGTGGTGCAGACCGGCATGCAGCAGCGCAGTTGGGAGCACTACATGAAATGCAAGGAGATGGTAGCCTCCGGCGCGCTGGGCCAGGTGACCTTCATCCGCACCTATTGGTATCAGAACCACATCGCCAACCAGGACAGCGGCGGCTCTTTCGACGTCTCCAAGCTCGATTGGAAGCGCTTCCTGGGCTCGGCCGCGGATCGCCCCTTCGACGCGGATACGTTCGCCCACTGGCGCTGGTACTGGGATTTCGGCGGCGGCGCCATGACCGACCTGTTCGTGCACTGGGTGGACGTGGCGCAGTGGTTCATGAACGACGACATGCCGCTGCGCGCGACGGCTTCGGGCGTGAAGGCCCTGCTGCAACAGCGTCAGACGCCCGACACCATGAGCGCCGCGCTGGTGTACTCGAAGTCGCTGGTGGAGTTCGATAGCGCGCTGCTAGGTTACCTCGAAGGCGGCGGCATGTTACTGCGCGGGACCAAGGCCGCCATGCGGCTGCACCGGCAGGGGTACGAGATCTACAACGAAATTCCGCGCTACAGCGAGAACTTCGCGATGCCCGCACCCGTCCAGAAAGGCGGGTCGCCGCGCGACGGCGCGCTCGACCACATGCAGAATTTCCTGGACTGCGTGAGGTCGAGAAACACGCCCAATGCGTCGGTGGAGATAGGCGTGGCGGCGGCAAGAGCGGGGCATGTAGCTAATTTGGCTATGCGAGGGAATGGGGTTTGGACGGCGGAAGGGCGGGGGTAGGAGGTTGCGCTCGGCTTCAGAAACTCGCCCACGTGTTCGCGGAGCAGATAGAGGGACTCAGGCCGGCAAGGCCCTGGGATTGAGAGATTAATGGGGTGTGCGCGTTTACAAGTTTCTGTCTGCCAAGTTCGCCTTGAAGGACATCAGGGAACAGCGGATCAAGCTGTCAGTATTCGAGGACATGAACGACCCCTTCGAGCTCTTGGGCTCACGGTGGTCTGACTCGAAGGTAGATG
>JBEKPK010000515.1:0-2903 GCA_049520795.1 Bryobacteraceae bacterium
CGAGGCGATTTCAAGCCGCATGAATTGGTGCGCCTCGTCCAGACTGACCAGCGCGACGCCGTGCTCTCCAGCCGTTTCCTCTGGGAGTGCACGTCCTGCCAGACCTGCGCCACGCGATGCCCGCAGAAGGTGGACATCGCCGCCATGGTCGACGCGCTTCGAGCCATGAGCCGCGCCGCCCGGTCAGTGGCGCCCTCGACCGCCGTTCCCATTTTCAACGACATCTTCCTCGACGCCGTCCGCGAGCGCGGGCGCATATTCGAGCTGGAGCTGATGATCCGGTTCAAACTGCGCTCCAAACGGTTCTTCGAGGACGCCGGCAAGGCGCCCATGATGCTCCGCAAGGGCAAGCTGCCGGTTTCCGGAACGCGAGTGGGCGGGAAGGAAGAGCGTGAGGCCCTGTTCACCCGGGCCGCCGAAGGAGACGCCCAGTGACCTACGCATTTTTTCCAGGCTGCTCGCTGGATGGCGCCGCCAAGGATTATCATCGTTCCACGCTGGCAGTGGCAGCGAAACTCGGGCTCGATCTGCCCGAGTTGAAGGACTGGATCTGCTGTGGCTCTACTGCCGCGCACTCGAGCGACCCGCTGCTGGCCGATGCCCTGCCGGCCAAGAGCCTCTCCGCCGCCGGCGGCAGCACGGTCGCGGTGGCCTGCGCCGCCTGCTATAGCCGGCTCAAGACCGCCAACCACCATATCGCCGGAGACGCGGCTCTGCGCGCGCGGGTCGCGCATGTCGTCGGACGCGACTACGACGGCCGCACGCCGGTCCTGCATCTGCTCGAAATCCTCTGCCGGGACATCGGAACACCGCGCATCGCCGCCGCCATCCGACGCCCGCTCACCGGGCTGAAGGTGGCCTGCTACTACGGATGCCTGCTCACTCGTCCGCCGGAGATCACCAACTTCGACGACGCCGAAAACCCTACCCTGATGGACCGGCTCATGGAAGCCGCCGGGGCGGAGCCGCTCGTTTGGCCGCACAAGACCGAGTGCTGTGGCGCGAGCTTCTCCATCACCGATTCGAGCATCGTGCTGGAGCTGACCAACAAGATCCTCGCCATGGCGCACGCGGCCGGAGCCGACTGCATCGCTACCGCCTGCTCCCTGTGCCAACTGAACCTGGACATGCGGCAGAAGGACATTGAATCCAAGTTCGGACGCCGGTACAACCTGCCGGTGTTCTACTTCACGCAGTTGCTGGGCCTGGCCATGGGCTGCCAGGAGGATGAACTATCGTTGAGCAGCCTGGTGGTAGAACCCAAGGCGTTGCTCCAGGCCAAGGGAATCGGACGCTGAGGCATGACTATGATCGCGAACAATGGGAAGAAGCCCGAGCCGTTGACAAGCCGGGAGGCTTATCCCACCGCGCCCGAAGCTGTCGGCGCCGTGCTGGTCTGCGGGGCGGGCGTTACCGGCATCCAAGCCTCTCTCGACCTGGCCGGGAGCGGTTTCAAGGTCTATCTTCTCGATTCCTCCCCCGCCATCGGCGGGCGGATGGCCCAGCTCGATAAGACCTTTCCCACCGGCGACTGCTCCATGTGCATCCTCTCGCCCAAGCTGGTGGAGTGCGCCCGGAACAAGAACATCGAGATCATTACCCTGGCGGACGTGGAGGGAATATCGGGCGAGCCTGGTAATTTCCAGGTCAAGATCCGCCAGAATCCGCGCTATGTGGATCTGGACAAGTGCAACGCCTGCGGCGACTGCACAGCGGCCTGCCCGGTGGACCTGCGCAGCGAATTCGACCGCGGTCTGGGCCTGCGCAAGGCCATCTTCCGTCCTTACCCGCAGGCCATTCCCAACGTCTTCGGCATCTCCAAAGCCGCCGGGCCCGCGCCCTGCAAATCCGCCTGCCCGGCCGGCGTGAATGCCCAGGGGTACGTGGCCCTGGTGGCGGCCGGCAAATTCAAGGAAGCCTACGAGCTGATCCGCCAGCGCTGCACGCTCCCGGCGGCCTGCGGGCGCGTGTGCCAGCATCCCTGCCAGGACGGCTGCAACCGCGGCGAAATCGACCAGGCCGTCTCGGTCCGCGATCTGAAACGCTTCGTGGCCGATTACATCCACGCCAACCCGGAGCTGTGCCCGCCCGCCAAGCCGCCCGCCGTGAAGCTGGATGCCAAGGTGGCTGTCATCGGCGGAGGCCCGGCAGGCTTGACCGTGGCTGCCGATCTGGCATTGCTGGGCTACCGCATCACCTTGTACGACGGCCAGCCGCGTCTGGGCGGCATGTTGCGCTACGGCATTCCCGATTACCGGCTGCCCGAGGATGTCCTGGACCGCGAGATTCAATACATCCTCGACCTGGGCGTGGAAGCCAAGACCGGTGTCCGTGTGCCTGATCCTCGGAACCTGTTGAGGTCAGCCTGCGCAGGCGGAACCGCCTGCGCCACCACAACGGGTTCTGCATCATCTTCGGTGGTGGGGCAGGCGGTTCCGCCTGCCCCGGCGGCCGCCTTCGACGCCGTTTTCGTCGCTCCCGGCGCCTGGCTCGGCCGCAAAATGGGCATTCCGGGCGAGGACGCCAAAGGCGTCTGGGAGGCGCTCGACTTCCTCTATCAGGTCAACAACGGAAGAATGCCCGCCATCGGCCCCAACGTGGTGGTTATCGGCGGCGGCGACGTGGCCATGGACGCGGCCCGTTGCGCGCGGCGTTTGCCCGGCGTGCAATCCGTGCGCATAGCCTATCGCAGGACCCGCGAGGAAATGCCGGCCCATCCCTGGGAATTGGCCGAAGCGCTGGAAGAAGGCGTGGTCCTCCACACCGGTCTGGGACCTGCCCGCATCGAGACCAACGGCGGCAAGGTTTCCGGCATCGCCTTTCACCCGCGCATCGGCGGGTCCGGCGAGACCAGGCAGACCCAACCGCGCTTCGACGAATCGAAGACCACCGTCCTATCCGCG
>JBEKPK010000516.1:0-2902 GCA_049520795.1 Bryobacteraceae bacterium
GTGGCACCCGCGTCCTTTCCGACCAGATCAAAGTGCAAATCACGTCGAATCCCGGCGAAACTTTTCTGGACCGCATGATCGCGCTGGTGGAAGGCGCCGAGCGGCAGAAAACGCCCAACGAGATCGCGCTGAACATTGTCATCGCGGGCCTGACCTTCATCTTTCTGCTGGCGGTGGTCAGCCTGTATCCGTTCGCGCAGTACAGCGTGCAATCCGCCGGCAGCGGCTCGGCTCCCAGCGTCACGGTGCTCATTTCGCTGCTGGTATGCCTCATCCCCACCACCATCGGCGGACTGCTCTCGGCCATCGGTATCGCGGGTATGGATCGCGTCATGCAGCACAACGTGCTGGCCATGAGCGGCAAGGCCGTGGAAGCCGCGGGCGACGTGAATACGCTCCTGCTGGACAAGACCGGCACCATCACGCTGGGCAACCGGCAGGCGGTGGAGTTCATTCCCATCGGCGATGCCTCTGAGGGCGAACTGGCCGACGCCGCGCAGCTTTCGAGCCTGGCCGATGAGACGCCGGAAGGACGCTCCATCGTGGTGCTGGCCAAGGAAAAGTACGCGTATCGCGGGCGCGAAGTGGCCGAGCACGAAGCGCACTTCATCCCCTTCACCGCGCAAACGCGGATGAGTGGCGTGGATCTTGACGGCCGCCGCATCCGCAAGGGAGCTACGGATTCCGTAGTGGAATTCGTACAGGAGCAGGGCGGCACGATCCCGCCGGAGTTGACCGAAACCACGCAGCGCATCTCGCGCTCGGGGGGCACGCCGCTGGTGGTCGCGGATCGCGATCGCGTTCTCGGCGTGATCCATTTGAAAGACGTGGTTAAAGGCGGCATGCGCGAACGCTTCGAGCAACTTCGCCGCATCGGTATCCGGACCGTGATGATCACCGGCGACAATCCGCTGACCGCGGCCGCCATCGCGGCGGAAGCCGGCGTGGACGATTTTCTGGCGCAGGCCACGCCTAAAGACAAGATGGATCTCATCAAGAAGGAACAGGCGGGGGGCCGGCTGGTGGCCATGACCGGCGATGGCACCAACGACGCGCCGGCGCTGGCGCAGGCCGACGTGGGCCTGGCCATGAATACCGGCACCATGGCCGCCAAAGAGGCCGGCAACATGGTGGATCTGGACAGCAACCCGACCAAGCTCATCGAAGTGGTGGCCATCGGCAAGCAGTTGCTCATGACCCGCGGCTCCCTGACTACCTTCTCCATCGCCAACGACGTAGCGAAATACTTTGCTATTCTGCCGGCCATGTTCATGGCTACTTATCCCTCGTTGGATAAGCTGAACATCATGTATCTGCGAAACCCACAGAGCGCCGTGCTGGCGGCGGTGATCTTCAATGCGCTGATCATCATCGCCCTGATTCCCCTGGCGTTGCGCGGGGTAGCCTATAAGCCGCTCAGCGCGGCCGCACTGCTGCGCCGCAACCTTTTGATCTATGGCGTAGGCGGAGTGATTGCGCCATTTCCCGGCATTTGGGTAATCGACCGCCTGCTGGGCCTGTTGCGCCTTGCTTGAAGAAATGCCCGTGAGGATTGACTCATGAAACAAATACTGATTCCCGCCGTAATGCTGACGCTGGTGATCACGGTGATCACCGGGCTGATCTACCCGCTGGTTGTGACCGGGCTGTCCCAGGTGCTGTTTCCCCATCAGGCCAACGGCAGCCTGATCGTGTCGCACGGCAAGATTGTCGGCTCGGAGCTGATCGGGCAGAAGTTTTCAAAGCCCGAATATTTCCACGGACGACCGTCGGGAGCGGGGGATGGGTACGACGCCGCTAACTCCGGAGCTACCAACCTCGGACCCACGAACCAGACACTGATTAACCGCGTAAGAGACGATATCAAGAAATTTCGCCAGGAGAACCCTACTTACACAGGTCCGATACCGGCCGACTTACTGACCACCTCAGCCAGCGGCCTCGACCCGCACATCAGTCCGGCCTCGGCGTACGCCCAGGTGGACCGCGTGGCCAAGGCCCGCGGCGTGTCTCCGGACGCAATCCGCCAAGCCGTGGACCGTCACGTGGAAGGCCGCCAATTCGGAATCTTAGGCGAGCCGCGCGTCAATGTCCTGGCCCTCAACCTCGACCTCGACAAGAAGTAGGACAGGCCTACTGGCATTGCCTACTGGCCTGTCCCTTTTTGCTATTATCGTTGACTGATGCGCCACGGTCTCCGCTTGCTGCGCAAAGATCCCGGCTTTGCACTCCTCTCCATCCTGACCCTTGCCCTGGGCATCGGCGCGACCACCGCCGTGTTCAGCCTGGTGAACGCCGTCCTGCTGCGCGCCCTGCCTTACCAGAATCCGGACCGTCTGGTTTTCCTGTATGAACCCGTTCCGCGCATCCCAGGCGTCCCCCTCGAAGTCTTTGGACCCTTCAATGCGGAGTTCTACGACTGGCAAAAACAAAGCCGCTCGTTCGTGTATCTGGCGCTATTTACCAACGACCGTCTGAATCTTTCCGTGAATGGGAACGCCGTCCGCGTTTACGGTTCCCGCGTCACAGGAGACTTCTTCCCCCTCCTCGGCATCGCGCCAGAACTCGGCCGCGCCGTCTCCGCCGATGACGACCAGCCGGGGAAAGGACACGTCGCCACGATCAGCCACGCGCTGTGGCAATCCCGCTTCGGTTCCGACCGCGGCGTGCTGGGGAAAGAACTGCTGCTCGATGCGCGCCCCTACCGCATCGTCGGCGTCATGCCCCCCGGCTTTGCCTTTCCGCATGGGACCGAGAGCCTGGAAACCATTGGTAAAGTGACCGATGTCTGGGTGCCTTGGGCCATGACGCCGCGAGATCGCGCCTCCCACGAAGATGGCGCGGGCAACGCCATCGGGCGCCTGCGGGCAGGCGTCTCGTTGGCCCAGGCGCAAGCCGAAAT
>JBEKPK010000517.1:0-2888 GCA_049520795.1 Bryobacteraceae bacterium
CCGATCGAACCCGCCGCCCCGGTCACCATCACAACTTTGTTGGCGATCGTGCCCCGGATCTGGTTCTCCTCCAGTCGCACCGGGTTCCTTCCCAGAAGGTCCTCCACCGCCACCTCGCGTATCTGCCCCAGCAATCCGCGATTCTCGATCATCTCGCCCAGACCGGGCATCGTCTTGCACTCCACACCGGCCACGTGGCACTGCTCTAAAATTCTCGTCATCTCCGCGCCGGAGGCCGATGGAATGGCGATCAGGATCGTCTTGACAGCGTGCAGTTGGATTAGTCGGCCGATCTCGCCCCCGCCGCCGAGCACGGTGACGCCGGCTACGCGCAAGTCCTTCTTCGCCGGTTGGTCGTCTACAAAGCCGATCACGCGGTAGGAAAGCTTCGGATTGTTCCGAATCTCCTTCAACAGCGCGAGTCCGGCATCACCCGCGCCGTAAATCAGCGTGTTCTTGTCCGCGACCCTGCTGCTCCACGCGGCGATTGAGGTCTCCTGAACAATGCGGGCCGTCAACCGAAGCGACAACGTCGCCATGCTGCATACCATCAGGTCGAGCACGAAGATGGACCGCGGAAATCTGGCGGGGCCAAGCCACAGGATCAGAACGCAGCTCACGAAGGAGGAGACCAGATTGCCGAGCGCAACACGGTGCACGTCGGCCACCGACACGTACCGCCACAATCCCCGGTCGAGCTTCAGGAGGCGAAATACCACGATTTTGACGACAACCCAAACCGGGAGTGCAAAGGCCAGGTACGGCCAGTAGTTGCGGGGAACGGTGAAGTCGAACCGCAGCAGGAATCCTGCTGCCGCCGAGAATCCGAAGACGACGATCTGCAGCGCCCACATGATCGGCCTGCGCCACGCGCCGAGCTTCACGATGATCCTTTGCAATTTGTTCATTTTCTGTAGCCTGCCTTTCAAACCACAGAACGCCCCCTGTGTTGGCGGCCTTCCGTTCTTTGAAATCTGCTTCAATGGAAGTTAAGAGTTGGCCGAAGCTCCGACTTCCGCTTTGCCGGAGGTCGGCCTTGCCGCTACTTGACCACGGAGAGAGCCGCCGCTGTCAGCGCGAGTTGAGACATGAACTGAGTGGTCTGCAGAAATTCATTCATTGCGGACGAGACTTTGAGCTTCTCTGGAACCACAATGGCGTCTCCGGGAAGCATCCTCAGATTTTCATAGCTGCCGTGAGAGTGAATATTGCGCGATTGGCGGCTGACCACCGTTCCATCCGCGCGGATCACGAACATCCGCTTCCCATCCGCATCGCGCGTCGCGCCGCCGGCGTCGTTCAAGTAAGTAATCAACCGCTCATCCGGCTCATAGCGGAAGGCGTTGGCGTTGTAGACCGCGCCGGCCACCTGGACCGTGCTCAGGCGCGGCGGAATATAAAACGCGTCGCCGTCCTCGAGTGGAAAATCCGGAATGTCGGCCGTCGATCCCGCCCCCGGCTTCATGCTCAAAACCACGCGCCCGGTCGGCGCGATCGCCGACAGCCTGGACAGCGCCGCTTGTTGCATGGCCAGTTGCTGTTGTTGATCGGTTGCCGTCTGGCCGGCCTGCGGCGTCGCATTCGCGTACTTCGTTACCAACTCGCGCTGCATCTGCTCGGTAGACTGCCGCAGCTCGTTTTCCTGCGCAATGCGCGTCGACACGCGCGTGAAGATCGAAGCGTAGAGATACGAGTGGTCGGTGAGGCCGCCGGCCATGGCGACCACATCCCGAAGTGTTTCGCCGGAGGTTACGCGGTACACTCCCGGTGCATTCACTTCTCCGCCGACCCGCACAAAGGATGCGTGCTTGTCCACCGGCAGCTCAAGGTCGGCCCGCGAGAAAATCGTCACCACGTCGCCCGGTTTCAGAACCTGGTTGGCCGCCGACGCCGGATCGTCGATTGCGCTGGCCAGGCGAAATGGGATCAGCTGCGTGCTCAGATCACGTTCATCGAGCCGCTCAATCAGGGCGTATTCCCAGTTGATCTCCGCGCTGTTCTTGCCAATCGAGGTCACCGCCCGCGATTTTCCCCCTTCGCGCTCGTTGATGCCCTGGCTTGCTCCTGCATCGTTGTTCTGGTTGAAAGTATCGCCGTTCTGGTTCAGGGGACCGTTCGAATCACGATTCCGCTGCATTTCCTGATTTTGGCTGCCGGCCATCTGCTGTCGCTGGCTGCCGGGGAAGTCAGCCTGCCCGCTTGAGACGCCCTCCATTGCCTGAGTTCCGATCGCCTCCTCGCTCGAGTTCGCGAATGGACGGACCGGCGCCGGCCGCACCAGGTGGTTCTGCCCGTTCCAGTAGTTCCGCGTGATCAGGGCCGCGCGCGAGGGAATCAGGTCAGACACCCGCATCCCCTCTTTCCACGGATAGAGTCCGGGCTCGGCCACATTGCCGCGCAACGTTATCGCGTTGGCAAATTTCGGCGACAACGGAAAAACTCGCAGCAGATCGCCATCTTTTACCGGCCGCTCTTTTCCCGCGTCATCCAGGGCGAACTCTTCCACGGCCCGGCTTCGATGCGCTTCAATGCGCTCGAGAACGACCCGTTCGCCGTCAGCAAGGCTGGTCATGCCGCCCGCGCCTTCAAGAACACCGCCCACCGTGCTCGCGCCCCTCAGCTCGAAGATGCCCGGCGTATTCACGTCTCCACTGATCGCAATCTGCGCCCCGATGTGCGGAATGAAAATCACGTCGCCCGGCAACAGCCTTGCGTCGTGGGATTTATCGCCCTTCTCCATCAGGTCGTAGAGATCGAACTCTGAAACCGTTTGGCCGTCGCGCCGCAGTTCAATGTGGCGCATGGTGCCCGTCGCCGAAGGGCCTCCCGAGGCAAACAGCGCATTCACCAGAGTGCTCAGCGAACTCAGCGTGTAAGCGCCCGGCTGG
>JBEKPK010000518.1:0-2865 GCA_049520795.1 Bryobacteraceae bacterium
CGAAAGGTCCGCCTCGCGGCGCACCCTGCAAGACTCGAGGTCAAGATGGATCGCTACTCCTTTCTTGTGAGACTCTTTCATTCTCTGCTTCATGCCGGTTTATCCCGGCGCTCGGGCGAAAGCCCTGACCCCACATCGGTGGCTCTGACGGGCCTCAGTGCTGACCGTGCAAAGCCTGCGCCCGGCGCGCGATCTCCTCCGCCGAAACGTCTTCGATGTGGGTGGCGATCCACCAGCCATTGCCCGAGGGGTCTTCGACGCCGCCGCTGCGGTCGCCGTAGAACTGGTCTTTCGGTTCGGAGATGGACTTGCCGCCGGCCTCGATGGCCTGCCGGTAAACGGCGTCCACGTCTTTCACGTACAGGCACAAGTTACAGGGCCTGGGCTGTTGCGGGGCCTGGGGCTCGCCCATCATCACGATGGTGTCGCCGATCCTCACCGTGGCATGGCCCACGCGGCCGCTGGGCTCCTGCATGCGTTCGATCTCCCCGGCGCCGAAGGCCTGCTTCAGAAAATCTATCAGCTTGGCTACGCCGGGAACGGTGAGATAGACGGTGACGGAATGATACCCGTCGGGTATGGGCTTGACGACGCGTTTTGGCTGTCCGGTCATGTTTCCCTCCTCGATACAGACCATTTTGGCCGGTTTCGAGCGGCGGCGCACGGCCCGCAAGAGGCGGTGTGAGAGAAGGCGTACAGTTCGGGGCAACCGCTCTCTTACGGTCGCGGCTCCGTCGTGAATTTCGCTAGCGCCGCGACTCTGGCCGCCGCCGCGCCGCTGTCGATGGAATGCGCCGCCCGCTCCATGCCTTCGGCCAAACCGGCCGCCTTGCCCGCGGCCACCAGGGCGGCGGCGGCGTTCACCAGCACGATGTCCCGTTGCGCGCCCCGGCCGCCCGACAACACGGCTCGCGCGATTCCCGCGTTGGCGGCCACGTCGCCGCCCTTCAGAACTTCCGCCGCCGCCCGCGGCGCGCCGAAATCCTCGGGCGTCCAGGTGAGCCGCTCTACTGCTCCATCGCGGATGGAAAAAACCAGCGTGTCGCCGGTGGTGGTGATTTCATCCAGGCCGTCCGAGCCGTGGACCACGAATCCACGCCGCAGGCCGAGCGCCCCCAACGCATGAGCGATCAACCCGGCGGCGTGGGCCGAAGGGGCGCCGGCCAACTGCGCATCGGCAATGGCGGGATTGGTGAGCGGCCCCAGCAGGTTGAAGGTGGTCCGTATCCCCAGGGCCACGCGCACCGGCTGGGCGTGTTTCATGGCGGTGTGGGCGTTGGGCGCGAAGAAGAAGCCGATCCCGATTTCGCGAATGGCGCGCGCGGATTCCTCCGGCGGCGTAGTGACGGTAATGCCCAGCGCTTCGAGCAGGTCGGCGCTGCCGCAGCGGCTGGAAATGGAACGGTTGCCGTGTTTGGCCACGCGCACTCCGGCGCCGGCCGCCACAAACGCGGCGATGGTGGAGATGTTGAAGGTGGAAGCGCCGTCGCCGCCGGTGCCGCAGGTATCGAGCAGCGGGTCGCCGCCGGAACCGCAATCCACCGGCGTGGCCATCTCGCGCATGGCTCGGGCGAACCCCACCAGCTCATCCACGGTTTCGCCTTTCATCCGCAGCGCCACCAGAAAACCGGCCATCTGCGCATGGCCGGCCTGGCCGCCGAGGATGCTCAGCATGGCCGCCCGAGCCTCCGCGGAAGTAAGGTTTTCACGTGAGGTTACTCTCGCTAAGTACGGAAGAAGAGGCATGTTATAGTGTGGTTTCGGGCTTTCCTCGCATCCTAACACAAGCGGTGTTTCCATGAAAATCCACGAGTATCAGGCCAAAGCTATCCTGGCGCAATTCAACGTTCCCGTGCCGCGCGGCGAGTACGCGTTCACCGCGGAAGAGGCGGAAGCGGCGGCCAAGAGCGTGGGCGGGCGGGTGGTGGTGAAGGCCCAGATTCATGCCGGCGGCCGGGGCAAGGGCGGGGGCGTCAAAATGGCCAAGGACGCCGCCGAAGCGGCCGAAATCGCCCGCGGCATGATCGGCATGAAGCTGGTCACCCACCAGACCGGACCGGAAGGCCGCACCGTGCACCGGCTGCTGATCGAGGAAACCCTGCCCATCGAGCGCGAGTTGTATCTGGGCATCGTGCTCGACCGCGTGCGGGGCCTGCCGGCGTTCATGGCGTCGGCGGCCGGCGGCATGGAAATCGAAGAGGTAGCCGCCAAAAACCCGGAGGCCATTCTCAAGGAGACGTTTCTTCCGGGCGCCGGCTTGCAGGCCTATCAGGCGCGCAAGCTGGCCTTCGGCATCGGCATCCCTCCCGCCAGCGTGGGCGGCGCCGTGGCCGCCATGATCGGGCTGGCCAGAGCGTACGTGGCCCTGGACGCCTCTCTGGCCGAGATCAACCCGTTCATATTGACCACCGATGGGAAGGCCGTGGCGCTCGACGCCAAAATCACTTTCGACGACAACGCCCTCTATCGTCACAAGGAACTGCTCGATCTTCGCGACCTCAATGAAGAGGACCCGCTCGAGGTGGAAGCCTCGCGCTACGGCCTGAACTACATCAAGCTCGATGGCACGGTGGGCTGCATGGTGAACGGCGCCGGCTTGGCCATGGCCACCATGGACATCATCAAGTACGCCGGCGGCGCGCCGGCCAACTTTCTCGACGTGGGCGGCGGGGCCAGCGCCGAGCAGGTCAAAAATGCCTTTCGCATCCTGTTGTCCGATAAGAACGTGCGCGCCGTGCTGATCAACATCTTCGGGGGCATTCTGCGCTGCGATACCCTGGCCACGGGGGTGGTGGCGGCGGCCCGCGACCTCAACATTCAGGTCCCCATCGTGGTGCGCATGGAAGGCACCAACGTCGAGCTGGG
>JBEKPK010000519.1:0-2858 GCA_049520795.1 Bryobacteraceae bacterium
ACCCCAAGCGGCCACATACCGATACAACATCACCCCCACCCAGGTCCCAAAGGTATCGGTGATGATGTCCGTGGTGTCGGAATGGCGCGTCGGGAGGTGAGCTTGCAGGACTTCCATCGTGAGGCTGACGAGTCCGCCTAGCACTGTCACGATTAGGGCCGTTCGCCGAGCGGATGGCCTCAGCGAGAGCCAGGCGCAAAACAAGAAGCCCAGCGGGACGAAGGCGGCAATGTTCTCGAGGATATCCGGAAGGTCGAATCCCTCCCAAAAAGGCATCAGGAAAGCTTGATCTTCGATCCGGTACCTTTCGGGGATCAACAGAGCAGGCACCGCTGGGATGCGGTTGTGAATTAGATTGCCGGCTCGCTCATCGAAGAGATAGAGCGCCACGCAGCGCTCCTCCGCGGTCGGTTCGGGCCGTCCCTTCCCGGTCCAGGTTTGGTAGTGGCGAGCCGCCTGCGCAGCCGTGAGCTCGCCATGATAGATGGCCAAACCCCGCAAGCGGCCGGTCCAAGCATTATCTTCGACGGGCGACGTGGCGACGACCAGCCGGCCCGTGCAATCGCCGGCGGGAATCCGGAATCGCGGCGCGGCGCGGACCAGAACGCCGTCGATATACGCCGCCGTACCCCGTGCGCCCGAACTGATAGTGAGGAATACCGGGCGAGGCGAGCGGAAAGCATCGACATAGAAATGTTCGGTCCCTCTCCCATCCGGATTGTGCGCCACGCTGCGCCGCACTTCCAGATCCGTAAGGGATTGGCGGAGCGCCAGTTGGACAGGGTTCCGGGCGGTGTGAAACGCCAGCAGCGTATTGGAGTCATGAACCAGCGCCGGCTGAACCCAGACCTCGATACTACACGAGGATTCGAGCGCATCAGCTACATGGAACTCGCCTTCGCTAACCACAGTGCCGGGGTAGGCGAATCGAAGGCCGTCTTCTCCCGCCAGCCAGGTCACCCCGTTCCTGGGAGAATGAAACGGCCATAGCCCGGCCACCAGGATGCCGCATAACACGGCGATGCAGATAGCGCCCAGGAACCTCCTGGCGGTTTTCTCCGCAGCGGCAATGCTTCCCAACAGTGGTGAGGGGCGCACTAGAGATGGACGATTTTATCAGAGGTCATGCCCTTCAAGGCATTGCGCGTGTCCACCACCAGCCGCGAGCGGTCCACCAGGGCCCGGTAATCGAAGGCAGAGTGGTCCGTTACGATGACCACGCAATCGGCAAAGGCGGCGGCTTCCTCGGGGCATGCCGCCAGTTCGAATCCATCGAGGCGCACCGTAGACACGTAAGGGTCGCTATAGGTCACCAGCGCTCCGCGCTGCCGCAGGAGAAGGATTACGTCCAGAGCGGGCGACTCGCGCATGTCGTCGATGTCCCGCTTGTATGCCACGCCCATGACGTGAATACGCGATCCCTTCACGGGTTTGCCGGCGTCGTTCAGCGCGTTCTGCACCTTGTCCACCACGAAGTGCGGCATCTGGCCGTTGATGTATCCCGCCAGCTCGATAAACCGCGCCTCGATGCCCGCCTGCCTGGTTTTCCAGGAGAGATAGAAAGGATCGATGGGGATGCAGTGGCCGCCCAGCCCCGGACCCGGATAAAACGGCATGAATCCGAAGGGCTTGGTGGCCGCGGCGTCGATCACTTCCCACACATTGATCCCCATGCGGCCGCACATCAGCGCCATTTCGTTCACCAGCCCGATGTTGATCATCCGAAAGGTGTTCTCCAGCAGCTTCACCATTTCGGCCACCTGCGTGGAGCTGACCGGGACAACGCGCTCCAGGGCCTGCGAGTAAAAGAGCCTGCCCATTTCCGTGCAGGCGGGCGTGCAGCCGCCCACCACCTTGGGAATATTTGCGGTCTGGTATTTTGGATTACCCGGGTCCACTCGCTCCGGAGAGAAGCACAGGAAGAAATCCCGCCCCACCTGCAAACCGGATTTCGAAAGCATGGGCAACACCACCTCGTCGGTGGTCCCCGGGTATGTGGTGGATTCCAGGATCACCAGCATCCCCGAGTGGAACTCCCGCGCGATTTCCTGGCATGCGGAGTCGATGAAACTCATGTCCGGGTCTTTGGTTTTGCGCAGGGGCGTGGGCACGCAGATGTTGATGGTGTCGAGTTCGCGCACGGCTTCGAAATCCGAGGTGGCCCGCAGTTTGCCCGCGTCGACCAGAGGCCCGAGAGTGGCGCTCGGAATATCCCCCACATAGGAGTCGCCGGCGTTCACCCGCCTGGCTTTTTGCTCGCTCACGTCGATCCCGGTGACCGAAAAGCCCACTTTGGCGAACTCAACCGCCAGGGGCAGGCCCACATATCCCAGCCCCACGATGCCGACTCTTGCGCGGCGGGAACGGATCTTCTCCTCCAGCCCCTCGGCAATCGTTTGAGTGACCGCCTGAACTTCCAACATGATGCTTATCCCCTGATAAAAGAACGCCGTTCCCGGCCCTGTATGCCTTGGAGGAATCGGTTTTCACTGCTGAACGCCGCCGAAGAGCTGGCGAGCCGCGTCCGCCTCCGGCAGTTTCGGATCCATCTTGATGGCCGCATCCAGAACCTGACGCCCGCGTTTTGGGTCGCCGGCTTTGAGGTAGGCCATGGCCAGATGATATTTCCGGCGGGCCGTGCCCTCTTTGGAGACCGCGCTCTCCAGATACGTTACCGCCATCGGATACATGCCTTTCCGGAAGTAGATCCAGCCCAGCGTGTCGTCCGCGAACGCGCTGTCAGGCGTCAGTTCCTTCGCTTCTTGAGCGTACTTCAGAGCCTCATCCGCCTGGTTGCTCTCCGCCAGCAGGTAGGCCAGATTATTGAGCGCCGCCCCGTTCTTGCCATCGAGAGCCAG
>JBEKPK010000520.1:0-2851 GCA_049520795.1 Bryobacteraceae bacterium
CAGCCGCACGTTGACCAGGGGTTCCTGGGCGCAGAAGCCGAAACAGCCCACCGAGGCGAGCTTGATATCGCGGCCCTGGCGGCTGATGGCCTCCGCGAAACCGTGGAATACGCCTTCGGCTCCGTTGCCCGCTCCGCAGGTGCCCATTCCCACTCCCACTCTCGGCTTGGAAGGAACCAGCTTCGCCAGGCCCGCCTCGCGGACCGCGTTGAAAGTGCTGAAGTCCTGTATGCGGGTCACGCCTTTTTCCTCCCGTTCTGGTCCAGGTGCTCCAATTCGCGGTGCAGCGCCCGCTCATTCATGTGCCCGAAGATGGCGTGATCCACCTCCACCACGGGGGCCAGCGCGCACTGCCCGAAACAGGCCACCGTGCGCAGAGAGTAGCGGCGGTCGGGCGTCGTGATGCACACCTTGTCGGCCCCTTCCTCGCTCTCTTCGGGCAGCCCCAGCTCGAGGCGCAGCCTTTGCAGCAGGTTGCGCGAACCGCGCGTGTGGCACGCCGTGCCGCGGCAGATGCAGATGGTGTGGTCGCCTTGCGGCTCCAGATTGAACAGCGCGTAGAACGTCACCACGCTGTAGATCTGCGCCAGTGGAATATCGGCCTTGTCGGCCACGTACTCCAGGATTTCGGGAGCCAGGTATTTATGCGGATGATGTTCCTGGAGGCTCTCCAGGATGCCGAGCAAAGCTCCCGGTTGTCCGGTGTGCGCGGCGATGCTGCGGTCCGCGAAGCTCTGCTCTTCGAGCGAGAGCGCGGATTGGCCCGCAATTGTAGCCATGATGCCTCCAACGTCTTGAAGATCTTCCAGCCTCTATTTATTGAAGACTTTCAGACAGCGATATCTTAATCCTACCAATAACCGCTTTGCGCGTCGTGTGTCAAGAGGTCAAAACCCTAATTGACCCAATGTTAACGCGCAGTTAATGCGCGGGCAAGGCAACCAGGCGCGCGAAGATGGAAAATCCCTCAGGCCGGGGCGTTTTCCTACGCCGCACGCCCAGCTCGCCCTCCGATCAATGGGCTGATCGCCGGTATACAATAGCTCAAGGGAACACAAATGCCCGCATCTTATGATTCACTCCTGGAGCGCATCACGCTCGATTCCGACGTGCGGTTCGGGAAGGCGTGCATACGCGGTCACCGGATCACCGTGCAGGAGATTCTGGAGTGGCTCTCCACTGGGGCATCCCAGCAGCAGATCCTGGCCGATTATCCGCAACTGGAACCCGATGACTTTCTCGCCGTGTACGCTTACGCGGCCGAACTGGCGGCGCGGAGTAAAGTCTCCAGAGGATGAAGCTTCTCTTCGACGAAAGCTTATCGCCGAAGCTGGTTCTACTGCTGTGCGACCTCTTCCCCGATTCCGAAAGTGCGCTCCGAAACGGGCTTGCTCGCGCTGGCGACCGCCGGATTCTGGACTACGCCGCCGCTCACGGCTTCATACTGGTCTCGACTGACGGCGATTTCGAACGGCTCTTGAGCCAAGTCCCCGGCGCCAAGGCCGTCATTCTCCGTTCCTGCGATTATCCAACTGATGTTGCGGCGGGTGTGCTTCGGCGGAATGCGATCCGTATCGCCGAGTTGCCCGGCTCTCAGGATCGTTTGATCATTCTCGACAAATAGCTTTCGGCTACGCCCCCATCTCGCGGCGAATGGCCTCGGCGATGCTGTGGCTGAAACTCTCCACGCGTTCCATGTCGGGCCCTTCCACCATGACGCGGGCCAGCGGCTCGGTTCCACTGAAGCGCACCAGCACGCGGCCGGCGCCGGCGAAGGCTTCCTCGACTCTGCGGATCTCCGCGGCGATGGCCGGGGCGTCTTCCAGCCCCTTCTTCTCGCGCACCCGCACGTTAATGAGCCGCTGGGGGAAAACCTGCAAGTCCGCCGTGAGTTCTTCGAGCCCCACGCCGGCCTGCCGCGCGATCTCCAACAAGCGCAGCGCGGTGAGAATGCCGTCGCCGGTGGTGGCGTATTCGCGGAAGATGATGTGGCCGGACTGTTCGCCGCCCAAAGGGGCGCCGAGGCGTTCCATTTCTTCGAGCACGTACTTATCGCCCACTGGAGTTCGCACCATGCCGATGCCGGCGCGCTCCAGAGCCTTCTCCAGACCCAGGTTGGCCATGACCGTGGAGACCACCACGTTTCCGGGCAGCTTGCCGGCCGCCTGGAGCGCCCTCGCGCTGGCCAGCAAAACGGCGTCACCGTCCACGATCTTGCCGCTGCCGGCGACGAAGATGGCGCGGTCGGCGTCGCCGTCGAAAGCCACTCCGAAATCCGAGCCGCCATCCAGCACCGCGCGGCGCAGAGTTTCCAAATGGAGAGCCCCGCAATTCAGATTGATGTTGCGGCCGTTGGGCTCGGCGCACACCACGGAAACCTCCGCGCCCAGCCGCCGGAACAGGGCCGGCCCCAGGGTATACGCCGCCCCGTTGCCGCAATCGAGCGCCAGCTTCACGCCATCGAAACGAACCGAAGCAGTCGAGGCCAAGTAGTCGAGATAGAGCTGGTCCATGCCCTCGTCGACGGTCAGCGAAGCCGGCCGCGGCCCGGCGCCCGCCTCTCGGAGGCGTAGAATCTCCCGCTCGATAGAGTGCTCGGCTTCATCCGGCAGCTTGAATCCGTCATGCGCGAAAACTTTGATGCCATTGTCCTTGTAAGGGTTGTGCGAGGCCGAGATCATTACCCCGGCCACGAACGGGCCGACGCGCGTGAGATAGGCCAGGCCTGGAGTGGTGATCACTCCGGCATAGCGCACGCGCGCGTCGCGGGCGGCCAATCCGCCGGCCATGAACCCGGCGATCCACGGGCCCGACTCGCGGGTATCCGCGCCGATGAGGAATTCGGGGCTGG
>JBEKPK010000521.1:0-2838 GCA_049520795.1 Bryobacteraceae bacterium
AGGTTCCGTAGACCAGCCGGAGCGCCTCCGGAGCGGCCGCCGTGCACACTCCCGCCACCAGCAAACCGGTCCACGAGACGAATCGAATCGAACCGTCCATCAGGCGCAGGAGTTCCTCGTGGGGCCGTCCGGCGCACCGGGAAATGGAAGGCAGCAGGTTCAGGAAGTACAGCATGACGAAGGCGTGCAGCGCCATGAGTATCCGGTGGGACGCGCCAAACCAGCCGAGAGTGCGGTCGGTGGAGAGAAAACCCAGCAGCACGGTGCAGAAATACCACATGAACGCCCACGCCAACTCCGTGAAACCAATCGGCGAAGCTTCCCGCAAATGGGGCATCATGCGGCTGAAACGCAAATCCGGCCAGGGCCAGGGAGCGTTCAACTTATAGTGCGTGACGTAAATGGAAAACGCCACCACCACCGCGACCGAAAAACACTCGATCGCACCGATATACCATAGCTGCGACTGGCGGCGGCAGATCAGAAAAACCGGTATTACAAACGCCGCCTGGCGTACCAGTGAAACCAGCGCCACCCAACCCATGCGATCGTGCCCCTGGAGGAACCACTGCAGCAGGAATGGGGCGCCCAGAAGGCTCACGCCATACAGCACCAGAATCATCCTTTGATCCGCGCCCTTGTTCAGAAACAGGATGAATATCCCCAGAGCGGCAACGGAACAGAGCCCGAGAAGCAACCGCAGCCCGGTGATTTCGTGCAACAGGCGCGCAGCGCAGCTTGGATTAGACGCGGTTTCCCGCGTTCCATACCAGCTCAGCCCCAAATCCACCGGCAGCGTGAAAAAGACCATGACCGCCAGGGTGAATTCCACCGACCCGTACCTGGCCGGTCCGAGGGTGTGGGCCAGGTAGCTGAAGCAGAGAAATGTCAGCAGCTTCGCGGTGATCTCTCCGCAGGAGAGAAAAAGGAAGTTGATCGCCAGACGGCGCGGCACGGCCGCCGGGGATATGTGAACGTTTTCCGGTACGGACGCTAAGCTGGCCAGGGAACCCGGCTCGCCCATCAGCTCTTTCCCGTCATGATACTGACGAGCTTGTCGCGATCCGAGTTCGCCCCGCCCTCGTCCAGCGTTACTCGAACCCTGTCCCTGTCGGCCAGCGGATCAACGCGCCGCCACACCTTCGCCGCCGTCAAGGCTCGCGCCAATTGATGCGGCTGGTAAGTGATACTCGGCCAAAGGAAGACTTCATTGGTGCAGTAACATGCTTTTGCCGCGATGGATTGCCGCAGCGTCGCCGCTTCCGGCGAGCTCCAGATTTGCCAGAAACTCTTTTCCCGCAGGTTCCCGAGCGGCGGATGATTCTCGCATACGCTGACATCGCCGTTCGAGTACACTACGGCGTTCAGGATGCCGGCCCGGCACGGAACCACCTGCCGTTGCTCCGCCGCCGTACGCGACTTGGCCCACTGCAACATCGGTTCCACCATCGAACCGTACCGGCCGACTTCCCGCGGAGCCCACAGCCGCCGCACATATTCGTAGAGCTGCCGGTACTGATCCAGGCTGGGACCCTGGAGCGAGGGATTCTTGCGATCGCCGCGGATCAAGGCGAGGTTATGATGATCCATCTTCGGGCAGCGGTCGAAGAGGTAGGATGTCAGGCGGCGGATCTCATCCATGTTTACGTCCGTCGCGGTGGAAATCGAGTGGATCCGCAGGCGGCGATCGCTCTCCTGCAGTTTGGCCAGGGCGTCATACGTCTGCATGGCTTTATCGAACGCACCCGGCGAACCACGAAACTTATTGTGAAACTCGCCCAAGCCGTCGAGCGAGATCTCCGCCACAAACAGCTCGAGTTCTTTGGCTTTCAGGGTCTCGGTAATCTGCGCGACTGTCTTGTCGGTGAAGTATCCGTTGGTCGGAACGTAGATCTGCCGGACCTTGTTCTGGCGAACGAACTGGCGGCAGATTTCGCCGAATTCCGGCCGCAGGAACGGCTCGCCGCCCGACAGATTCAAGTTCTCGATCCGCCCCAATGACCGGGAAAGCGCGAAGATTTCATCCTTGCTCAAATCGTCGCGGCGGTTCAGATTCCGCCAATAGAAGCAGTGTTCGCATTTCTGATTACAGATCGAGTTGATGAACAGAATCAGGAACGGTGGACTGGGCAGATTCCGGTAATTATGCCACGTGATCCGGGAGTGACGAAGGATGCGCCCAAGGAAAGTCATAGTTGCCCTCTGGAAATTCGGCACGCCGACGGCGACGGTTGTTCAAACATTGTACATCAGGTGAAAGGGACAGCTCAGGCCAGCTAGTACTAGTACGGTCCGGGAGTGCGCCTCAGTCCTCCACGACGTGCGTCTCGAACTCTTTCCGGTTCTCCGCCCAACGGGCACGATCGAAGCGCCCATCGGGAGAAAGGCAGGCGGCTGCGGCGTACGCCATGGCCAGCGTGTGGTGGGTATTGTCGTGCGCGAAGAGCCCCTGTCGCCCGAGAGTCAGCAGGCCATCGATACCGCCAAGCCATTGGTCCATCCGCGAGAAGTGCTTCTCGTAGTCCTTCCGATAAACCGGATATGCCTGGCGAAGCCGTCGTGTCACGACCCTGACCACGGGCCCTGGCCGGGGCAAACCAGTGCGCTCCACCCAATCGCACAGGCGTTTTCCCAATTCGTCATCGTTCATGTCCCACTCCGGCTGGCCGGGGTCGGAAGGCAGTTCCGCACAAAGCACCGTGCGCCCGCGCGGCTCAGTCGTGCGGCTGAAGTTCTTGGGTTCCGACATGCGCGAAATCGGAACAGCCTCTTCGGGAAAATAATAAGCGTCCCAGGTCGGGCTGAATTGGTCGCAATCCAGCACCAGGTAAATCAGGA
>JBEKPK010000522.1:0-2829 GCA_049520795.1 Bryobacteraceae bacterium
GCAGCCGGTGCGCCGGTTCACCGTGATCACCGGCAAATTCGCGCTAACCGACTACTTCGACGACAACAAGTACAGCCACGATCCACGCACGCAGTTCATGAACTGGGCGCTGATGTTCAACGGCGCATGGGACTTTCCCGCCGATGTCCGCGGGTATACCATCGGGACGATGCAGGAGCTGACCATGCGCTCCTGGTCCCTGCGCGTGGCCAGCGCCCTGGAGCCGACCGAGGCGAACGGCCCGACTCTCGATACCCGGATCGCCAAGAATCGCGGCGAAGTGGCCGAATGGGAGCAGCGCTACAGTTCAATAAAGCGTCCGGGCATTGTGCGCCTGCTGGGATACCTGAATCGCGAGCGCGCCGGCACATTCCGGGACGCCCCGCTGGTGGACGGCGTCGCCGATCTGGGGCCGACCCGCCGTCCGGGCACGGAGAAATATGGCTTCGGCGTGAACCTGGAGCAGGAGATCACCGAGGACATCGGAGCGTTCTGGCGCTATGGCTGGAGCGATGGCAAAACCGAGGCGTGGGCATTCACCCAGATCGACCGTTCGCTGAGCGGCGGAATCTCCATCGACGGGAAGCTTTGGAAGAGGAAAGGCGATCACATAGGCATCGCCGGAGTCCGTAACTACCTTTCGGGCGATCAGCGCTGTTTCCTCGCGCAAGGCGGCCTCGGCTTTATCATTGGCGACGGCAGGCTCGATCACTACCGGCCGGAGAGCATCGTTGAAGCCTACTACTCGTGGAACGCCATAAAAGAGTGGACCATCACCGGGGATTTCCAGTACATTCGCAACCCGGCGTATAATGCGGATCGCGGGCCGGTACCGGTCGGCTCAATCCGCTTGCATTGGGAAAGGTAGACATCGGATTCGGGCCGCCCGTCAGGCGGCTTGTCCTGGAATTGGGTACGCCTTTGCGCAATCCTTTGCCTAATCCTTTGATTGCCTCCTCGATGTGCGGAGAAGTGAGGGACAATTGAGATTCTCCTGACGTCATGCTGATTTTGGAACGGCTGTGGCATGAGCGGAATCGTACTCCGGTCCTGACGATTAGCGGCATAATCATTCTGGCGATAGCCGTCGTGGACTGGTGGACTAAGCCTTATGTATCGCTGGGCTTTCTCTATCTCTTTCCCATCATGTTCGGGGCTGCGTCCCTGCCCCGATGGCTGGTCGCCCTGCTCGGAGTCGCCTGTGCGGTGCTCGCCGAGGTATTCAGTTCGCTGGCGCCTTCATTCATTCGTTTGACCTTCGAGACCCTGGCGCTCGCCGGATGCGGCTTGTTCGTCGGAGAACTGGTCCGAAACCGGCGCCTGAGCCTGGAATCCCAAGCCAGGCTGAAGGCGCTAGTGGAGACCAGTCCAGCGGCTATCGTGACCGTCGATGAGCGCGGTTCCATAGAGCTCGCTAACCGCGCGGCCGTTGAATTGATGGCTCCGCGGCACGGGCATTTAATTGGCGATCCGATCGCGGCGTTCCTCCCGGAACTGCACCATGCCCTCCGGTGGGAGGAAGCGCCGCAGTTCCGGGCATCCATGCAATGCCGGGGTCACCGCGACAGCGGTGAACCGTTCACCGCCGACGTTTGGTTCTCTACATACAAGGAAGGGGCTGCCCCCAAACTGGCTGCGATCATTGCGGATGTCAGCGAAGAAGAGGCGGCGAGCGCTCTGGGGAGCTTGCCTGGAGTCTCCAATTCGCCCTTATTGGAGCATCGCGAACGAGCCGCGTTGAATGGCAGAGAAACGGAGGTCCTGCGATTGTTGGTACAGGGCTTGGCCAACAAGGAAGTAGCCGCTCGAATGGAGATCTCGGAAAGCGCGGTCAAGAACGCGATTCAGCAGTTGTTCGCCAAGACCAGTGTCAGGACGCGCAGCCAGCTCGTCCGGGTCGCCCTCGAACAGTATCGAGATGTCCTATGAACCATCCTTCACGGGACCAATCAAAGGATTAACCGCTCGGCTGACCGGCGCGCATGATCCGACGCTTCGGATCGCATCGAATGACCGGGCCGATTCTGCTTTGAATCGCTTCATCCGGGCTGCGGACTGTACCATCCTGGTTTCGGAGAACCTATGCTCGAAGACCTGCTGCAACCCGGCATCTGCTGGTAATCCTGGCAGTCGCTGTCTTTTTGTTCGGCCCGACCAAGCTGCCCGAGCTTAAAAAAGGCCTGGCCGAAGGGATTCGCGGGTTCAGAGACGCTCTCAAGCCAGGCCCGCACGATTCTGCGTAGGCTCGATCACTTGCCAGTCGGGCGCAACCCCGGCGAGTGGCCCGGAATTCCGCTACGTGGAGTGCGGTGCATCGCCACTCGAAGGAGCTTCACCGGCAGTTGCGCTTCGCGGTGGTCTCAGCCGTCCTCCGGCGGTTCCCAGCGAACCTTCGAGCGCCGCGCGGACAAGCCGGCTCCTCGTTCGCACGCCGGCCTTCTGAAACAAATGCTGCACCGAGGCCTTGACGGACCCTTCCGAAATGCCGAGGCCGTCCCCAATCCTCCGGTTGGTAAAACCTTCGAGAACGCCCAGCAGCACCTTCTTGTCCCGATCAGTCAGAGAACTCGCCGATCCCTGGCCATCCACCGACAATGACCCATCCACCGGTTGAGCGGCCAGAAGCCGAATGACCCTCTGATCCAGCCAAGCCGCACCATTCGCCACAAACGTGATGGCCTGCACAAGGCGCTCGGGAGGCTCCGTCTTCAGAAAAACCCCGGACGCGCCGAGCCTAATGGCCATTGCCGAGTCGCTCACGTCGGCTGCGCCGGCGACCACCAGGAAACGGCCGCGGTACCCATTGCGGCGGGCCGCCGGCATGAACCC
>JBEKPK010000523.1:0-2827 GCA_049520795.1 Bryobacteraceae bacterium
TTCCGCCGCCGCGCGCCGAAGATCAAGCCGGCTCTGTTGCGCTGGCCCGGCGGCAAGCCTCGTGCGGTGCGCCTAATGAGCCAGTGCTACGGGCGCGCTGGCGGGCTTGTAATCCTTGTCGACTTCGAGGCGGAGATAATCGTAGACGACGCCGGTTGTCAGGTCGCCGGCGGGGACGGTGAGCTGGATTTCGTTCTCTCCCTGCTTCAACAACGCGGCGTCGAACATCTGGACGTACTCCCGCCAGATTCCCTTGTCGGTGTTGTAGCGCAGGGCGTTTGTGGCGACGGTCTCAATCGTTCCGACGTTCTTGCCGTTGACAGCCACCGCGAGTCCGCCGCGGCCGTCGGCGCCGGCCAATGCGACGCGCAATGCAGCCCGGCCCTGGCCGTCATGGTCGTAGTTGAATTTGATGGTCCAAGTCGTCGCCCGTCCATGGCCGTAAATGCGCCAGGGCCCGGTCTGGTCGGTGCGGGGGTAGGTGGCCTGGGACTCCGCCTTCACCCAGCCGAAGCGCTGGTTGGCGGTATCCTTGGCCTCCGGATTGATCCAGGCGGTGCTTTCCCCGTGCGGCACCTCCTCGAAGAACCAATCCTTGTGGTAATCGCTCTTGCCGATCGTATAGGTGATGTCATTCGGGAAGAGCAGGGGATAGCGCAGGCACCAGCCCCAGAGCCAGTAGTTCGCGCCGTCGCCCTTGAAAAACTTGCCGCCGGTGCGGTCGGGGTAGCCGATTTCCCAAACCTGCTGTCCGTAGCGCACGGGCTTCCAATCAAGATTGCCGAGGTCGACAGAGGAGCCCGCGGTGACTGTGATGTCGGTTTTGGCGAACTCTCCGAGCACGCCGTCGGCAAACGCGTGCAGTGTGTACGTGCCGGGACGGACATTGCCGATGGTGAATTGGCCATCTTCGCTGCCCTCGTTCCAGAATTGGTAGTAATCCGCGTCGTGATCCCAGGTGACGAGGGTGCCGTTGCCCGAGCGCCGGGCAAATGCGCCGCCGGCGCCGTTGAAATCCGGGTGGGTCAGGCCAACCCACAAATGGGGCAGCTTGGTCGAGGCCGCCTGCGGGTCGTTGAGCACAAGCTTGCCAGCGACGGCGCCCCGCCCGTCTTCTTGAGGGTAATCCACGCCCTGTACCCAGGCATAGGGCCACTGGGCCTTTACCGTCTTTGCCTGGTCGAGGGCGTCCTGAAACAGGGCGTTCGCGTTGGCCGTCCAGGCCGGCGGGACTGTGGGATTGCCCTCCGTGGCCTTAAGCGTGTCGAGATCGGCCTGGGAGGGCGTCTGGGCGTTTTGCAGCGAATTGAAATAAACGAAAATTGGGCCGACGACCTTGTTCCAGACCTGCCCTGCCGGGACGTTGCACCCTGCTCCGCCGGCGTAATGGCCCGAAGTCCAGTAGTCGAGCATCGTCGCCCCCATGTGGCAAACCAGGTCAATCCGGGTGGGGCCGCCGCCCAGGTATTCGTAGGAGGGGTTGATGAACCAGACGCCGACATGATCCTTGATGCTGGACCAGCCATAGGCGGGAAGTTTGTACATTTCGGCGCAGTAGCTGTACTTGTGTTCGACGGAGTTCTTATAGATGCCCTGGGGGATGATGATCTGCTCCTTGGCGTGGATGGTGACGCCCGCGCGCTGGTCCGCGTTGTCAATCATGGGCATGTTGCGGTCCTGATCCACCGAGAGCCAATCGAACCTGGAACTGAGCTGGTTGATGAAGCGGTTTTCCCCGTAGCTCCCGGCGGGAGAATTGGCCCCGTGAGTGTAAATGGCGTAGGTGTAAATGCCGCTGACGCCGCGTTCCAGGGTGTAGCGCACTTCAATGTTGATGGCCCCGCCCGCCCCCTTCACGGACACCTCGGCCCGTTCGCCGCCGTTTTTCGACGGGTCTATGGTGACAGAATTCACCGCCTGACCGGCCGGCGTCTGCTCCCAGATGCCGCCCGGCCCCATGATGTTCATGCCGTGATAGACGAGCTTGGGCATATTCCCGGCCCCGCGCGCGCCGCCCTTATTGATCGTGGCCTGGATGATGCCGTTGTCGAGCAGCCAGGTGGCGCCGTTGTCGGTCACGGTCACGGGGGTATTGGCGGCGGGTTTGGCGACAACCGGCGGGCCATCGGCGGCGGGGAGCGCCGGCAAGGCCAGGGCCAGGGAAAGGAAGGCGGACGCAAGGAGGCCGCGCGAGGAGGCGGAGGAACGCATATTCATGGGAATTGTTTGGATTGGACTTTAGGGTTCTGTGGCTAGATTTGTGGGTGATTATGGGCCAATTCCGGGTTTTTGCAAACTTTCTTTGCGAGCTTTTTTCACGGGGGGCGAACGGCAAAATTCTTCGCCATCCCGTCAACATGGAGAATTGCTGTCCTGCACCCTTTCGCGGGGGGTGCAGATTGGTGGTGCCAGGATGGGCCTGCTGGCATCGGTGGCTGGGTTGCGCAAAATCTGTTGTAGCGTCGGCAGCCCGCTTCGCGGGCCGTTAATCTGTTGTTCCGTTTCACCGCGCCGATGTCGAGCCGGAGGCTCGACGCTACATCAAATTGGTGTAGTGTCGGCGCTCCGCGCCGATGTCGAGCCACCGGCTTGACGCTAGATCAATCCGCGTCTTTTGTATGTGGAATCAGACGGTGGGGGAAGGGAAGGATCCCGCGCGAACGGTCGCGGTTAATTGGACGGATTGAATTCGGAAACGCACGGCTCGGCCAACTCCCCCTCGCCTCCGTTGATGAGCCAATCCATCGTCCTTTGCAGCCGTGCGAAATTCAGGGGCTTGCCCATGACGGCATTCACCGGATTGTGGGGGCCGGCGTTGTGTCCAAAG
>JBEKPK010000524.1:0-2794 GCA_049520795.1 Bryobacteraceae bacterium
AGATTTGCGATCTGCTGGCTAGCAGCCGCTCGGCAAAATCGCTCATTGGGAGACCTCCCCGGAGACCGGATCGTCGCTGAGGTAACACAGAACGTCGGTGCGCCCGCGCAACTCGCGGATGGATGTCATCCCCATGCGCGAAAGCGCGTCCACCATCTGCTCGCGCCAGGCGAAGTTGAGATTGATCAGCCGGCGGGTGGCCCAATCGAGATCCACCTGCATCATCAGCTCGGGATCGGTGGAGGCGATGCCGCGCGGGCAGCCCCGGCCGCTTTCGCAGCAGGCGCATCGCACGCAGCCCAGAGCCACCATCTCCACCGTGCCCACCACCACGCCGTCGGCCCCCAGGGCGATGGTCTTGAGCGCGTCGTAGGCGGTGCGGATGCCGCCCGAAGCGATCAGCGTCACTTTGTCCCGGATGCCTTCGGCGACCAGGAACTTGTGCACCTTGGGGACGGCGTATTCGATGGGCATCGCGATGTTCTTCTTGGCGATGTCCGGCGCGGCCCCGGTGCCGCCATAGCTGCCGTCCAGGTGAATGATATGGGCGCCGGCGTAGTAGCTGCCCACGGCCACCATGTCCACATCGGTGGGCGTCGAGACCTTCACGCTCACCAGGCACTGGCGATTTACTTCCTTGATCCAATCCACGTGCTTCTTGTGGTCTTCCACGCTGTAGACGCTGTGGAAGGGGAACGGGCTGAACAGGGCGTTGCCCGCCACCGCCTCGCGCATACGGGCCACGGCGGGGGTGTTCTTATCGCCCAGCAGGTGCCCGCCCAGGCCGGGCTTGGCCCCCTGGGCGTACTTGAACTCGACCATGCGCACGCGCTGGATGGTTTCCTCGCGCACGCCAAACAGGCCGGTGGCCACCTGCGTGATCACATAGTCGTCGTAAGGCCTCAAACGGTCGTGATATCCGCCCTCTCCGGTGCAGGTGAACGTATTCCACGCGGCGGCCGCGCGGGCTTTGCCCAGGATGGTGTGGATGCTGACCGATCCAAAGCTCATCCCGCCGCCATAGACGGGCAGATCGATATGGACCTGCGGCCGGCCGTCGCCGCGATGGTTCAAGTCGAGGCCCGTGTCGATGTCCGCCGCGGGAATGCGGGGCTGCGCCTCCCATCCCTGGACCTCAAACTTGAACCGCAGGTTGTCGAACCCGCCGCCCGAAGCGCCGGTTCGGCTTTCGAGATGCGCCGGCGCGGGGCGCCCGGTGGCGGCCTGATGCCAGGTGGAGAGAATCAGATCGCTCGACCAACGCGCATCGCCCATGCACTCCGCGCTGGGGTTGCGCCTTACCGTGAGGGCCTTTTGCGGGCACTGGTTGACGCAGGATTCGGGGGCTTCGGCGCACTCGGGTCCGATGCAGAACTGATCGCGCGGCCGCAGCAGAAACGCGTAGCCGGCGGGTTTGCTGTGTACTCCGTACAGGCAGGCTTCGGTGCAGCGCGCGCAGGCGGCGCACGCCGCCGACCGGTCCACCTTGTATTTGCCCAGGGCGTTGCGGTAGCGGTCGGGCGCGGGCCGGATTTCGCGGGCCACGCTTTCCTGGGGCCAGTCGCTATAGCCCGAACGCGCGGCCTCGGGAAGCGTAGATTGAACAGCATCGGTTGTGGTCATGCGCTCACCTGCCGCCGAGGCACGCGGCACAGGTCGCCGAACGCCTCTTTCTCGATGTCTTCCATGAAGATGGCCCTTCCCACCTCGCCGCGCAGGCGGCGCACCTCGCGGATGCCCATGGCGCCCAGGACCTCGATCAACTGGCTGTGCCAGGCCCCCATGAGGTTCACCATCCTCTGGGCGGCGTAGGCGCAATCGACGGAATCGGTCTCGGCGGGGCACAACTCGGCCGAGCCGCAGCGGGCCTCGCCCTCCGCATCCCGGGGATGTGCGTCGCGGCAAACGCGGCAGCCCAGAGCCACCAGCAGGGCGGTATCCACCCCCACCAGATCGGCCCCGCAGATGATCGCCTTGGCCATGTGCTCCGCCAGCGCGATTCCGCCCGAGACAATCAGCGTGATCTCGTCGCGCAGGCCTTCCTTCACCAGGCGTCCGTGAACCTCGCGCAGGGCATCCTTAATATGACGGCCGGGCCGGCCGTCGCTCAGCCTCTCGCGGCCGTGCTGGTTGGCGCACAGTTGGAACACCTTGAGGCCGGAGCGATTCAACTCCATGATCCGATCGGCCGCCGTGGGAGAAAGCGGCAGCCGCACGCAGACGGTCAATTGCTGGTTGATGGAATGCAGCCTGGCGGCCAAAGCGGCCACGTCCGGACCGTCCTGCAATTGCGCCATCCTCACGCTCTCGAGAATGTCCTGGCTGTTGGCGATGTCCTCTTTGGCCACCACGGGGGTGAGGAACGGCAATTGCTTGGGCAGCGCCTGAACGGCGTCGCCCGCGCGTACTACGGCCAGCGTCTTCAGTTCCTTCGCCGCCGCCATGCGCGCCGCGGCCAGGCGCGCTCCCTGCGCCTGCCAGGCCGGCACGTCGAGGATGGCCGGAAGCTGAATCTCCAGCAGACGCAACGGCGGCGTCAGCATCCCTCCGTCGGGCGTGAACTTCAGGCGCAGCGGCTTGGGACCGATGTCCACGCTCGTCGAGATGTACTCGCGCCCGTGGATGCCGTCGCGGGTGGGACGGACGATTTCCGACATGTCCGTCCAGATCGAATCGAAACCGGGACCGTGAAACCGGCCGCGATAGCCCGCCCCGGAGACCGGAATCCTGCCGTTATCCGCCTGGTTCCAGGTAGTGAGGATGATGCCGGGCGTCCAGTATTCGTCGCCCATGT
>JBEKPK010000525.1:0-2792 GCA_049520795.1 Bryobacteraceae bacterium
CGCGAATCGCCGCCGGCAAGGCGCCGCAGAGCCTCTTCGTCAGGCCCCGTGCCCGCGATCTTCAGCGTTACGTCCGTTCGGGCGCGGAGCATCGCGGAGACCAGCAGGTGTATCCGTTTTGCGCCATCCAGCCGGCCCACGGTAAAGAAATACTGCTGCTTTCCATGGATGAAATAGGGCAGGTCCGATGGAGGGTAAACAGCCGTGGCGCCGGCGCCGCGCGGGAAATAGCCCTCTCTCCCCACCACATTGCGAGAAATGGCCGCATACCTTCGAATGCGGGATGGCGCCAGTCCGGCGTCGTCCAGAAAGCGCACAACCTGGCGAATCAGCGGGCCGGGGAAAATCAAAACCTCCGGTGGAATATCGGCGCCGCGGAGGCGATCGGCGCCGGCGAAGAATTCGTCAAGGCGTGTTGGGTCGCCCTGATAGCGCTTCATAAAATCAATCAGGGCTCTAACCTTCGGGTGCGCGCTGTCGCATTCCAGCGGAAGCCCGGTGAAGTGGTAGGTGTCATACAGACCCCTGAGCCGGTGCAGCATGTAGCAGACCTGGTTTGGATGGCGAACCATCCAGGACGGATATTTCGTCGAAACTACGACATCGAAATGCGAAAGATCCAGTCGCGTGAACTCACGATATGTATCGATGAGCTCCCAGAAACTGTGCTCCCGGCTGGGCAGCTTAATGAGCTCGGCTTTATGAGGAGTCTGCTGGTTGATGTAGTCCAGCAGCCCCCAACAGAGCTTCTCCGCGCCACCGATGCAAAACGGAACGGGGCTCGGCGCTACAATTCCGATCTTCATCACGTACTCGCAAGAACAGGAGGCTTGAGCAATTCGTTTACAACATCGCCCCAGGAGAGGCGTAATGCGTGGTAGCGCGCATAACCGGCGGCGCCAAGGCGCACGGCGCGTCTTCGATTCGCGTACAGAGCTTCGATGGCGTCTGCAACGGCTTCGGATGCCGGGTCGGTCACCAGGCCCGTTTCATTATCGATGACGAACTCCAGCGGGCCGCCGGAGTCGCTACAGGTGATGACCGGCTTTCCGGCGGCCATGGCCTCCAGCGTGATGTAGCCATAATCCTCGTCGAGAGGGCCGAAGAAGACGCCTAGGGAGCAGGCGTAGTACGCTGCCAATTCTTTCTCCGTGAGGCGGCCTACCAGTCGGACTTTGTGGCTCAGGCCGAGATTCTCGATCAGCCGCTCGTATTGAGGAAGCTGCCCGCCTGTTCCTGAAATCAGAGCCGCGACCGGCGCACGCACGCGCTGCATCGCCTGAATCAGCAGCCACTGCCGTTTCAGGCTTTCCAGGCGGCTGGGCGCAAAGATGTAAGCTTCGGGTTCGGCGCAGTACAGCTTTCCGGCCATGGGAGGCGGATGATACAGAGGAGTGGATGACACGTTGTTGAACCGGTGCAACCTGCCGGTTACATTCTTCGAGATGGTGTAGACCAGGGCGCGGGACAGGTGAGCGGTATCTTTTTCGGTGACCAGCAGCCGGACGGCCTTCTGTTCGGGAGAGGCGCTCGCCGCTGCCTGGTCCCACAGGTCGTAAAAGGCGCGATGTTGGTGAGGGAGCCAGACTACCTTTCTACGGTGGGTAAGGCAATATGTTGGAAAACGCAGGCAGATTGCGATATCGGGGCTGTACCCATTCAGGTCGTCGAGGTTTTCCGATTCCCAGGAGGCGAGGGCGCGGGCGACTTCCTTATCCGGCGAAAAGCGGAAGGGCATGGTCACGCGCTCGGCTTCGTGCCCGGCTTCGCGGCAAGCGTTTAAAAGACCTTGGGCCAAGGCCTCCGCGCCACCCGCGATAAAAGGAACTTGAACGTCGGCGATTACAATTCTCATGACGGTTTGACTCCGATCCAGACAATGTCACGAGAAATTTTGATATAGTCCTGCAAGTCGTCGAAGCGATATTCCGAAAGAGGGATCAGGGCCGTTCGGGCATCGTTAAAACAGTAAGCCGCGCTTTCCGTGAAACCCCTAAGCTCGGCCAAGGATTCCAAGGTGTCGGGAAAAACCGGGTTCCGGTGCGTTGGGTCGCGGTAGAAATCGCCGGCCGTTACCAGGAGGTTACGGGCATTGGGAGTTTCGAAGATCGCCACGCCGCCAGGCTTCAGCGTGCGCAGGGCTTCGTCCAGCAACGCCACCAGAGAGGCGTAGTGGACGTGCTCTATGTAATGGAAACAGGTTATCGCCGAAAAGCGGTTCTTGGGCTGCGTACGAATATACTCGAGGGCATCGGCTTCGGCAACGTTCAGGCCGAGCTCCTTGCATTGTTGTATGGCCACGCGATTCAGGTCCACCCCTTTTGCCGGATAGCCCTGTTCCTGCAGTAGTTCAAGCCACTCTCCCCGGCCGCATGCAACGTCCAGCACGGGAGCTTTCTTGTTCTTGAGGAAGGTTTTTTGAATATAAGGCAGATAGACCCGGACGCCCTCTCTAATGGCCTCCCGGCTTCCGCGAAAGCGATCCTCGAACGCTACGTACAAAGGATCCAGTAAGTGTCGTTCTTCCGAGACGAGCCCCGCGACTTGCTCGACTGTAAACGCTTCCGGCATCCTCTTGCGGGCATGTTCGAGGAACAGAGTCACCCTTCGCTGCTGGTCCTGCAGATCCTGCCGGCAGACGGTAATTTGGTGTTGCGCGGTCTGCAAGTCATTTCCTAGGGATGCGACCTGGCTCGGATCGACGCGAGTACTTTCCTGTTGAGCGATCCGCTGCTCAACTGCGCTCAAGTGGATCTGATCGGCCTTGGCTGCTTCCACCCCGCGGAGCTTCT
>JBEKPK010000526.1:0-2783 GCA_049520795.1 Bryobacteraceae bacterium
GTCCATGATCTCGCGCAGGAAGGGCGTCCGCGACGTGCGCCACCGGCCGGGCTCGCCGGCCGAGACGCGCGAGAGGACGCGGTATTGATCGCTCCATTCGGTGATGGTGAGTTCGGGGTCCGGCCGCAACGCGCTGGCGAAGGTGTCGCGAATGCCGGCGAGGATCATCTCCGGGTTAAGAGGCGCTGCCGCTGAGATCATCGCAACATGTCTCCCGGGACCACGGGCGTCCGCGGCGCGCGTACAGCCGCGCTGACCTCAGATTCCGCCGATGGCATTGGCCAGCGCCTCCAGCTCCCGTGAGAGTTCGGTCTTCATCTTGACGTGGACCTTCTTCGAATCACTTTCCGCCGCCAGGACCGCCGCCAGGACCGTCGCCAGCCGATCCGGAAGCCCGAGGATGCCGTCGCGGAGAGTCCGCACCGCCTCGGCAATCGTCTTCCGCACCGCCTCGGCCTCGATCAGCCGGCCCTGTTTCGTCTCGAACTCGAGCCGCCGGAGCTTTGCACGGAAGACCATCTCGACAGTGCGCGCCTGCCCGAAGCTGGTGCCCGCCTGGCCCAGCGACTCGGCTGCCGGGCGCGGCGGAGGGCCGACCGAAGAAGCTTGAGCGGGTGGCGGGTCCACATCGTCGACCGGCTTGTCGTCGAGAACCGTATCGGAGGCGTGAACGTCGACCTTGCCGCCACGCAGGACAAGGACGCCATTCTTCGCCAGCTTCGTGATGCACGGCTTCGAGACGCCCCGGTACTTGGCGTATTCCGTCTTCGTCATCAGCCGTGGCGTGGTTTCGGTGGCCATTTTCTCAACTGGTTAACAATACGCGATCTCATGTCGCGGCCACAAGGACTTGATCTCGCTTGGAATCAGAGGCTTAGATCGGGAGATCGACAATCCCCTGTTAACCGAGTTAACCAGGAGTTAACCACTTTTTGGGGCCTGACGGTGCGCGAATGGCGCAGCAGTTCCACCCGCGGCCCCGGCCTGGGGTCAGGTCCCAAGAAATCCGTGGCGGGGATGACCCGCCCTATCCCCGCAGGTTAAATCCTTGAAAACACAAGCTCTGCGGGGAAAGCGGGGATAGCAGCCAGCCCTTTTATTTTTCGGGCGCGCGCAATCGCGTAGGGCATACGCGAGAATTCTTTTCCCAAACTTCTTGGGGTTGGTTTCTATCCCCGCTATCCCCGCAGTCTCTTTCTTTTCATGGAGATAACCTGCGGGGATAGCCGTTTCCTTTCCCCGCAAATCGGCGGGGATAGCGGGGATAGCCTTGTGGGAATCAGGCATTCCGTACCACCTTCCACCGCGCCACCTTGTCATGGCGGTCATGGATGTCCCGTTCAATCCGCACCTGGGAATCGCCGTAGCGGCGGCCAAGGTGTTCGCTGAACGCAAACCCCAGACGCTGTTTGAAAAAGCCCTCGCGGTCCATGGCCTGGGCGATGAAGTCAGGCAGCGCGGCGCGCAGGACCTCAGCGCCATCCGTCAACCGTGACTGCCTGGTGGATTCGTTCCACGTCTTGTCGTTCATCCGCTCCCACACCTGCGCGACCGTGAACGGCTCGCTGTAGAACATGGTGTCCAGCATTTTCAGGAACGCTTCCCATTGGATAGATTCGATGTCGGCTTGCTCATATAACTCGTTGGAGTTGTCGAGGAAGCCCTCGATGTGGGCGTGCTGGAGGATGCCCCCGATGATTCCGGACCAATCTTCGAAGCTTCCGACGGGAGTCAGACTGGGCTCGGGCCGCCCGGCGGCGAACCATGCGCGCGCCAAAGTAAGCAGTGCCGCCAGAAGTTCGCCGCGATGTTTCAGAACATATTCCTTTAACCGTTTGTGCTTGAACCCGGTACGCTGGAATGGCTTCGAGCACTTGGCGTCCATGCGCACCCAGTAACAGCGCCGCGGCATATCGCCGCCCAATTGGATGTTGTTGCCCGTGGCGATCCAGGCGCAGCGGACGGGCAGATTGACCGTCTCCGATTTGCCCAGGACGCGATCGCCGTGGGCGGTCTCCGTCAGCGCCTTGCAGAAATCTCCGTTATCCAGCCGGTAGCTGACATTGTCGATCACCACGACTGCGGACCCTTCGCGCAGAACAGAGGTCAGGGCCTTCCGCCATTCCTCCGTGTCGCGCGGCGCCGAGAACATAGGCGCCTCGCGGCCGCTGGTGATGATCGAAATCACCTCCGACAGCAACGTCTTGCCGGTGCCCTGTGTGGTGGCGTCGAACAGCGCCAGGGGCGTCGGCCCCTTCGTGGCGGGCCTCACCACCGGCGTGAGCATGGCGGCAACGGCGTTGGTCCGGCTGGCGGGGTCTACAAAAGGGAAATCCGCGATCACGTCCAGCACCAGATCTACGGCTACATCGATGTGGTCGGTGGTTGGATGCTCCGGGATCTGCGGCATGTTCAGGCCATCCTGATGCGCGTAAAACAGGCGGCTCTGGCCGTCATAGCCGGGCGCCGTGATGATGGCGCCGTCCTCACGGAACGCCGGGGCTTCGATGATGCCCTGGAGTGCGGGGAAGCCCCACTCCATGGGCGGCATTGCCAGGATGTCCTTCACCATGTCCATCGGCGGCGGGCAGTTGCAGAAGCCGTCCGCGGTGACTGCGTAGAAGTCGGCCGCGCGCGTCAGCCGATTTCTGAGAATGCGGTCGGTGGCTTCGGTAATGATGTGACGGCCGTTCTCCTCCTTGTGAACACAGACCGGCCTGCCAGCCCGGACAAAGATTGACGGCGGATCATTGAATGCCCGCAACGCCGCCAGGCCGTCGCGC
>JBEKPK010000527.1:0-2771 GCA_049520795.1 Bryobacteraceae bacterium
GGCCGCCGACTGCAGGTCTCCGCGCGCCTCCGGCCTGCCGGCTTCGTTCTCGCTGTACACGAAGATGCGCCGCTTGCCGGGAACCGCGACGGCGGGATCGAGAGCCCGCCAGAGCGCACTCCAGACGCCGCGGAAATACACTCGTTCCCGCGTTGGATCGAACAGCGTTTGCGCCTCCGCGCGGTCGGCGGCCATCTCCACCCCGGCTTCTTCCAATGCGACCCTGGAACCACCCTGGTCGGAAGCGGTGATGTATGGAACCAGCCACCAAACGTCCGATGGGCGCTTCCAGCGCAGCGCGTTCCGCGCGCCTCGATAGCAGGATGAGGCCAGCAGTCCGTCGGGCGGTGGAAACACGAACACCATGGTCAGAGGGGCGGCGCCCGGCCGGCGCTCCACCTGGTAATCCACTACCGGCTGACTGTCCTCGTCGAGAAGGATCTCCACGGGAATGACAAGCTCCGGCTCCCCGTTCTCGCGAGCCACTTCCAATTCCAGCCGGCGAAGCCCATCCGGGCCGGCTTGCAACCGTCCGCCCACCTGCAAATGGGCGCCCCGCCGCGACCGCGCCGCCGCCGCCTTAATGCGGCGCAGCGATTCGAAAGCCCTTTTGCGCACGGCGTTGCCGGGATCCCCCAACATGCGGCCCAAGACCTCCGCAAAGCGCGGGTCGGCGGTTTCGCCCATGGCCCAAGCGCCGCTCGCGCGGAACAACGCGGACTCCTCGCCAACCATCCGGAACAGATCCGAAATCGCCGAAAGATCACCCATTCGGTACAGCCCCAGCAAGGCATTGCCTACCACCCGCTTGTTGGGATCGCACGCAGCGGCACGCAGCACCGCGCGCGCTTCATCGGTATGCCGCCCCCACAGCGTCTCCACCGCGTTGGCGCGCACGCGCGGGTCGGCCTCGGCCATGCGATGCCGCGCCCAGCCGGAGCTGCGCTCTCCGCGCCCAATCATCAGAACGGCTTTGGAGCGGAGGAACGGATCGGGATGGCGCACCATGCCGCGCAGGGCGTCGAGCGCACGTGGACCTTTGGAAATCTCGTTCAGGATGTAGAGCATGCGCTTGGCCCTGTCCGGAGCGACCTGGCTTGGCGAAGAACCATCGCCCGCCAGCCTCCTGGCCATGCTCACGTCCATCATGGAATAAACCACGCTGGCGCTACGGGCCGCCGCCACCGCCTGGTTGAGGGTCAGAGCCGGGTCGGAAAGCGTTTCGAGCAGCATGTCGCGGCCAGCCAGCAATGAGATCAGGTAGTGGTAGCCTTTTGAATCGTCGGGTGTTTTCAAAACCTCGACAGCGGCAGCGTGGAAACTGTCCCGGTCCTGTTCGAGCATTTTCCGGATCAGTTTGCGATACTCGGCGGTGGGAGGGCCGAAGCCCCTAACCAGGGCCGCCAGCCCAGTCATGTCCTCATTTGCGGGATTCTGACTGAAGCTTTCCACAGTACGTAGTATTCATCGTCGGATTCCGCCCGAACTTTAGTCTCCTGGGAGCGGGAACCATGCGTCCCGAAGAGTCGGGACGCGGCACGCTGAAGCGTGCGCCACGATGCATGTGAGGCCCTCCCGGCGCCACTATAATTTAACTAATGTCCAAGAACAGTTTCGGCGCGGCTTCCCGGCTGCGCATTGGGGATGCCGACTACCAGTATTTCCGCCTGGCCGCTCTCGAAGAGCAAGGTATGGGCAACGTCGCGCGACTGCCGTTTTCCACCCGGATTCTACTGGAAAACCTGCTGCGCCAGGAGGACGGCCGGCGGGTTTCCGGGGCCGATGTGGACTACGTGGCGCGGGCGGAGGCTGGGTCCAACCCCAGGGAAATCAGCTTTATGCCGGCTCGGGTCCTGTTGCAGGACTTCACCGGCGTGCCGGCGGTGGTGGACCTGGCGGCCATGCGCGACGCCCTGGCCGCGATGGGAGTGGACCCGAGACGCGCCAACCCGCTGCTGCCGGCCGACCTGGTGATCGACCACTCCGTACAGGTGGACCGTTTCGGCTCCGCTGACGCCTTCGAGGTGAATGCGCTGCTCGAGTTCCAGCGCAACCGGGAGCGCTACATTTTGCTTCGTTGGGGGCAGACGGCGTTCCGCAATTTCCGGGTGGTGCCGCCCGATACCGGCATCGTACACCAGGTGAACCTGGAATACCTGGCCCCCGTGGTTTTCACCGCTAACGGGGTGGCCTATCCCGATACCGTGGTGGGCACCGACTCCCATACCACGATGATCAACGGCCTGGGCGTTCTGGGCTGGGGCGTGGGCGGCATTGAAGCCGAGGCCTGCATGTTGGGCCAGCCCATTTCCATGCTGCTGCCGCCGGTGGTGGGCTTCAAGCTGCATGGCCGGCTCAACGAGGGCTGCACGGCCACGGACCTGGTGCTCACCATTACCCAGATGCTTCGCAAGAAGGGGGTGGTGGGCAAGTTCGTGGAATTCCATGGCGCCGGCCTGAGCGCCTTGAGCCTGGCGGACCGCGCCACGGTGGCCAACATGGCCCCGGAATATGGGGCCACCATGGGCTTTTTCCCGGTGGACGCGGAAACCATCGCCTATCTCCAGCTCACCGGCCGCCCGCCGGAGCGGATCGCGCTGGTGGAAGCCTACGCCAAGGCGCAGGGGCTGTTCCGGACGGATGCGACGCCCGACCCGGTCTACGCGGACGTGGTGGAGTTGGACCTGGCCACGGTGACTCCTTCGATGGCCGGTCCCAAACGCCCCCAGGACCGGCTCGAGCTGCACGACGTGAAGAAGAGTTTCCACGAT
>JBEKPK010000528.1:0-2771 GCA_049520795.1 Bryobacteraceae bacterium
TGTTTCCATCGGGTCTTGCCGCGACCTGAGGCGGCTGGGTTCAACCGCCGGATGCGGAAAACCGCACGTCCGGTGGTGTGGGAGGGTGACGGGGCGCAATCCCCGTCACTCCACCCGATCCCAAAGGCTTGACCCCACATGGGCATGAAAACGCGGCTTGACCGGTTGCTGGTGGATCGCGGATTGGCCGAATCCCGCGAGAAGGCCCAGGCGCTTATCCTGGCCGGCGAAGTGTATTGCCGGGGGCAGAAGGCCGCCAAGGCCGGCCAGTCCGTTCCCGGCGATGCCGAGGTGGAAGTGCGCGTTCGCCCGCCCTACGTGGGGCGCGGCGGATTCAAGCTGGCCGCCGCTCTGCGCCATTTCAACATCCCCGTATCTGGCGCCGTGTGCCTGGATATCGGCGCCTCAACCGGCGGATTCACGGATGCGCTGCTCCAGGCCGGCGCCGCCCGCGTACACGCCGTGGACGTCGGCGCCGGGCAGCTCGATTGGAAGCTGCGCACCGACCCGCGCGTGACCTTGCACGAAGGCATCAACGCGCGCCACCTTCGCTTCGAAGACATCGGCGAGCGCGTGGACCTTATCGTATGCGACGTCAGCTTCATTTCCGTCACCCTGATCCTGCCGGCCGCCGTGCCCCTCCTGCAACCGGATGGGCGACTGGTTATACTGGTCAAACCGCAGTTTGAAGCGGGCCGCGGGTACGTGGGCAAGGGCGGCATTGTGCGCGATCCGGAAATCCACCGCGCGGCCTGCGAGCGCGTGGAGCGCGCCGTGCGGGAGTGCGGGTTTCAAACGGCCCTTCTAGATAGTCCGATTCTGGGGGCCGAAGGTAACAAGGAGTTTCTCCTGTATGCCCATCATTAGAACCGTCGGGATCGTCTCGAAGCCCGCGGTGGAAGCGGCCGGCATCGTCGTTCCGAAGCTGATCGAGTGGCTGCACGGGCGCGGGATCGCCGTCCGGCTGGACGAACAGACGGCTTTCTACTGCGGCGTGGCGGGGCTCCCGCGCGACCAGGTGACCGAAGGCTGCGACCTGGTGGTGGTGCTGGGCGGCGATGGCACGCTGCTTTCCGCCGCGCGGGCCATCGGCCGGCGTGAGATTCCCCTGTTTCCCGTGAACCTGGGCGGTCTCGGCTTCCTCACGGCCATCACCGTGGAGGATCTGTTTCCCGAGCTGGAGCGCGCTTTTCGCGGTGAGCACCGCATCGCCAATCGCAAGCTGCTGACCACCGAATTGGTGCGCGCCGGCGAAGTGGTGGCCCGCTACGAAGCGCTCAACGACGCCGTGGTGGCCAAGACCTCCATCGCCCGCATGATCGATCTCGACGCCCACGTGGACAATCAGTTCGTGTGCGCGTACAAGGCCGACGGGCTGATCATCTCGACGCCCACCGGCTCGACGGCGTACTCGCTTTCGGCCGGCGGCCCCATCATCTTTCCCTCCGTCCCGGCCATCTGCCTCACGCCCATCTGCCCCCACATGCTCACCAACCGGCCGGTGATCGTTCCCGAAACCAGCATCATCCGGGTCACCTCGCGAGCGCCGGACGATGGCGCGTTCCTCACCATCGACGGGCAGGTGGGCGCGCCCATCCGGGGAGGCGACACGCTGGTCTGCCGCAGCTCGACCTACACGCTCCGGCTGATCCGCCCGCCGCAAATGATGTTCTTCGACGTGCTGCGGCAGAAACTCAAATGGGGCGAACGTTGAAACGGATTTCGCTTCTAGAGTCGTTCTTCCCGGAAATTCCACCTGATGAGGCCCGCTTAAGAGTAAAATCCGTGTGCGGGAACTTCGGGCCGAATGGCGGGGTCCACTACAATGAGCGCGTCATAGGGCGCGGTGTCGGGAGTGAATCATGAGAATCCGGGCCGAATTGCGGGATTTTCCGAGAAGACGCCCGAGGGCATTGGCGGTTTTTCTGGCTCTGGCGGCGATCCCCTCTCCGGCGGTCTTCGCCCAGCAGCTAGCTCCGGAAGCGGTCTTACTGGCGCACGTAAAGGCGCACGTCCGCGAGGCCTTCGAGCATCTTCCAAACTACACCTGCCTGGAGACTTTGTTACGGTTTTCCAGAGCTTCCACAGAGGGGCGGTTGAAGTTCGTGGACAGTGTCAGGATGGAAGTGCTTTACACCGGCAGAGCCGAACTTTACGCCGCGCCGGGAACGAACCGGATTCAGGAGGAGGATCCCGCGGCGTTCACCGGCGGCGGACTGATGTCGACCGGCGCTTTTGCCCTGCATTTGAAAGCTGTTTTCCTCAACCCCAACGCCCAGCTCACCTGGCGCGGCGAGGAACAGCTCGAAGGGCGCCGGACGGCGCGCTGGGACTTTGTTGTGTCTCAGTTCGACAGCGGCTTGACGATTCACGCCGCCGGCGGTGGATCGGCGGGCATCAAGGGCTCGGCCTGGGTAGATCCGGCGACGCTGGACGTGCTTCGCCTGGAGGACCAGGCCTACGATATTCCACCGCTTCTCCCGATAAAGGCCGCGAGCATGATAGTGAACTACGCCCGGATGCGGCTCGGCAACGACGTTGTGATGTTGCCGCAAGAGGGTTCCATCAGCGTACTCTCAACCTCCGACGCGGACGCAGAGGACCGGAACATATTCGCGTTCACCCATTGCCGGGCCTTTGAGGCCCAGAGTTCCATCAAATTCGATGCGGTCGCAGCGGCTTCGGAGCTCCGGACGGTAACGCCGAGTGGCGTGGAAGCGGCGACGCCCCTCCCGGCCGGACTCGAAATCCCGGTCCTGCTGGATGCGCCC
>JBEKPK010000529.1:0-2767 GCA_049520795.1 Bryobacteraceae bacterium
AACCCCGGCGCAAATCCATTTCATCCTCCTGAAAAGACAGGGGCTAAAGCCCTCTGGGGTTCCCGTTTGCGGCACGGCTGAAGCCGTGCCCTGATACAACGCGCCCAACTTCGGGATTCAGGCGTAGAAGGCTGGCGAGCCGCGACCGTAAGGGAGCGGCTGGACTGGTGATTCCGACGCCTGCGCCACCTTATACAATGCAGATACCCTATGCCCGCGAACGGACCGTATCTGATCCTGATGACAGTGGTTGCGATTGCGCTGCTGCTGGTTCTGATCCTGGCGGCCAAGCTGCATGCCTTCCTGGCGCTGATGGTCTCCAGCATGGCGCTCGGCTTGGCGGCCGGCATGCCGCCGGAGAAAGTCCTGAAATCCATCCAGAGCGGATTCGGGGACGCGCTGGGATTCATCGCGGTGGTGGTGGGGCTGGGGGCCATGATCGGCCGTTTCCTGGAGCACTCCGGCGGCGCGCGCGTGCTGGCCGACTGGCTGCTCGAGAAATTCGGCACGGAACGCGCCGTGTGGGCGATTTTGATCGCTGCGTTCCTGGTGGGGCTGCCGCTGTTCTTCGAGGTCGGCTTCGTCATCCTGGCGCCGCTGGTATGGAACCTGGCGCGCGAAACCAAGCGGTCGGTGCTGTACTACGGATTGCCCATGGCGGCCGCGCTCACCATGACGCATTCCATGGTGGCCCCGCATCCCGCGCCGGCCGCCGCCGCCCAATTGTTCGGCGCCGACCTGGGGCTGTCGATTCTCTACGGCATTGCGGTCGCGGCGCCCATGGCCATTGTGGGTGGAGTCTTTTACGGCGGCTGGGTGGCGAAGCGGATGAACATTCCCGTTCCGGGGATCTCCGAAGCGGCGCCCAAAGCCGAACCGGCGCAAGGCCCGGCGCCCTCGCTCCCGGTGATCGTTCTATTGCTGGTGTTGCCGATCCTGCTGATTTTCGGCGCGACTCTGGCCAACCTGTACAAACTGCCGCACGGCGGGGCGGCCACGTTTCTCGGGCACCCGTTCACCGCGCTCACCATCACCGCCCTGGTGGCGATTTACTGGTTCGGCATCCGGCGCGGCGTCACACGCGACCACGCGGCCAAAATGGCGGCGCAGTCGCTTGCGCCCATGGGCGCGCTGCTGTGCATCATGGGCGGGGGCGGTGCGTTCAAGCAGGTGATCGTCGATTCCGGGGTCGGCCAGTACGCCGGCCACCTGCTGATGACATCGTCCATCTCGCCGCTCCTCGTGGCCTGGGCCATCGCCGCGGCCCTGCGCATCGCGCAAGGTTCGGCCACGATGGCCATCATCACCGCGGCCGGAATCGTGGCGCCCATCGTGAAGGGGATCCCCGGCTACAGTCCCAACCTGATCATGCTGGCGCTGTGCTGCGGCGGATCGGGATTCTCGCACGTCAGCGATTCGGGCTTCTGGCTGGTGAACCAGTACTTCGGAATGACGGTGGCGCAGACGCTAAAAACGTGGACGGCGATGAAAGTCATTGCATCGGTGGTGGGGCTGGGAATCGTGCTGGCCATTCAGGCGCTGTCTTGACGCGTTGTATGCTTGGGAAAAGCCATGGAGAATAGACATCCTTTGAGAGGTCCATGCCGAAGGGAGATCCTCGGCCTGTTCGGCGCCGGCGCGCTCGGCTTGGTTCTTCCGGGTGGGGGCCTATTCGCGCAGCAGGCCACCGCCAAGCCGTTGCGCGGGATCTTTCCCATTGCGCAGACGCCCTTCACCGTTGACGACAAGCTGGATTTAGACACGCTGGTGGAAGAGTTGAAGTTCATCGACCGCGGCGGCGTGCATGGTTTTGTCTGGCCCCAGATGGTGAGCGAATGGACCAGTCTCACCGCGCGGGAGCGCTTGCAGGGTATGGAGGCGATTGGCTCGGCCGGCAAGAAACTGAAACCGGCCATCGTCTTCGGCGTGCAGTCGGCCGACTTGGCGACGTCTCTCGAGCTCGCGAGGCACGCCGAGAAAGTGGGCGCCGACGGCGTCATCTCGCTTCCCCCCTCGGAGAACCTGACCGCGCCGCAAATGCTCGAATACTACCAGGCCATCGGGAGCGCCACCCGGCTTCCGCTGTTCGTCCAGGCGGTGGGCGACATGGATGTGGATCTGATAATGGCCATGTACAAGGCCATCCCCACCATGCGCTACCTCAAGGACGAGGCCGGGGACGTGCTGGCGCGCATCGTGCAGTTGACTAAGATGTCCTCGGGCGAGATCAAGATCATGACCGGCGCGCATGGGCGCACGCTTATCGAGGAGATGCGCCGCGGCTCGGACGGCTGCATGCCCCTGCCCGGGTTCGCGGATCTCTACGCCGCCACCTGGGACTTTTGGCATCAGGGCAAGCGTAAGGAAGCCCTGGACATGCACGCCCGGACCCTGCTGCTGCTGACGGAGATGGGGATCTATTCCGGCATGGAGCCCATGAAGTACATCCTGTGCCTGCGGGGCGTGTTTAAGAACTATGCCGTCCGCAAGGCGCCGGCCCAGGGTTTCGCGGCGGCCGCCAAGGCAGCCTCGGCCGGGTCCGGTCCCGACCGGCCTCTGGACGAAGCCGGCAAGCAGGCGCTCAAGGAGATCGTCGATTATCTGAAGCCGTATTTCAGGTGCTGATGGGCCAGCCCGTGTGGGGTCAAGCCTTCTGGATCGGGTGGAGTGACGGGGATTGCGCCCCGTCACCCTCCCACACCACCGGACGTGCGGTTTTCCGCATCCGGCGGTTGAACCCAGCCGCCTCAGGTCGCGGCAAGACCCG
>JBEKPK010000530.1:0-2760 GCA_049520795.1 Bryobacteraceae bacterium
CACGGCGGCGGCTTCCCGTGCCCGGCACAGCACCACGGCGCACCCGCCGAAACCGGCGCCGGTGAGACGCGCGCCCGCCGCGCCCGATTCCATGGCGGCGTCCACCAACTTGTCGAGCGCGGGGCAACTTACGCGCAAACGGTCGCGCAGGCTGGCGTGCGACTCCACCAGCAACTGCCCGAAGCGGGCGCAGTCGCCGCGCTCCATGGCTTCGACGGCGGCCCGCACCCGCCGCGCTTCGCCGGTAGTGTGGAGGAAGCTGTCGCGTTGCGGTCCGGGGTCGAGCCTGGCGGCGGCTTGCGCGGCGTCATCCAACGCGTCGCGATAGGAAGCCAGCCCCAGACGTGCCAGAGCCGTTTCGCCGGTCTGGCGCCGCAGGTTGTATTCCTGGCGCGCGGCGCCCGATTTCTCAGCCGTCTGCAGACTGTGGGCCACCAGGAAACTCCAGTCCCGGGGCACGGGAATGTGGCGCAGCGCCAGCGGCGCGAACTCCACCAGGGTGGCGCAGCCATCCTTCGATGCCAGGCACGCTGCGTGATCCATACCGCCGCCGCGCGTGCCGACGAACTGCTCGGCATCGGGCAGAATCTCCATCAATTCTTCGAACGAGGCGCGGCGACCATTGGCTTCCAGCAGCGCCAAGGTAAAAGCCACCAGCAGCGCCGACGAGGAAGACAGCCCGGCGGCCGCGGGCAGGTCCGAAATCACGGTGGCGTCCATGCCCTCGAGGACGCCCCACTTGCCGGCAACCGCCAAGGCTGCCGCCCGTAGGTAGTTCTCCCAATCGCCGGCCGAGGCCGGAGTCAGTTCGGCGGTCCACTCGAACTCCCGCCGGCCGTAGGGCGCGCTGAGGGCACAAATGCGGCGGCCGGTTCGTGGCCGGTATCGAACCTGCACCCGCCGGAGCAACGCCATGGGCAGAACCGCCAGACCGTGATAGTCGATATGCTCACCGATCAGGTTCACACGCCCCGGCGCCCACACCGTTCGCTCTGGCATTACCTGGCGCACCCGATCACGATACCACTATGACCTCAGCCGTTTTTCGCGGCCACGTCGGCGCCGGAGGCGATCTTTCGGCGCTCCAGTGCGCAACTCCTCAGAGACTGAAAAGAAGGAACTTGGGCCACGAGCTCGCAGGTATATCGATGGCGCCGGCATTCCCCGCGCCGGCGTGGCCGTCACGGAGGACCAGAGCGTCGCCCAGCATCGTTGTGAAAACACTGGAATTACAGGTCCTGAACACAAACCTGCCGGCATTCCGATGACATGACTGGCTGGTGCGGGAAGCGTCTGACCGTTGACTATTTCAGCGCTGTCATATCCCAATATGATGTAACTTTCAACAGTTATCCGGCGTCTACTTAATTGCGAGCCGATAGAGCAGTTTTTCGAGCCCCGAATCGCCCCGACCTGATCCGGCCCCTAAACTCTTTGATTCGCAAAAAGGAGAACCTTAACTCATGAGACTAAAGTCCGTCTTGCTGGCCACAGTGCTGGCTATCTTCACTCTATCCATGACGTTTGCCAAGACTTACGACGTCAGTTTCAATTCTGCAACTAAAGTCGGCAGCGTTCAACTGAAGGCCGGCGACTATCACTTGAAACTCGACGGCAACAAAGCGACGTTCACCGATGCAAACAGTAACAAGTCCGTCACCACCGACGTAAAGGTCGAGAACAGCGACAAGAAGTTCGACCAAACCTTGATCGACTCCACCAACGACGGCGGCACTAACGTTGTGAAAGACATCGAACTCGGCGGCTCCAAGATTAAGATCGATTTCTAAGCCCCTCCCTATTTCCGCTCCGTGCCTTCAGACGGCCGGACGGCGAGTGTGCCGTCCGGCCAGTCGATTTGGCAATTGACAAGGCGATTCCCCCAGCGCGGCGCCGTGGCCTACAATAGCTACCATGCGCACGACCGTAACCCCTGCCAACGGCCGCCGCGGCTTTCTACGCCGCGTGCTCGCCGCCGGCGGCCTGGCAGCCGCCGCACCCCAGACGGCGCTTCCGCAAGGCCGCCCGGCGAGCGGTTCCCCGCTCCCAATCCTACCTGCATACGCCCGCACCCAAGCATATAAATCGCTCAAACAATCGAGCTTCGACCGCACCGGCGGCAATCGCGATTCCTGGCGCGTTCCGGCCGGCGCGGTGCAGGAAGTCTTCCGCGCCGATGGGCCGGGTGTGATTTCGCACATCTGGTTCACCATCGCGGCGCAGAGCGACATGCATCTCAAGGAACTGGTGCTGCGCGCCTGGTGGGACGACAACCCCAAGCCGAGCATCGAAACGCCGATCGGAGATTTCTTCGGCCTGAACCTCGGCTCCTATTTCAACTACCAGTCGGAATACCTGGCGTGCTCGCCCGGTAAGTCGCTCAACTGCTATTTCGCCATGCCGTACCGCCGGTCGGCGCGCCTCAATGTCACCAATGAAGGTAAGCGCGAGGCGGGCTCGTTCTACTCCAACATCGATTACATGACGGTGCCTGATCTGCCCGAGGACGCCATGTATTTCCACGCCCAGTACCGCCAGGCGGCGCCCTGCGTGCCGGTCATTACGGACGGCCCCAAACTCAACCTCGATGGCCGCAACAATTACATTTACACCGAAGCCCGCGGCCGCGGCCACCTGATGGGCGTGACGCTCGGAGTGCTCGAAAACGCCAATGGCTGGTGGGGCGAAGGCGACGACATGATCTTCGTCGACGACGAATCCAAACCCGCGATCAACGGCACCGGCTCGGAGGACTACTTT
>JBEKPK010000531.1:0-2743 GCA_049520795.1 Bryobacteraceae bacterium
CAGCGTGTCTTCCACGGTGGTGACTTCGAAGCCTTCCATGGCCGCCTGCAGCGCGTTGATGGGGTCGATCTCGGTGATCACCACGCGCGCCCCCATGCCGCGCAGCGAGTGCGCGCATCCCTTCCCCACATCGCCGTAGCCGCACACCACCGCCACCTTGCCCGCCACCATCACGTCGGTGGCGCGCTTGATGCCGTCGGCCAGCGATTCGCGGCAGCCGTACAGGTTGTCGAACTTGGACTTGGTCACCGAATCGTTGACGTTGACAGCCGGAACCAGCAGCGTTCCCGCCTCCTGCATCTTGTAGAGCCGGTGCACGCCGGTGGTGGTCTCTTCCGATACCCCGCGCCATTCCTTGGCGATCTCATGCCAGCGATTGGGGCTCTCGGCGTGGACGCTTTTCAGAAGGTTCTTGATGACTTCCTCTTCGTGACTGGCGGAGGGCTCACGGACCCAGCCGGAGCCGTTTTCCAGCTCGTAGCCTTTGTGGATCAGCAGCGTGGCGTCGCCGCCATCGTCCACCACCAGTTGCGGGCCCTTGCCGCCCGGGTGGCTGAGCGCCTGGTAGGTGCACCACCAGTAGTCCTCGAGCGATTCGCCCTTCCAGGCGAATACCGGGACGCCGGTGGCCGCGATGGCCGCCGCCGCGTGATCCTGAGTCGAGAATATGTTGCAGCTCGCCCAGCGCACCGAAGCGCCCAATTCCGCCAGCGTCTCGATCAGCACGGCGGTCTGAATGGTCATGTGCAAGGAGCCCGTGACCCGCACTCCGGCCAGCGGCTTCCCCGCCGCGTACTTGCGCCGGATGGCCATCAGGCCCGGCATTTCGAACTCCGCGATGGCGATCTCTTTGCGGCCCCAATCGGCCAGCGAAAGATCGGCCACCTTAAACTCGTTCCGGTTCAGCGTCGCAACACCCATATCTTCCCTACCTCGCATCAATAAATATTGATATATTGATGTTAGACGGTTTTCGAGATGGCGTCAATACTAAAATCGCTGCGCCTGGCGGCCGACCCCAACCGCCTGCGCCTGCTCCTGCTGCTGGGCCAGGAGGAACTATCGGTCGCCGAACTGCAGGAGATTGTGGGCAAGGGCCAGAGCCAGGTCTCCACCAGCCTGGCGCTGCTGAAGAACGCCGGGTTGGTGGAGGACCGGCGCACCGGCAAGAACGCCTTCTACCGTTTGACCGCCCCGGCGGGCCTGATGAACCTGCTGGGCGAAGCCGCCCGCGAAATCCCGGAGGCCGAGCGGGACCGCCAGGCGCTGCGCCTGGTCTTGCGCAAGCGCCACGACAGCATGCGCCGCTACTTCGACGATCTGGCCGGCAAATTCGGCCGCCAGTACGTCCCCGGGCGGTCCTGGAAAGGCATTGCCGAAGCGCTGCTCAAGCTGATGCCGCCCATGGCGATCGCCGACCTCGGCGCCGGCGAAGGGACGCTATCGCAACTGCTGGCGCAGCGCGCCAAGAAAGTGATCGCCATCGACAATTCCGAGAAGATGGTGGAATTCGGCGCGGAGCTGGCGCGCAAACACAACATCGCCAACCTGGAATACCGGCTGGGCGACATCGAAGACGTTCCCATCCGGGCGCGCACGGTGGATCTGGCCATTCTGAGCCAGGCGCTGCACCACGCCAGCCACCCCGAGCGGGCCATCGCCGAGGCGTGGCGCATCCTCAAGCCCGGCGGGCGCATCGCGATCCTCGATTTGAGCCGCCACCAATTCGAGAAAGCGCGCGAGATGTACGCCGATCTGTGGCTGGGCTTCAGCGAGCTGGAAATCGAACGCTATTTACAGGACGCCGGATTCCGCAATGTGGAAACGGCCGTGGTGCATAGGGAAACCGAAGCGCCGCACTTCGAAACGCTGTTGGGGGTGGGGGAAAAGTAGGGGGCGTTTCGCGAGGTGCTTGGGCCGGCCAGGCGGCTTGGGGCACTTCTGTGGCGACGCCACTTACCTGCGTGGTAGCCTCAAGCTATGCACCGCCTGTCTTCGACAGTTCTACTGGCCTCCGTGCTCGCCACGGCCCAAAATGTCGAGGAAGCGAAGGAATTGCTCCAAAGGTGCAATCGTATTGCAGAAGGCACAAGAAACTGGCGGGCCGAAGTTGTCGAAAGGTCCCAGCTTTCGGGCGGTGGAATGAACCTGCAAGATGAGGTTCGAACCAGGATCGCCGTACAGTCTCCTCTGAAAATGAGCCGAAAAAACAGTGGTGATGACCAGACAATATTGGTCTGCGACGGAGCCGAGACCTTCTACTCGGGCGATGGCCACAGCTACTACCGCGGCGAAGCCAGAGTGATGCCTGAATGCGATTTTCCGTTGAGTAAGTTCTACAAACTGGATAACAATCCCGTTACGGCCTCGGTCGTGGGCCGTGATCACGTTCAACTCGCGGACGGAGACCGGGGGTGTGTACTGGTACGCGCTACGTGGAAGCACGCCACTCTGAGCACTGTCCGTACTATGTGCATCGATCCTATTTCGGCATTGATCTTGCGTGACGTTGCTGAAAGCGAGGATGAGAAAACAGGCATACGAATCGTCCGCACAACCGCGTTCATCAGCTACGAAAGCAATCCCACATTTCCGCCAGATACCTTCAGGTTCTCAGTTCCGCCCGGCGCCGTTGAGGCTAGGCCTCCCATTTAGGTCGGGGTCGCCGCCGTCTTGGGGCTAAGCGCCCAAAAGTCGGCTACGCGGATGCGCCGCTGAGGCGGTTCACATCTTCCGCCAGAAT
>JBEKPK010000532.1:0-2742 GCA_049520795.1 Bryobacteraceae bacterium
GGTTCGTACTGATCACCCGATGCAGCGGCGACAACACCTGCAACAGCACGAACAAGACGCCGACTAAGGCCAGTGGCGCGGCAAGCGAGGCACTGCGAACCGCGGCGCCTACCACCACGCCCATGGCAATGGCGAACAACGCCGGGAGGAACCCTCGCATGAGAAGCACAATCCACCACGCCAAGGTGAGGGCGCCGTTGGCCTTGGGTAGAATGCTGAAGAACTTCCACTCCGGCCGCGCCCTTAGATTCCTTATCATGATTGATGCCTGATCGCAGTTGGCCCAAGATGTGACGGCAAAGCACGCTGCTGCCTTGCTGCACCCTGCGCGAACTCATGACCTATGACTTCCGCCCTGTCCTCAGGTCATTTTAACACCGGGCGACAGCATTTAGTTACGGTCATATACGGAGGGATGCCGTGTTGGCCGCATAGCACGGGCGCGCAAGCTTCCCCGTTGCCCATGCCCCCCGGTCGAGCAAGGGTCTCCAAACCTCATGACTACGCCGCAACTGCTGCCGTGGTTCGGGGTTTTATCTTGCCGGCGAGATTCTTACCGAGCACTGCCGACGCGGCGGCCAGGCCACCGAAGAGTGCGCCGGCAACGCCGAGCGCCGCCACGTCCTGCCCGGTCAGGTAGAGGCCCGGGACGGAGGTATGGGGCGTGAGCGAGCGTGAAATGAAGCGCTCCGGTGTGGCGGCGAGGCCATAGGCTTCTCCGTGCTCGTAATTCATAAAGTGGCGCGTGGTGATCGGCGTGGAAAGTTCCGCGTGGTCAATCTTCCCAGCCACGGCGGGCACCAACCGCTCGAGTTCGCTCTGCAAACGAGTCGCTAATTCCTTCTTGAACGCCTCGTAATCCTCTGTCCGACGCCTCCAGCGGGAGCCCTCCCAGCGCGCAAACCATTCATAGGGAGTAAGGGTGACCACTTCGAGCGTGGCCCGGCCGGGGTACTTGCGCTCAAAGTCCGGATCCTTCGCCGAGGGAAAAGAGATGAACAACAGCCCGAAGGGCGCGGCCGGGTCCTTAACGAAGCGGGCGAAGTTCGCGTCATGGTCAGGCGTGGGATGAACCCACAGGTTCGTTCCATTCAAGCCGAGTTCTGCCGCACTCTGCTTCACGCCGACGTAAAGGCTGAGGTGAGCCATGGAAGGTGGAATCCGCCGCAGTTCGTTTCGTAGCGGCTGCTCCGCTCGAACCAGGCGCTCGAAAGTGTTGCGTGCGCCCGCGTCGCTGATGACGATCCCGCAGCGGAATTCGCGGCCATCGGCCATGCGTACGCCCACAGCCGTCCCGCTCTCTACGATGATCTCGGCGACTTCCGCGCTGATCACAACCTGGCCGCCATTCTGCTCGATGACCGGCGCGATGGTTTGAGCAATGCGTTCCGCGCCTCCCACCGGGTAGCTGGCGCCCTCGAAGTAATGCCCCGCCACGACCGCGTGGATGCCGAAGCTGCTCTGCGCGGGTGGAAGCCCGTAATTACCCCACTGCGCGGTGACGAGCCCGATCCAGTCCGGGTTGGCGGTGAACCCTCGCAGCACCTCGAGCGTCGTCTGGCGCGCCCCGCGCAGGAAACGCGCCCGCATCAAGCCTCCTGCGAGCCATGCCAAGGGCCGCGGAATCGCTTTCTCGGCAACGTACAGCCCGACGGCCTTCTGCGTGGAGATGACTACGTCGATATAGCGGTCCGTCGCAGACGCTTCCTCGGGGAAATACCGCTTCAACTGCTCGCGTAAACGCTCGCGGCCGCTGGGGAATTCGAATGTGTTCCCACCCATGATCACGCGGTCGTAGACGTCCGGCATCGGTTGCCACTGTAGATGTCCGTCGCTCAGGTGGTCGAAGAGGGCGCGAAGCTGCGAGGAAGGATCGTGCACCTGGCCAATGTAATGCACGCCCACGTCCCATTGGTATCCGGGCCGGTGGAAGGCATGCGTGTAGCCACCGGCGGTGTAGTGGCGCTCCAGCACCAGAACTCTTTTGCCCGCGTGCTTGGAGAGCAGGGCGGCTGCGGCCAGCCCTCCGATGCCCGAGCCGATTACAATCGCGTCCCAGCGTTCGTCGAGAGCGTGTTGCTTGTAGGAAACCATCTTAAGCCTCCGATGTTGACATTGACAACATCGAGCTTACATTCGGATGTTGCGCTTGTCAACATCTTTCTGCTAGATTTCTTGGGGGGAGGAATTATGGCCCGAAAACGCCAGTACCACCACGGCAACCTGAAGGAAGTCTTGCTTCGCTCGGCGCTCCGGCTCATGTCGGAGGTCGGGCCGCAAGCCTTCACACTTCGCGAAGTAGCCCGGCGCGCCGGAGTGTCGCACAACGCGCCCTACCGGCATTTTCGCGATAAGCAGGACTTGGTGTGCGCGGTGGCTACAGAGGGTTTCGAGCTGTTGACCGCGTCAATGCAGGAGGCGATGTCAGAGGGGCGCACGGCCGAGGAGCGGTTGCGTCTGGCGGGGCGTGGGTACCTACAATTTGCGTTACGCTGGCCGCAGCACCTCCAGGTGATGTTCGACCTGCCCGCGGTGAAAGAACCCCCGGCAAGCGCCTCAGGGGCGGGCCTCCGGGCGTTCCAAACCCTTCTGGACGCGGTGGCGGCCGTGCAAGCAGCAGGAGGCTTGCCGGCGGGCGACCCGCTGCCCCTTGCCGTCGTTGCCTGGTCGGGCGTGCACGGGCTCGCCAAATTGGCCATTAGCGGCCGCCTGCCGTTTGGCACAAAACAGACGGTCGAGTTC
>JBEKPK010000533.1:0-2737 GCA_049520795.1 Bryobacteraceae bacterium
CCTCGGCGGTGAGCGCCAACCCGACGACGACGGGAGGCGGCGCCGGCCTGACAGGCTCCTATCTGGGGATTGCGGCCAGCGAAGCTTCGAACCAGGGGAGAGGCCCCACCGTAATTCCCAACCCGTTCGACAACACCATCCTGGTGCGCAGCACGCCCCAGGAATGGGAACAGATCAAAGACCTGCTGACGCAGATCGACGTGCCGCCGCGCCAGGTCCTGATCGACGCCAAGATCTACGAAGTGGACCTGACGGGCGCCTTTTCCTCGGGCGTGAACGCGTATCTGGAAGCCGCGGGAACTCAATCCCGCACGCTCACCGCCAACAGCGGGCCGGTGACCACCAGCGGCGGCGGATTGAACTTTTCGGTGGGGGCGCTGGTGCTTCACAGCCATGAGGTCATTACCGCCCTGGCGGCCGCCGAGACCACTTCCCAATCGCGTCTCATTTCCTCGCCCAGCATCATCGCCACGGATAGCATTCCAGCGGTGATGAACGTCGGCGAGGAGGTTCCCGTACTCACCTCGCAGGCCGTCGCGGGCGTGCAGACCAGTGGGACCAACCTGTTTACCAACACCATCTCGAACGTCAATTCGGGCGTGACGCTGTCCATCGTGCCGCGCATAAACTCGAGCGGCGTGGTCACCATGGAGATCAACGAGAACGTCAGCAGCCCCATTGCGCCGACGCCGGGCGCCGGCATCCAATCGGACTCGTTTTCGCAGCGCACCTTCAGTACCCAGGTCACCGTGCAGGATGGCGACACCATCGCCATCGGCGGTTTCATCCAGGAAACGTACGGTAACACTTTGACCGGCGTTCCGTTGCTGAACCGGATCCCCGTGCTGGGCAGTCTGTTCGGCTCCAAGAGCGTGAGCAAAGGCCGAACCGAGCTGGTTATCCTGATTACGCCGCGGGTGATCTACGATACCAACCAGATGGCGGACGCGGCCGAGGAAGTCAAGACCAACCTCAAGCAGATTCAGAAGCTCATGAAGAGGGACGACCAGTAGGCCGCATATCTCACACTCCACCCTCCGATGTGGGACAGGCGCTTTCGCCTGTCAACCCGAGCGCAGCTCGGGCGCCGCCTACTGAAGCCGGTTGGCAGGCGAAAGCGCCTGCCTCACAATTACCCGTTTCCGGCAAAGTGTCGGAGCCAGGCGTCGGCATGAGCCGGGGCGCGGCAGGCAGGAGTGCGCGCCACGCCATGGCGCCTGAACACCTGTGAGAAGGTCCGGGTAGGCCGTCAAGCCGGATGCTCGGTTCTTGCCGTCGCCCCTTTTTTGGTCGCCTCCCATGGGGGTTCCTGGCCTATCGGGGCGGCGCCGCAGTTGCTTTGCGGTCTTGGGCCAGGCCCAGCATGCCCCAGTCGGTCAGTTGGGTGATCCGGCCCTGGCCGTGCGGCGGTTTCAATTCCTGAATTTTGAAGTCCGCTTTGGCCGCGCTCACTTGCACTAGGGCATGTCCGAAGAACCAGCCGTCGTGGTATTCTTCGGAGCCTCGCAAATGGCCGCCCGAGCTGGGCATCGAAAGGTACGTGACGCCGTCGAGCTCCAGGTGCAGCAACTGGTGCACGTGGCCCGCTATGACGTACTGCACTCCGTATTGCCGCGCGAGTTGGTGCAGAGCGAAATCCGGATTTCGAACCGCCACGTCGACCAGCCAGGATGGCCGGTGCGAGAAAACAAACTTCAGCGGCTGGGCGGCATGGGCTTTCAGGTCGCTTTCCAGGAACGCCACTTCCTCCGTGGACAGCTCCTCCGAACGGCTGTTGTCGAGGATCGTGAAGTGCGCGCCGCCATAGTCGAAGCTGTAGCGCCGCGGGCGCCCCGTGTGCCGTTCGAACAGACCCTCCGATTCCGCCGACCAGATATCGTGGTTTCCGGGAACGGCGTAGAAGGGAAAGCGCTTGTAAGGCAGCAGCAGCCGTTCCACTTCCCGCCACTGGGCCGGCGCGGTGGCGTCGTTCAGACCCTCGATCGTGTCTCCGGTCGCAATCACAAACGCCGGGCGTTCGGCGCTGGCTTCCCGCCAGACCTGTTCATAAACACCGGGCTGCGCTTCGCCCGTCCGGTCGCCCAGAATCGCGAAGCGGAAAGACGCCTGCTCCGCCGTAGAACGGGCGCCAACCAGTATGAACGCCGCCGCCGCGACCAAAAGGAGAAACCGCGCGTAGCGGGCGAGTCGCGCTGAACCAGCTTTATCGGGAGCGTTGCAGGTCACAAGTCCCATTATGGCCCGAGTTGATGGGGCAAGCGATTCCGCCTGCCCACCGTGGGTCTCAGGTGGTTCTTCGCCCCCGTCGGGATGGGCCGCCGGCCGCGAAATCTCATGAAAAACTGGCGGGCGAAAGCGCCTGCCCTACCTTGAGCTCGACCCAACAGAGCGCCAAATCACCCCGCACTCAGCGGAACGCCGCCCGAGCGATGCGCGCGGCGCAGCCGGACCGCTTCCTCGGCTCAAGCAATTATTACAGGACTGCCGGGTTGACCGACCAGGAAGGCGCCGCCCTCAAATCCATCGCGGCGGACTGGCGGGCGGGCGACTCCGGCATTGTCCCGACCACCGGCGAGATCAACGGATATGCGCGCACGGTGGACTATGGGGAGTTCGGCGAAACCGGGCTCCGCGCCGACGCGACCCTCTCTGACCCCAACGGAAACACGGTGGCTTACGACTCCGACTCGGCCTATGGAGAGGCTGACGCCTACGTTTGGTGGGAAGTCGGCTCATT
>JBEKPK010000534.1:0-2727 GCA_049520795.1 Bryobacteraceae bacterium
CCGAGCGGCTGCTAGCCAGCAGATCGCAAATCTATTCCGATATCGAGCGATTGCCGGAACGCGAGGAAGAAGGCGGCTGCGGCGTCACCGGATTCGCGTGCAGCGTGCCCGTCAAGGGTCGTTTCATCTACGAGCCCTCCATTCAGATGCAGAACCGCGGCAACGGCAAGGGCGGCGGCATCGCGGCCGTGGGCCTGGCGCCGGAGCAGATCGGCGTCTCCCGCGAGACGCTCGACAGCCACTACCTGCTGCAAATCGCCCTGCTCGACCCCGACGCCCACGCCGAGGTGGAACGGCAGTTCGTGCTGCCGCACTTCGACGTGGCGCTCTCCACCCGCCAGCCCCACATCGACGATTATCGCGACCTGCCCGGATTGGAAGTTCGCCCGCCGGATGTGCACCGCTACGTGGTCCGCGTCAAGCCCGATGTATTGTCCGCCTTTGCGCGCACGGCCGGCCTGAAGGGGCTCGAGCCGCGCCAATTGGAAGACGAGTTCGTATTCCGCAACTCCTACCAGCTCAATGAGACTTTCTACGCATCGCTGGGCGAGAAGCGGGCCTTCGTTCTTTCCCACGGCCGCGACCAGTTGATCTTCAAGATGGTGGGATACGCCGAGCAGAACGTGGAGTATTACCAGCTTCAGGACTTCGTGGCGCATGTGTGGATCGCCCACCAGCGTTACCCCACCAAGGGCCGCGTGTGGCACCCCGGCGGCGCGCACCCCTTCGCCGGGCTGAACGAGGCGCTGGTGCACAACGGCGATTTCGCCAATTATCACTCCGTCTGCGAGTACCTGCGGCAGCGCAACATCCGCCAGCAGTTCCTCACCGACACGGAGGTTTCCGTCCAGCTCTTCGATTTGTGGGACCGCGTCTACGAGTACCCGTTGGAGTACATCATCGAGGCGCTGGCCCCCACCACGGAGCTCGATTTCGACCAGTTGCCGGCTGAAAAACAGGCCATCTACCGGCAGATCCAGGCCACCCACATTCACGCCTCGCCGGACGGTCCGTGGTTCTTCATCATCGCGCGCAACCATCAGGGCGAGTTCCAATTGCTGGGAATCACCGACACCGCGATGCTGCGGCCCCAGGTGTTCGCTTTTTCCGACAGCGGCGATGTGCAGATCGGCCTGGTCTGCTCGGAGAAGCAGGCCATCGACGCCACTCTGCGCAGCCTGGCCAAGGAAGATCCGCGATTCTGTCCCGTGGCCGACAAGTATTGGAACGCGCGGGGCGGGTCCTCGAGCGATGGCGGCGCGTTCGTCTTCACCGTCTCGCCCGCCGGCGACGGCGGCAAGCGGCTCACCTGCGCGGACAAGTTCGGCCGGGCGGTGGATCTCGATGGCGGCTCGGTTCGCTGCGACCTGGGGAGCTTCCAGGCGAACGGCAACGGAGCGCCCAGCGCGGTAAAGGAGATGCAGCAGAGGGGCGATGTCGAGGGCCTGTTCCAGCACGCCCTCGGCCTGGCTTCGTGGCCGGCGGACCAGTTGCGCAAATTCTGCCAGAGCCTGGTGCATGGAGCGGACAGTCTCAAAGCCCGCACCGCCGCCCTCGAAGCGCTGACACTGCTGCACGACCGCCGCTTCGACACCGGCGACAAGCGCCGCGCCACCATGGTCCAGGTGATCGAGGAGGCCATCGAGCGCCTGCTGGACGCCGCTGGGCTGTTTGGCGAACCGCCGGCGCGCGGATGGCGGCGGATCACCTGGGACACGCGCGGCCGCCTGGCCGCTCCGCAGCCTGGCGAGGACCTGCTGGCGATCGACGCCCACGGCTTCCCTCCCGAGGGCGACGACTGCGATGCCAGGCTGCTCCGCCGGGCTCACGAAATGGGCTGGAAGCGGTTTGCCGTCTATCGGCTGCGCGGGCAGCGCTTTCACGGGGTAGGCCTCGGCGCCTCTACCGACGGCGTGCGCATCGATCTCTACGGCTCCAACGGCGATTACGCCGCCAGCGGCATGGACGGCCTGGAGATCCGCATACACGGCAACGCCCAGGACCAGGTGGCCCAGATCGCCAAGCGCGGCAAGCTGGTGATCTACGGCGACGTCGGACAGACCTTTATGTATGGCGCCAAGGGCGGCGAGGTTTACGTCCTCGGCAACGCGGCCGGCCGGCCGCTGATCAATGCCGTGGGACGCCCGCGGGTGGTGATCAACGGGACGTGCCTGGATTTCCTGGCGGAATCCTTCATGGCGGGCGATCCGCTGGCCGGCGGCGGCTTCGTCATCCTCAACGGCATCGAGTTCGACGGGCGCGGCCGCATGAGGCCCCAGCACGCCCCATACCCCGGCGCCAACCTGTTCTCGCTCGCCAGCGGCGGGGCCATCTACATTCGCGATCCGCATCAGAAGGTGGTCGAGCGCCAGCTCAACGGCGGGGTCTTCTCCCCGCTCACCGATAAGGACTGGCGGCTCATCCGCCCCTACCTGGAGGAGAACGAGCGGCTATTTGGCGTCAAAGTGCAGGGCTTGCTGACGGTGGATGGCAGCATCAAGGCGCCGGAGGATGTTTATCGCAAGGTCGGGGCCGTGAAACTCTCGGTGCTGGCCGGTTCGGAGAAAAAGAAATGACGGGCCCAATGGCGTCTCCCATCGAAATCGAAAGCATCGGCGGCGGCCTGGCTTTCGAGGTGCAAGAGCGCAGCGGGGCCTCGCCCATGAGCTGCTACCAGTGCGCCAAGTGCTCGAGCGGCTGCCCGGTGGCCGGGCGAGGCGATTTCAA
>JBEKPK010000535.1:0-2713 GCA_049520795.1 Bryobacteraceae bacterium
GGCCTGGGCGAGGAGTGGGCTGATAACGAGAATGCCGGAACCTCGGCGGAGGCGCAGGCATTCAAGCGGGCTTGCTCTTGCTTCGGTTTGGGACGGTACCTCTACGATCTGGGTGGCATCTGGGTCGACCTGGATGATCGGAAGCAGCCGCTGTCCAGACCCCGGTTACCCGATTGGGCACTTCCGAAGCGCAAACCGGGCGACACGAAACCCCAGAATGGAAATGGCCATACGGGCACGAATGGACACGTGCAGCACAACAGTGTGGATCGAGTCGATTTGCCAACTCTCAAAGCCCTGGTGAAGTCGCTTTGTGAACAGGTGGGGTTTGGTTTGGCAAGATCGGTGACGAAGGCGATCACGGCGACGGAGGATCCGGAGCAGATCTCGGACGCGGCAGCGCTGAGCGCCCTGTCGGCAAAGTTGGAAGACACACTTCGTGGTGTGGAACGGCTTCGTGCAGCCACCGGAGTTGTCGGGCAGGCGAGTTTCACGGGACTTTGCCAGCAGATGAATCTGGCGGGCGACCGCGTGGATGACATTCCGGATCGCAGCGTGCTACGGCAACTGATCGAAGCTCTTGAAAAAGAAGCCGGCGCAACGCCTCTGCCAAGCGCCCCGGCCAAGCGGCCCGCCGCTGAAGATGTGAAGGTTCTTGGCACAGCCCGCGCAGATTTGGTCCGCGAAGCGCAACGTGTCGGCAGGCTGAGGAACATGAAGGTCGCTGACGTAGTGGACCGGGCAGCCAAGGGCGCTTTCCGATTCGCCGATCTCCAGAGGCTAACGCTGGAAGAGTTGCCCGCTTTGAGAGCGGCGGTTGAGATTCTTCGGCAGGTTGCGTAGTGGCTGGACCAGGTACGCAACCAAATCTGATGCCCTCCCTATATATAAGGCGCTTCCGGCTATTTAGTGGATTGAGGGGCCAGGTCGAGGCCGCCGCAGTGGAAGTAGATGGCGTGGACGAAGTTCCGTTTGTTCCGAAAGCCTCTGGCGGTGTACTTCACCCACTGGACCTTGGCGTTGATGGATTCGCTGCTGGCGTTCGTGATGCGGTGGCGTAGGTATGTGATGATGTTCTCGAACCGCCGCTTGAGCATGCGCGCCACCTCGATCAGCGGTTGGAGTCGGCTCCGCACGGCCCAGGAGTGCCACCAGCGGAAATGCTTCCTTGCCGGGCGTTCGTAGATATAGCTGTACAGCGCCATGGCCGTTTCCTTCAGCGCCCAGGCGCGCGCGGTTTTCAGTTCGCTGTTTCTCAACTCGGCGAATTCCTTGCGGTCTTTCAGCTCCATCGCCGCCGGGTTCCGCAGCCAGTCGTAACGCGTCCCTGCTAAGCGATCATCTCCCGCGGCCTTCAGCGTCTTGTTTTCCTTGCGCCGCACCTTGTCCACGGCGTCACCCAAGTGCTTGGCCACGTGAAACTTGTCGAAGACGATCTTGCCGTCCGCTTCCGGCACGTGCTCCCGCACCGATCTCAGGTAGGGGTCCCACATGTCCATCGCCACTGCCTCGATGCCGTCGATCTGCTCCTCGGTCAGCGTTTCCCAGAAGCCATCCAGACTGCTCTGCTTGCGGTCTTCGGCCACGTACAGGACTCGCCCTTCAACCAGGTCATTCACCAGCGTCAGGTAGCTGTGCCCCTTCCGGAAGGCTTTCTCATCCACGCCAATCCGACTCACTACTTCGGCCTGCCGGCGTTCGAGGCCGCGCTGTACCGCCCGCTCCATGATGCCGTGGATCTCGTCCCAACTGAGTTTCAAAAGCCCGGCCACGGCCGTCTGGCTGGCCGCTTTCAGCCACGCAATCGCCAGCGCTTCGAACAGGGCCGTGAACCGGCTCGACGGCTCCGCCCACGGCAGTTTCACCGCCTTCACTCCGTGGTCGCGGCATTCGCTGCGCGGTGGCTCGGCGTGCAGGATCGTCTGGTACTGGCAGGTGTCCAGGTGTCGCCACCGCCGCTCCGGCTGATGATCGTAGAGCTTGCAGGCCGCTCCGCACTCTGGGCACGACCAGTCGGCCACGTCATCGTGTCTCAGGTGAACATGGATCTCACCAGACTCCAACTTCAGATCCACCGAGTCCACAAACCAGGGACTCTCGATTCCGAGAATGCGCCGATAGAGCTCATGATCCTGCATCCCCGACATTGTCCCACTGGACCCACGCCGGCGTCACGGACCCACTACAAACCCGGAATTCCCATTTGTTGTTTACTGCGTCCTGTTATCCCAAGGACTGAAGGCCAGCGCCGTCAGTGCCTTTTTCGGAGCGCTCGCGGCGGTTCCCCTGACCGTACACCTCTATCGCCGGTTGTGGCCATCACCGCCGGAGAAGGACGCCGGGAAACGTACCCCGCGCCAACCCGCCCGACGCGCTACTGCTGAAGGAGAAAAGGAGAACACCGAGTATGATCTGTGATTTCTGTAATGCTCCGAATCCCGTCTGGCGATTCAAAGCCAGACCCTTTGTCGTCGATTACGGCTCCCTGGCGGGCGCCAGCGATGCCGACTGGGCGGCGTGTGATACGTGTCGAGACATGATTCTTGCCAATGACCGCAACGGTCTGGTGGATCGAGCCATGCAGATCGCTCCCGCCATCCCCGATCTGGCTGAATCGGATGTAAGAGAGCTCCGACGTTGGTCTCAAGGCCTCTTCTTCACTCACCGCGCACCTTGTGGGCCGGTGCCAATAGCATAGTTGAAAGACCTTCCG
>JBEKPK010000536.1:0-2712 GCA_049520795.1 Bryobacteraceae bacterium
CACGCTCGGGAAATGGAGAGGCTTGACCTTCAATTTGGAAATCTGCTCGTCCGTCATGGGCATATCGGACGCGCCGAACTCCACGGTCCCGGCAGTCAGTTGCGCGATGCCGCCTCCCGAACCGATCGATTGGTAGTTGATCTGCACGTCCGCGTGGATCTTGTGATATTCGTCAAACCACTTTTGATAGATCACCGCCGGAAAGGTCGCTCCGGCGGCGTTGATCTGTTGCGCCTCCGCCAACGGGGCAGTCAGCGCCAGGAGCAGGCCCGCGAGGGCCAATGACCAAGTTTTCATAGACTTTTCTCCTCTATTTTCCCATTCGACTATGACAATTCTGTTACTGACGCGTTACCAACTGTTTAACTCGCCGGTCTACTTGGCCGCCGGCGCGCCGCCCGGAAGCGTATACCGGAGGTTCATGTAGATGGTGTTGTCGTGGGTAGCCTTGGGGGCGTTCACGGCGACGTACCACGGCTCGCGCATCAGGTACTCATACTGGCCCATGAAGTTGAGGGCGCCGTACTTGGCGTCTTTCCAGAGGGTCTGGTTGAAGCCGAAGGTGATTTCCTGAATGTCGCGGTTCTGGCTGTTCGCGGAACCCTTGAACCCATAACCGACCAGCGTCGTGCCATTGGCATCGAGAGCCACGTCGCGGCCGACGTAGAGCGCGCTGTAGTAGGCGTACAGGAGGACCTTATTAATAGTGGCCTCGAATCCCTCCACGAACCCGCCGGAATGAATCGGGCTCACGCTGGCATCGGCGCGCACTATCAGGTCGGGGGCCTGGCCGAAGATATAGCGGCCGCCGCCATCGCTCCAGTAGTTGTTGGTGACCAGGCGGAAGTTCTTCACCATTTCCAGGTTGGCGTTGAAGGATCCGCCGGCGCCCGCTTTGGTGGAATACTGGCCCGAGGCGGCCTGTCCGGTGGTCGTATTGTACGTTTTAAAGGTCCGCTCGATCCCGGTGAATTCGAAGTGCACGCGGGAAACCGGGTCGAAGGCCATCTTGGCGATGATGTCGGGGTGAAGATTCGGTATGGTCTGGACGTTGGTCTGGTTGTCCAACTGCGTGGCCGCCAGCCCGGAGAGAGCGGACGGAAGCGTGATCGTGGAACCGCCCGAAGAGCCGCCCATATACTGGTCGGGGTTCTCGAAGGAGAGCCCCATGGTCACCTGATTGCTCGGATGATAGAGGACACGCACGCCCGGCTGGCGGGTCCAGGGCAGGCCGATCACGTAATTCACGTCGATTACCTGGGAGTAAAAGAGGTCGGCCGGCAACGCCGAGATGCCCTTGCGGTTGGGGGTCAACATGCTCCAGCTCTGGCCGGCGAGGAATTCGAACTGGCCCTTGCGGACATCCACCCAGAACAGCCGGAGGCGGGGAACGAAGCCGCCGTTGTTGACGCTGAGATTGTTTCCTCCGCTGGTGCCCAGGAAGTCGAACTCGTTGTAGGCCATGAAATGCGTATCTTTCCAGTTGCCGTCCACGCGGAAACCCAGGCGCGAGTTCTGCGGGCTGAAACGGAATTCGGAGAGCTTGGCCGTTGTGGCGTTGTTAAAGGGAATGCTCCCGAAGCTGGTGCCGATGGATCCACCGGCGTTTTTGTCTTTCCACACGGCGGTGAGATCCATGAAGCCCACCGGCATGATGGTGGTATCGCCAATCTTGAACTGGAGGGGCGACGAAGGTTCCGCGGCTGCGGCTGCGGCGGCGGCGGCCTGGGGCGCGTCGGCCTCACTGTTTTCATTGTCCTTGTCGGCGCCAAATACCGGGCCCGCGGCCAGCGCCAGGACTGCTACTCCATACAGCACTCTATTCATTACCACTCCTTTGTTTGGATAAAATGTCCGATAGTTACAGCTCGGCCTAAACGGGAAGAGATCCCCGCGCGCCAGCCATCGCCGCGCCGCGATCCGCGGACGGTTCGACAAAATCGCGCAAGGACATTCCCGCGACGTGAGAAGTTCTTATAGATTGAGGGTTGAGGGTAACAACCCGATGTTACGAAGGGATGACTCGACGGTTGCGGACAGATTAAATGTGCCAATGTTCCGTCGAGTCCGCGACCGACGTGGGGTCAAGCCTTCCGGTTTGCCGCCGGGCTTCTGCCCGGCGTCTCGCACCGGCGCCAGGAACGCCGGCCAAAAGGCCGGCGGCAAACCGGAAGGCTTGACCCCACACAAGCACGCCGGCCGTTCCATGTCGCGCACCCGGCGCCTTCCGGATTCGGGTTATGCTTGGCTCTTGGAAGACACGCTGCCATCCCCGCCCATCCCCCAGGTGACGCTTGCGGATTTCGAAGGCCGCGCGCCGCGCCTCATCCACGCCGCCCTGGATCACTGGGCCTGGGCGCGTCCGGACCACCCCGTTATCGTCAACGCCACCCGAGGCAGCCGCGTCACCTGGGGCGAGCTTCAGCGCGGCTCGCTCGCCCTGGCCGCCGAGCTGGACCGCATGGGGTTGCTCAAGGGCGACGTGCTGGCGGCTTCCTTGCCCCTGCTCGACGAGCACATCCTGCTGGAATTCGCCTGCTTTCGCCTGGGCGTGATCCACGCGCCGCTCGATCTCCGGCTCCAGCCGGGGGAAGTCCTCCGCTGCCTCAGCGTGGCGCGGGCCAGGGCCTACGCTTTCCCCGGCAAGCTCGGCGGGGCCGATTTCGCGGCCCTCGGCGAAGCCGCGCGCCAAAGCTGCCCCTCCATCGAGCG
>JBEKPK010000537.1:0-3938 GCA_049520795.1 Bryobacteraceae bacterium
CCGGCGGGATCACGAGGTCACATCGGAGTACCGCCTCTATGGGCCACCGGGCACAGGAAAAACAACCAGCCTCACACGCCAGATCCACCGCGCGGCGGACAAGTTCGGCGCGGACTCCGTGCTGGGCACCTCCTTCTCGCGCGCAGCCGCCGCGGAGCTGGCGGGCCGCGATTTGCCCATCGCCGACGACCGCCTGGGTACGCTCCACTCCCATTGCTATCACGCCCTCGGCGGTCCTGAGATCGCGGAGGCGAACGTCCAGGAATGGAACCGGGACAACCCGGAGATGGCCATCACGGCCGTGAAGAAGTACGGCAAGCTCGACGGCGAGGCGACAGGCGAGGAGGACGACTCCGGGCTGGCCAAGGACGGCGACGGATTTCTGCAACAGGTGAGCCGGCTCCGTGGCATGCAGATTCCGGAGCGCGCCTGGTCGCCCAACCTGCGCGAGTTCGCGCGGCGGTGGACGGAGTACAAGGGCGCCAACGGACTAATGGACTTCACCGACCTGATCGAAACCTGCCTGCGCAATGTGGCGCTGGCTCCGAAGAACCCGTCCGTCATCTTCGCCGATGAAGCCCAGGACCTGAACCGGATGCAGTTGACGCTGGTCCGGAAGTGGGGCGAGCGTGCGAATTATTTCATCGTCGCGGGTGACGACGACCAGACCATCTATACGTTCACTGGGGCGCAGCCGGAAGCGATTCTCCATCCGGACATCCCGCAGGATCACAAGATCGTCCTCAAGCAGTCGTACCGGGTTCCGCGGTCGGTCCATGCGCTCGCGGAACGTACGATCCATCAGGTGACTATCCGGCAGGAAAAGGTCTACTTGCCGCGGCCGGAGGACGGACACGTCTCCAAACTCGCGGCTGGCGGCTACAACTCGACCGAATACGGGATTCTGAAGACCGCCGAGGAGCACGTCGCCCAGGGGCGTACGGTGATGTTCCTGGCCTCCTGTTCGTACATGCTGAAGCCCCTCATCCAGGTGCTCCGTAAGCACGGCATTCCGTTCCATAACCCCTACCGGCGTTCCAATGGCTTCTGGAACCCGATCCGCATGGCCAAGCGCGGGGCGACGCCCGCCCGCATTCTGGCACTCCTCATTGCGCATCCGGACTTTGGGGAGTGCCACCGCCAGTGGACCCAGAGCGACGTCGCGTTGTGGGCCGACTGGCTGGCCTCCAAGAGCCTGTTACGCCATGGCGCCAAAAAGGCGCTCCAGCAGGCCGACAGCGAGCACCAGGCCGGCTTGGAGTATCTGAATCGGGTCTTTGAACCAGCAGCACTCGAATCGCTGATGGAAGCCTGGGAGGGCGACTATCGCGGGCTGCTGAAGTGGTGGAGGGAACGGCTTACGGCCGACGCCCTGAAGCGGTCCGAGTTCCCTGCGGAGGTCACGGCCAGGTACGGCCCGCAGGCGCTCATGGAGACGCCGAAGATCGTCGTCGGGACCATCCACTCGGTCAAGGGCGGCCAAGCCGACGTAGTCTACCTCTTCCCCGACATTTCCAGGGCAGGCGACGAGCAGTACCAGCGGATGGGCGCGCCGCGCGATTCGGTGGTGCGGCTGTTCTACGTCGGCATCACGCGGGCGCGGGAGACGCTCTACATCTGCCAGCCGGAGTCCCACAGGGCGGTGACGATATGAACGGTCATTCCAGGCCCGTCGATCTGACGCAAGTGCCTGCGGTCCCATGGGCGTGGGTCGATGAACACGTGTACGCCGCCATCCGCGGCTGCAGCGTGAAGGTGCTGCAGAATGAACGACGCTTGAACATGGGCTGCCCGTTCCGGCGGATCAATGGCGCAACGATTCGATACAAATTCGGGGATATCACCGCCTTCCTGGAGTCGCAACCTGGCGGCGGTGGTGGTGCCACAAAGGCCGCCAATCGATCGAGGCGCGGGGCGGTCCGGCCGCGCTGATCTTCAACTTGACTGTTCGGCAACATTAGACCCGAATAGGGTCGAGGCAGTTTCGCCGCATGTGCGTTTTCAAAAACGGCAAGCTCTATCATTACGAGTTCATCCTGGACGGGCGGCGGCGCCGGGGTTCCACCGGCACGGCGGACAGGGACGAGGCCGTCAGGGAGGAAAGCCGCCAGCGGGAGCGCCTGGAGAAGAGCTACAGCCAGGTCATCGAGGAGGAAGCCCGCGAACAGCGTAGGAAGACGATCCAACAGGCGTCGGACGAGTTCCTTCTCGAATACAAGGTCAAGCACGAATCGCCCACGTTCGCGGTCTACGCTCTTGGACACGTGGCGGACCACCTCGGCAAGAAGCTCGTCGTGGAGATCACGCCGGCAGTCGTGAAAGCTTATCAGACGAGCCGGCTGGCCGAAAAAGCCGGCCCGAAAACCATCAACAACGAGGTGCTCTTGCTGCTGCGGCTATGCGGCGACCAGGGAGATCTGATCCGCGCGAGGCTGCGCCGCGAGAAGGCCATGAAACTCGCGACCCCGCCATCGCCGGGACGCGCCTACAGCGCCGACGAGAAGGCGCGCATGCTCGCGGAGGCAGCGAAGTTGCGCAGCAAGAACATGTACCCCGCCCTCGTGGTGGATCTGAACTGCGGACTGCGCGACAAGGAACTCCGTGAACTCCGGTGGCGGCAGATTGACCTCGTACACAAGAAGGCGCTCACCGTGGGCAAGTCGAAAACAGCCGCCGGCACGGGGCGCATGATCCCGCTGAACGATGCGGCCGAACGATCCCACCCGCCCGGTGACAACGTTAAGGACGGCGTGGACGAAGGTGCGCGACAAAGCCAAAGTCGTTGGGCGGTGGCACGACAACCGGCACACGCTGGTCACCGAGCTCGCCGAGTCGGGCGCGGGCGACGAAGTGATCATGAGCATCGCCGGGCACGTCTCTCGCGCCATGCTCTCGCGCTACTCCCACGTGCGGATGGAAGCGAAGCGGCGGGCCCTCGACGAGATCGCCACGCGGCAACGCGCCGCAGACGAGAAGCGCAAGGCCGAAGCCGAGCGGCAGAAGCAGGTCGCATTGGCTTCTCAGCCAGCCATCATTCAATAATTGGCGGCCGTTCCTATTCTTCCCGCTCCTCACGAAGGCCCACAAAATTCCGCCCATACCCGGGCCGCTCGGTATGATGGTCTTGCCGGTCCTGGGAGGTGCTAGCCTAGGATTTTGCTTTCGCGTGTATAGCTGCCGAGCGCATGCCATTGGCTTGGGAGGCAGATCGATGCCTGCGCCTGGTGATCTCGACGCTTCGCAAAGACTAGAACCCAGATACGTTCCAGACGAGTTGCCGACCATGTCCTCGAACCTGAATCCGGATAAGGCGCTGATCTTCCGGATTACCCATCGCGACAATCTGCCATGGATACTCGACCATGGCCTACACGCGCGGAACGGCGCGATTTCCGACCCGAACTACCGGAACATCGGCAATCTGGACTTGATTGACAAGCGCTCACGACGCACTGTCCCGGTACCCCCTGGTGGTACGCTCAGCGACTACGTGCCGTTTTATTTCACGCCATTCTCGATCATGATGTTCAATATCAAGACGGGGTATGGGAGCGTGACGAGAGTGCCAGACGACGAGATCGTGATCCTCGTGTCGTCGCTCCATCACGTAGCGGCCAAGGGCGTGCGGTTCGTCTTTACGAACCAGCATGCCTACCCGCGGATGGCGGAGTATTTCACAGATCTGGCCGATCTTCATCGCGTCGACTGGCCCTTGCTGCAAAGCCGCGACTTCAAACATGACCCTGACGATCCGGGCAAGAAGGAGCGATACCAGGCCGAAGCACTGATCTGGAAGCATTTGCCCCTCGAAGCGCTGTTGGCCGTATGCTGTAGCACGGAGGCTGTGGGGCAGCAGATTCGGACCGAACTCGACCAGCGGGGCGTGGCCCTAAGAAATGTTGTACAACCAAGGTGGTACTTCTAATGATAAAGTTCCT
>JBEKPK010000538.1:0-2698 GCA_049520795.1 Bryobacteraceae bacterium
GCCGCGGGTGGATAGCGCCGAATCCTGAACCGGTGGAGCGACGCCCGGCGTCAACAAGGCGAGCTGCAGGAAATCGCGCTCGTTGAGCGGCAGCGAGTCGATGCGGGACTGGTCGAGCACCGCGCCGAGTTCGCTCGATTCCGTGCTGATGTCCAGCGCGCGGCCCTGGACAACGATCTTCTCGCCTTTGCCCGCCAGCTTGACGCGCACATCGAGGCGCGCCCGGCGGTCTACCTCGACGCGTACGCCCTCTGTTCGCAGCGGCGCGAAGCCACTGGCGTTTACCGACAATTGATAGTCGCCGGGAGCAAGTTCCTCGAACAGATAGAAGCCGGCGGAATCGGTCTGGGAGGTGCGCTGCAAGGAGAGGCCGGCGCGCTGCAGGCTCACGGACGCGCCCGGAACAACCCGTTCCGCGGGATCGAGCACATAACCGGAAAGCGAGCCGGTGCTGACCTGTCCCCAGACCCCGGAAACCGATACCACGAATGCAACGATGGCAAGGCGCATATATTTCGAGCGGTACCCGGCAGGCAAGATGCACCCGCCGGTCATGTGCCGAAGCCAAACGGGATTCCGGGTCGACAAACCGTCAGGTCCAGCGGGGGCGTAACAAAGCAGCGATCCGGGGACCGGCTCCGGCCCCCGGACGAATCCCGATGACGGGAGTCCCAGCCGGTCAGGCCGCCGGCCGCGAGTGTCCCTTTCGAATCCTCATCGCGGCGACTACCGCCAGCAGGATTCCCAACGCCACCAGTCCCCACTCGGAGAGCGTGGGAACGGAGATGGGGTTGGTTGCCTGGGTGATTGTCACAGGAAGGGCGGCCGCGTCCAGAATGGCGATGTAGAAGGAGGTATTCAACGGATCGCCCCACTCGCCGACAGAGTCAGTCCAGCTCCCATTGGCGTTTTGAGTCGTCACCAGGTACTGGTTCATGTCTTCCCACCAGTTGCAGACGCCGCCGCTGGCGGAGTTGGCGCCGGGCAGGTTGCCAGGCGCACCGCAAGTGGTATTGAGATTGACGATATGCGTGTTGTCGGCCAGGCCGATGGTCGACTCGAGACCCTTGTACTCCGCCCACATGGCGTAGGCAACCCCGAAATTTCCATACCATGTGCCGCTGGGAGCCGTTTTCCAGTTGGTGTTGAGCCAGGCTAGTACGGAGGCGGCAGGGGGATTGCCGGTCCAGGCATTGGAAGTCAGCCAACCGCCATTCTCGGAGTGGGTGGGCCCGATACCGCAGCCCCCGGAACCCTCGTAACAGGCCGCGCCTCCCGACAGGTCATAGGCGAGGTAGGTTCTCAGGTTGGTCTTGACTACCGCCGGCGTAACGGCGCCCACGCCTTCGTCATAGCCGGATGAAATAGCGCCCCACTGGGTAGTGGACATGTCCGCATCCGTATCCGAAGGGATGGTATAGCGCCAACCGCCGTTTCTATTGCCGTTGGCGGCCGTGGCTTGACCCGCTGCAAACGCATTGGTGATTCCCTGCGCGACCTGCACCCACGTCAGGGCATTCAGGGCACTGGTGGCGCAGGACAAGGGCGCCGTGCAGGCTCCGCTGGCGCTTACCAGGTTAGTGGGGGCGCTCTGGGTCAAAGCATAGGTATCGATTGCCGGCGTCACAAAGCCCGTGCAATAAGTTGAATCGCCGCAAACGTTCCAGTAGACGGCGGTGCAAGTCCCCGTGCCACCCGGGCATATATTCACACCGCTATTATTGACGCTTACGGTTTGGGTGCTGGCGTGAATCAGGAGATAGTTGATGCCGAGGTTTACGTCAGCCTGATACTTGGCCACGGTCAAAGCGGGAAAGGAGGCTGCCGCCAAAGGCCACTTGGATTGGTGGGTTAACAAAGCAAATACGGCGGCGCCGGTCTGAGCGTCACCGCCCCAGGAGCCATTCAAAGCCTGGACAGCGTCCAGATGGCTGTCGCCTAACAGGATGGCGGCCAGCTTCTGCGCTTCGGTCGCCGCAGTAGCGGTTGGTGTCCATCCAAGACCTGCTAGCAGGATCGTGCCAATCGCGAACGTAAACCCTCTCTTCATTGATCGCCTCCAAAATCGGTGCATTCTTCCGATTCACGAACCAAGATTTCCGGGGGAACCTAAACACGTTGGTTGTACCACATTAGATGGCGCAAAGTAAACAACCGAGTTGCAGATCCAAATGCACTTTTGCGGCACCCGGCGCCGCCGCGGAGCCGCGGGCCAATTAATGCGCTCGACCTAGGCCAAATCGGGTGCGCCACAACGGGTTTGCGGCGCACCCTCGAGGGTTCAGGGCCGGGCATTCTGCTCCCTGCCGGGGCAAAATGTCTCCGGACGCATTGAAAACAAAAGCACTTGTGAGCCAAGACACTTGAAAGCGCACACGGATAACAGCCTGTCCAGTACGCTCACCCCCTACGCTGCTCACGTTGATGTAGCCGAAGCCGCCGGAGAGGTTTCCATTGGAATTGTAAGTTGTGGCCGCCAGGAGATTACCCGAGGACGGGCCGGGGTATTGGAGCCGGTTCAGGACGTTGAAAAACTCCAGACGGAACTCGACGTAGGTGCGCTCCTTGTTCCAGACACGCGTGAGGCTGGCCTGTTCGCTGGGCAGGCGTTGTCCCCGGTAGCCGCCGAAATCCCGAGACCGGCTAAGCGCCTACAAACGATTTTTGCGCCGGAAAGTACCGAATTTATGCTAAATTC
>JBEKPK010000539.1:0-2686 GCA_049520795.1 Bryobacteraceae bacterium
CCAGAGCTCTTGGGGCCGGCCCTATGGCTGCCTGCCGCCGGGAGCATCGGGGACAGGCGCATTTCCCAGCGGAAGCCGCATTGAGGCGGCCGACTTCTCGCGCATCCGCAACGCGGAGCTTGGGCGGTTCACCGTGGATCGCCTCATGTCGATCGTCAACCGGCTCGGCTCGCGCGTCGAGGTGAAAATCCGAGTGCATCGCGCTGAAACAGCCGCGCAAGAGGCGCGACCGTGAGGGTAGGGAGTCAGCCACGATGGCGGACTTCATGGAACGGTGTGGGCGCGGCTCACAGAGCCGAACTTCCAGCGCACGCCGACGGTGGCGTATTTTCCGTAAGGGCCGGCCGTGCCCAGGTCCGCGGGGCCGAGATAACCGGTATAGCGACCCATCCAATACACGTCGTGACGCACGACGCGGAGTTCGAAGCTCCGCGACAGTTCGACGCCAACACCCATCAGGCTCTCGCATGCAATCGGCGCGAAGGTCTGCGGGTAGCTGATCTGCGGCGCCGTGGCGCCGAAAGAAAACCGGGGCTGGGCAAAGAAATACAGGCGGCGTAGCGGAGTCCGGCCGAAGGGCTGCACTTCGAGATAGCCGCTCAACATGTAACGGGCGAAGTCGGCGCATGGCGCGTTGGCGCCTCCGTATGCTCCGGTCGAGGCGAGGCAGCGGCCCAGGTCCGGTTCGTTGGTGGGCGGCGCGTATTCAAAGTCGGTGAACCCTCGCAGCATTTCACGGGGAGGAAGCAGTATCCCATTGCCGGTTGCCAACGGCTTGGCCGGGGCAACGGCCGCCGGCGGGGAATTGGGCTGCATTTGGGCGAAAGCCGGGTTTGCCGCTGCCAGCAGGATAGTGACGAAGCTCATGATGAAATGCCGCAAGGTCCTCACCTTCGCCGATCATTGTAGCCCGCGCGGCCGCGGCCGTGCCAGGATGTGCCATCATATGAAATCGGAGCCCAAAATGGGACCTCCAGGTGACAGAACCTAATGCCAGCCGCTTGCGGAAGGTCCCTCGTCCAGGCGCGTGGCCGAGGTCGGACGGGATGAAACCGTCCAGCGCCGTGGGGCCGGGAGGCTTCGCGGGTCACCCGATTCCACTTTTGTTCCCGACACTCCTTCTGGCGATTCTGGCGCTGCCGGGCGCCGCCCTGGCGCAAGCCACTGGAAGACTGTCTGGAGTCGTGGAAGACGCCGGAGGCAAAACCATTTCCGGCGCGCGCGTCACGCTCTTATCGCGCGAATGGGCGGCCGTGTACTCTTCCACCCTCAGCTCCGGCGCCGGCAGATTCGTATTCCAGGCGCTGAGGCCGGCATCTTACGATCTCACCGTGGAAGCTGGAAGCTTCGCCACCGAAACCCTGACCAACATCACCGTCGATCCGGACGCCGAAATTTCCCTGCCGCCCATCCGCCTGACGCCTGGCAATGCCGGCCAGATGGCCCCGGTCAGGGTTTTCGAACAACCTTTGCAAACCTCCAGCGTCGATGTCGCGGCCGCGGTGGACGGGGACATGGCGAGCCGGCTGCCGGTTTCGCGCCAGGACTCGTTTTACCTGTTGGACACGCTGCCCGGCGTCGGGCGAAACGGCCGCTCTACCCTGGCGATCTATGGGGAATCCGCGTCAGTGGCAAAGATCACCTACGACGGCGTGAACATCCAAGAGACCCTCCCTCCCGAAAATGGCCTGGGTCCCACAACGCTCCCGCTGCGCACCGGCCAGATCGGAGAAGCGGCCATCGTGACCGGCGCGATCGACGGCTGCGGGTGTTCTCAGACGGCCTTCAGCACGCCCGCCGGGAGCAGCCGCTTTCATGGCTCGGCATACTGGCTAATCGTCCCGCCGGGTCTCGCCGCCCAGCGGTGGCTCGATAACAGCGGCGGCACGCCCGCGGCCGGGAATGTCAATCAGATCGGGGCAACCCTCGGAGGGCCATTGCGGCGGAACAAGCTGTTCTTCTTCGTGAACTATGAAGCCGAACTGGACCGCTCGACCATGACTCGCACCGGTCAGGCGCCCGGCAGCCCTCTTTCCAGCCTTAATCCCGCCTTACGGCAGGTCCTCGCACTCATTCCATCGGACCCATCGGGCCGGTATCGCGGAACGCAGGATAACGGACGGACGCTCGGCACGGCGCTGGCGCGGCTGGATTACCAGCCTTCCGCGCGGCACGGGCTGGGCGCGACGTTCTCGAGCTGGAACGGCTCCATGGACGATCCTGCCGATTCTTCCGTCTTCGGGCGCAAACCCACCACCTCGATCGGCGTCTCCACCACCTTCTTCGCGGCCGCGTGGCGGTGGGCTCCCACCAACCGCCTGACCAATGAGGTGCGCGTTGGCGCCAATCTGTCCGCCATCGACTATCGCAACTCGCTCCGCTCCGAGTTTGGTTTTATCGCGATCCTCGACGACCCGAATGTCGCGGTGAGCCAGCCTATGTCGGGCGCCGACCCCCGGGGGATTGACAATCGCCTCTACAGCTACCAGGACAACCTGACATGGACGGCCGCCGAACATTCCCTGCGGGCCGGCTTTTGGATGCAACAGTATCGCCTCCTGTCCTATGGGGTCGACAATGGGCCGCTCGACTCCTTGAGTGTGCCGCACTATGTGGTGAACGACATCGCCCAGGGGACCATCTCCGAATCCGATCAGCGCTTCAACATCGTCTCGCCCACCTCCGG
>JBEKPK010000540.1:0-2634 GCA_049520795.1 Bryobacteraceae bacterium
CGATCGCAGCGCCCAGAATCGGCGCCAGCCAGAACAGCCAGAGTTGCTGCACCGCCCAGCCGCCGACGAAAAGCGCCGGCCCCGTGCTTCGCGCGGGATTGACGGACACATTCGTTACCGGAATGCCAATCAAGTGAATCAGCGTCAGTCCCAGCCCGATGGCCAGCGGCGCGAAGCCCTGGGGCGCCCGCCGGTCGGTCGCGCCGAGAATGATCATGAGGAACATGAACGTCAGCACGACTTCGGCCACCAGACACGCCGGCAGCGCGTACCCGCCCGGCGAGTGAGCGCCGTAGCCGTTGGAAGCGAATCCACCCGCCAGGTCGAATCCCGCCTTGCCCGACGCGATTACATACAGGACGGCCGCGGCGGCGATTCCACCGGCGACTTGCGCCACCACATAGGCCAACAGGTCCGAAGCGGGAAACCGTTTCCCCACCACCAGGCCCACCGAGACCGCGGGGTTCAGATGGCCTCCGGAGATGTGTCCCAAGGCATAGACCATGGTCAGAACGGTCAACCCGAATGCCAGAGCCACGCCCAGCAGGCCAATACCGACCTCGGGAAATCTAGCCGCCAGAACGGCGCTGCCGCATCCCCCGAAAACAAGCCAAAAGGTGCCAACAAACTCCGCAATAGCCCTTTTACTCAAAGACATACGCTAACCTCCATTCCAGTTACTCATAGTACGGACAGGCCGTCGTCCGCCGCGGCTCTTTGACCTGAGCATGATACCCGAAATAAGATAGCATAATGGAACGGTTGAGGAACTTATCCCCTGGGGCAAAGTAGCCGCCCTGGCATCCGAATCGATTGGGGATGAAGTCAAATGCGAATCCGTTCACTTATTCATGTTGCGGCGCTGTCGATTGCGGTGGCCGGTATTCCCATAGTTGCGCAAGCCCGCCGCCCGCTGCTATATGGGTTCCTATGAACCCAGGTTCCGTTTGGCGCGCCGGCGCGCTTGCCGTGGCGCTCGGTTGTTGGGCCCGCGCGGCGGTAACGCTTCCCTACCTGATCGCCGATCACATGGTGGTGCAACGCGGGACGCCGGTGCATATTTGGGGCCGGGCCGAACCAGGCGAGGCGGTTGCGGTGGCGTTTCGCGGAGCCGAACGCCGCTCGACGGCCGATTCGTTGGGACGATGGAGCGTGTTTCTGCCGCCTGGCGAGGCGGGTGGACCGTTCCAAATGACCATCCGCGGCGCGAACGCCGTCACGCTCGAAGACGTGCTGGTGGGCGAGGTGTGGGTGGCTTCGGGCCAGTCTAACATGGAGTGGCCGCTGGCCCAGGCGGCGGACGGGCCGGCCGAGGTCGCCGCCGCCGCACACCCGCGCATCCGCCTGGTGCGCGCCATGCACAAGATCTCGGAGTACCCGGTCGGAGACCTCGTGGGGCAGATGTGGCGCGCGTGCTCCCCGGCGCCGGCGGCGGATTTCTCGGCCGTGGCCTACCATTTCGGAGTGATGCTTCAGGCGCGTTTGGGCGTGCCCATCGGCTTGATTCAGACCGCCTGGGGCGGCACGCCGCTGGAGGCCTGGACCAGTCTCGGCGCCATTTCGCGGGACCCCGCGCTGATGCCCGTCATCGCGCAGTGGAACTCGCGCATGGAGCATCACGCACTGGCCCTGCTGGCGTATGACCGTGCGGCCAAGGACTGGGAAAAGGCCGCCGCTATTCTCAAAGCCGGGCACAAACCGCTGCCGCCGCCGCCGGAGAAGCCGCTCGGCCCCGCCGGGCCAGGCAGGCCCGGCGGCTTGTTCAACGCCATGGTGGCACCCATTACGCCGTTCGCCATCCGCGGCGTCATCTGGTACCAGGGGGAAGCCAACGGCACGGCCGCGCGCGCGCCGCTGTATGGACGGCTCTTCCAAACCATGATCGAGGATTGGCGGCGGGCCTGGGGCCTAGGCGACTTCCCGTTCCTGTTCGTGCAATTGGCCAACTACAACTCGCCCGACAAGGCGTGGCCGGTGTTGCGCGAGGGGCAGCGGCAGGCGCTGGCGCTGCGTAACACGGCCATGGCGGTGACCATCGATATCGGCCAGGCGGAAAACATCCACCCGCCCGATAAGAAGACCGTGGGAATGCGCCTGTCCCTGGCGGCGCGCGCGCTGGCCTACGGCGAGGATGTGGAATACTCCGGACCGGCGCCGCGTCAGGCGACCTCGGAGCCCGGCGCGCTGCGGATCTGGTTCGAACACGCCGCCGGCCTGACCGCCCGCGGAGGCGAACTGCGGGGATTCGAAATCGCCGCCGCCGATAACCAGTTCTTCCCCGCCGTGGCGCGCATTGAAGGCGAAACGGTGGTGGTGCGCAGCGATGCCGTCGAATGGCCGGCGCACGTGCGTTACGGGTGGGACGACAACCCCCACTGCAACCTGTTCAACGGCGCGGGTCTGCCGGCTTCGCCCTTCCGTTGGAATTAGCCTGAATCCCGAAGTTGGGCGCATTGTATCAGGGCACGGCTTCAGCCGTGCCGCAAACGGAAACGCCCAGAGGGCTTTAGCCCCAATACTGTTCACTTAACAATCCTTATCCGCGCGGAGACATCGATGCGGCGTGTGCGCTGCCGCTTCCGAGGCCGCAGATTGTAGTTGCTCATCTTGCGCTTCACGCCGCGGAAATTGACC
>JBEKPK010000541.1:0-2623 GCA_049520795.1 Bryobacteraceae bacterium
GATGTAAATGTACTTCTCCTGGGCGCCGGCGGCGTTGGTGCGCGTCCGGGTGAGGCCCTGGTCCTGCCACATCCAAATGGAACCGCCCGCCCCGCTGGGGTGACGGGTGAGGGCGCGCCAGGAATCCTCCAACCCGCCGAACCCTTGCTCGGCGTAAGCGTGGGTGTACTCGGTGGCGATCACCACGCGGTCCGAATGAGCCGCCAGTTGATCCATGGCGGAGGGCGGACGGTAGTGCGGGGCCAGGATATCCACTTCCGGCGGCAGAAATTCCTGGGCCTGCTGGGGCATCAGCACGGGACGCGTGGGATCCGACCCTTTGACGAAGCGGATCATGGCCAGGTGCATGGCGGTGAACGGGTCTTCGTTGCCGATGGACCACACGATCACGGAGGGGTGATTGCGGTCGCGCGCGATGGTCTCCTGGGCGCGCAGCAGGCCCGAGATCATCAATGTGGGGTCGTCGCCATGATCGCCGCCATAGCCCGTGGGAACTTCGTCGATGATGTACATCCCCATCTCGTCGGCCAGCTCGATGAAGCCTTCCGCGGGCGGGTAGTGCGACGTTCGCACCATGTTGATATTGGCGGCCTTCATCAGGCGCAGGTCTTCGAGCCAGTTCTCGCGGCGCGTGGCGCGGCCTACGTCGGGGTTCTCGTCGTGGCGGCATACGCCGCGCAATTTTACCGCCTGCCCATTGATGCGCAGCACGCCGCCGGCGGTGGAAACCTGCCGGAAGCCCACCTTGGAAGTCCGCGCATGGGCCACGTTCCCGCCCTGGACGAGTTCCACCGTGAGCTGGTAGAGGTTGGGCGTCTCGGCGGTCCAGTGCAGGGGAGCGCTCACGTGCATGGCGAGCAAGGTATCGCGCGCGGTGCCGCGATGGGCCGGGATGGAAAGGGTATTCCGCGCGGTCTCCTTGCCGTCCGGAGCGGTGAGGATGGCCCGCAGATCGTAGGGGCCCGGCTGGCTCCCATAGACCATGACGCGCAAGTTCAAATCCGCGTCGCGGAACTGCGCATCGAAGGTGGTGGAAGTCTCGACTCGCTCGATGTAGGCCGCGGCGGGCATGGATTCCAGCCACACGTCGCGGTAGATGCCGGGCAGGGACCAATCGTCGTTGGTATCGAACAGGACGTCCTTGGTGGCCTGGCGGACGCGCACGGCGAGGCGGTTCTCGGCCCCGGGCTTGAGGCTTCGGGAAACGTCGTAGGCGAAGCCGGTGAAGCCGCTGTCGTGGCGGCCGAGCGGCTCTCCGTTGAGCCAGGTTTCGGCCGACTCCCACACGCCTCCGAAATGCAGCAGCACGCGCCTGCCCTTGAGATCCGCGGGGGCCTGGAAGCGATAGACGTAGAACCCTTCGCTGGCCTGCCTCAAGCGGTCGTAGACAGGCTCCTCGAAGCCCAGCAGGGACCAATTCGACGGGACCGGGATGGGGCTGAATCCGCCGCCCTGGAAGCCGGTTTCGTAGAACCGCGAGAGCCGCTCGGCCGCCGCCGCGTCCGGGGCGAAGGCGAAGTCCCAAGTTCCGTTCAAAGAGATGGTCGGCGAGGGCTGAGCGTGAGCCGACGGCAGCGTGGCCGCCAGCAGGGCCAAAGCCAAGACCGGCGTGTTCGTTATTGCGTTGTTTTTTCTCAAACCCGGCATGACGTAGAGATTAGCACTTGGCGGAAGCGGCGCAGACTGGAGCAGTCGATGGGAGCGGATGTGCATCCGACTTATGAACGGGAAAAGCCCTCGCGAAAGCTGGACTCAGGAGAGAGGGTTGCGCCACTTCAGGCCGGGTAATCGCGCAAAGTCGGTATCCGAGGAACAGAGCTCCGCGCGGTGCTCGATGGCCATGGCCGCGAGATGAGCGTCGGATGTGAGATTTCCCCCGGCACCCAGAGGCAGGAGCAGTTCGCGGAGAACCAGCAAGTGACGCGGTCCGGGATGCACGATCGCCGCGGATTCCTGATCCAGCCAGGAAGCCACCAGATCAAAAGCCGTACCGACGGACAGGGGGTGGCGAAACAAGCCCGGCCGGGTGGTGAGCCGGAGGAATGCGAGGAGTACATTCCACGAGAATCCGACGGTCTCCCTTCCGGAGAGAGCCGATTCCAGCCAGGATTTCGCCTTCCGGTGCGATGGGGCGTCCGCGTTGACCGCGTAGATCAGAAGGTTCGCATCGACAAGTATCATTTACGCAACGCGAGCTTCCGGCTGAGTTCCTCGTCCTCGATTGCGGCGGCGACAGCCAGCGCCTTGTCCCATCGGAACTCCTGTCCCTCTCCCATCCGGAACGATTTCTGGGCGAACTTCCGGGCACGAGCGGGCTTCTTGCCGCAAAGTCCGATTCGCGCCGCTTCGTTGAGCGCTCCCTTGAAGGAGATGGCGCGCTCCCGCATCGCGTCCCGGATCAATCTCTCCACGTCGGGGTCCAGAGTGACCGTCGTCCTCATACTGCTATCATAGCATCACGCCGGCTGCTGTCATGATGCATCGGCGCTGGAGAGGTTGAAGCAGTTTCTACATTTTTCGTGAGATCTCCGCGCCTTGCGGCCACCATCCATTTGGAGTCGCCTACTACCTAGCCCGGAGGGCCAAACATCTTAGCCCACGGCGCAAGCCGTGGGAAAGAGGC
>JBEKPK010000542.1:0-2601 GCA_049520795.1 Bryobacteraceae bacterium
CAGCCACGGCTCCATGTTCCACCGGGCGGCGGGTTCCATCGGCGCTTCGAGCTACCCCTCGCGCGTGTTTCCGGGCATGCGCATGGCGGGGCATATGGGGCACGAGCGGGTGACCGTACGAAACCTGGAAGTGATCGAAGTGGACGCCCAGGACAACGTACTGGTGGTGAAGGGCGCCGTGCCCGGACCGAACGGCGGATACGTGGTGGTGCGGAGGTCCAAGAGATAACTGCCATGCCCACACTCGATATAGTGGATTTGAATAACCAGAAGGTCGGTGAAATCGAGCTTTCCGAAGAGGTGTTCGGGGCCGAAGTGAACGAAGACCTTCTGTACGAAGCCGTGCGGCAGTACCAGGCGGGAACGCGGGCCGGGACGCACTCGACCAAGGTGCGCAGCGAAGTGGCGGGCTCCGGTAAGAAGCTCTGGAAGCAAAAGGGCACGGGGCGGGCGCGCATGGGCTCCATCCGTTCGCCGATATGGCGGCACGGCGGGGTCTCGCACGGCCCGCAGCCGCGCGATTACAGTTACCGGATGCCGCGCAAGATGCTGCTGGGCGCGTTGCGCTCGGCGCTCTCGGCCAAGGTGCGGGACGGCGAGCTGAAGGTGGTGCAGGCGTTTGGGTTCGCCGACCACAAGACCAAGCAGGCCATGAACGCCCTGGCCACCCTGGAAGCGGGGCGCACGGTGCTGGTGGTGGATAACAGCGGCGACCGCAACCTGGCGCTAGGCGTGCGCAACCTGAAAGGCGTCACGCTGATGCCCACGCGGGATGTGAATCCGTACCACCTGTTGGGCCACAAGAGCGTGCTGCTGAGCGAAGCTGCGGCGCGGAAATTCTCGGAGGCGCTGGCCAAATGAACGTCTACGAAGTGATTCGCCGCCCGCTCGTTACCGAGAAGGGCGTGGAGAAAAAGGACACCGAGCGCACGCTCTGTTTTGAAGTGGCGCGCGAGGCCAACAAGACGCAAGTGAAATCCGCGGTGGAGAAACTCTTCAAAGTGAAGGTGGAAGAAGTTCGCACCGCCAATGTCGACGGCAAACTGCGACGCCGCGGGCGGTTTTCGGGATATCGCTCCGACTGGAAGAAGGCGTACGTGCGGCTGAAGGCGGGGCAGAAGGTCCCCGAGTTCGCGGAGATTTAGAGGTAGGGCCGGGCATGCCCGGCCCGTGCGGGTTGAGAGCTACCATGCCAATCAAGACATACAGACCGACCACGCCGACGCGGCGATTCCAGACCGTGGTGTCGCGCGAAGACATCACCCGGGAGCGGCCGGAGAAATCGCTGGTCGAGCCGATCAAGCGCACCGGCGGCCGCAGCAGCAATGGCCGGGTCACTTCGCGCTTCATCGGCGGCGGCGCGAAAAAGGCGTACCGGGTAATCGATTTCAAGCGCGACAAGACGGGCATTCCGGCGGTGGTGGCGTCTATCGAGTACGACCCCAACCGCTCGGCGCGCATCGCCCTGTTACACTACGCCGACGGCGAAAAGCGCTACATCATCCAGCCCAACGGATTGAAGGTGGGTCAGAAGGTGATGTCGGGAAAAGACGCCGACATCCTGGTGGGGAACGCCCTGCCGTTGCAGAATATGCCGGCCGGCACGATCGTGCATAACATCGAGCTGCGGCCGGGCAAGGGCGCGCAGATGGCGCGTTCGGCCGGCTCCCAGGCGCAGTTGATTTCGAAGGAAGGCGGCGTGGCGCTGCTCAAGCTGCCCTCGGGGGAAGTGCGGCGGACGCCGCTCGAATGCATGGCCACCATAGGGCAGGTGGGCAATGTGGACCACGAAAACGTGTCGCTGGGCAAGGCGGGGCGCACGCGCTGGCTGGGCAAGACGCCCCACAACCGCGGGGTTTCGATGAACCCGGTGGACCATCCGCACGGCGGCGGCGAGGGCCGGAGCTCCGGCGGCCGTCATCCGGTGACGCCCTGGGGCCAGCCTACGCGCGGATTCAAGACGCGCAACAACAAGCGTACGGACAAGTGGATCGTGACGCGGAAAAGCAAGAAGAGGTAAGCGAACATGGGTCGATCAGTCAGCAAGGGGCCGTTTACCGACGCGCACCTGGAAGTCAAGATGGCGGCGCTCACGGCAGCCAACGAGAAGAAGGTCGTGCGCACCTGGTCGCGGCGTTCCACCATCCTTCCCGAGTTCGTGGGTCACACCATCGCGGTTCACAACGGCAAGAAGTTTATTCCGGTATATATCACGGAGAACATGGTGGGCCACAAGTTGGGCGAGTTTTCGCCGACCCGGACGTTCCGGGGGCACTCGGTGAAGGCGGCCACGGAGAAGACGGCCAAACCGGCATAGAAGGTGGGGCGGGTTTTCAGCCCGCCAGCCGGACAGGCCGGAGGCCTGCCCCACCAATGAGGGGAACCATGGAAGGCAACACCCAAGTCAAAGCGGAAGCGAGATATATCCGGGTATCGCCGCAGAAAGCGCGTCTGGTAGTGGACCTGATTCGCGGGCTGCGGGCGGACGCGGCGCGGAACACGCTGCGGGCCACCAACAAGCGGGTCGCGCCCACGGTGCTCAAAGCGCTCGAGTCGGCCATCGCCAACGCGCAGAACCGGTTCGAGGACCTGGACGTGGAC
>JBEKPK010000543.1:0-2588 GCA_049520795.1 Bryobacteraceae bacterium
GAGATATCTACCAAAACAGCCATAGGTACAGTTTATCGAATTTGGGCATAGGGTTTGGCGCCACGCTCCCTCACGCCAACTCTCCCACCTTTTGCAATTCCAGCACCAGGTCGCCCTCGCCATCCACGAAAAAGGCCGGGGCGAATCGCCTGCCCCAGACAATCTCGTCGTGCCGGTAGGAGTAGCGCGCGCGCACCGTCTGGCTGAAGGTGTCGTCGTAGGCCTTAATCAGAATCAGCGCCTCCGCCTGCAAGCGGGCCAGGTCTTCGGCGCTTTTGCCCCATAGCGGACTTTCGGCGTCGATGGGATGCACCACCGTCCAGGTGAGTGGAAAGAAGATGACCTGCTCCCGTTCCAGGCGCAGCAGTTTGTATGTCCGCCGCGGCTGGCCGTCCGTCATTTCGACGGTCATCAGCATCACCCGCGCCTCCAGTTCCATGAGCGAATTGGGCCGCAGGTTGACCACCCGGAATTGCAGGCTTGCGCCGCCCTGGTACGGCGCCACGAGCATCTTCTCGCTGAAGCCGATGCGCGCCGACGGCCGCGAGACCCGTCCGAACAGCAGACCGGTGGCCACCGCGAAACCGAGCACTCCGGCCAGCGCCTCGAGCGAGGAAACCGCCGAGGCGGCCATCCCTTTGGGCGCGATGTTGCCGTACCCCACCGTGCTTAACGTGTGAGAGCTGAAGAAAAAGGTCTCGAGAAACCGGCCTATATTGGTGGTGGCGTCGATTCCTTGAAGCTGGCCCGGGCCCAGGGCGTAGTAAACGCAGGCGAAGAGAGTGTTGACGGCCACATAGCCCAGCAGCAGGACGGCCAGGAATCCCGGCCAGCTCATGTTGATGAGATGCAGGTATGGATGCACGTCGCGCCAGGTGGCCCCCTGGCGGCGAACGTTGAAGCTGCCGTCCTTGTTGATGACCCGCCGGAAGGGGGCCGTGAATTGCTGCGTTAGGCCGGGATCGAAACCGGGTTTCTCCATGTACATATGATCCGTGGCGATTCGGGGGGATGCAATGGCGCCGGATCTGATCCCGGCGCTTCGGACGCATATCGCCGCCGCCAACGTCCGCGGCGGGTTACGATGTACCCAGATGCCCGTTGACGCCCACCACCGGTTGAACGATTTGCGGGTCGGCCTGCTGCGCCTGCACGCCACCCTGCTGGCTTCCGAACGCGCATCTTATGAGCGCGACGTCGAGCCCATCACCAGCACCGGCCAGTACCTCAACCTGGCCATGAACGACCCGTGGTTCGCCTGGCTCCGCGACCTTTCCCAGTTCATCGTCATGCTCGACGAGCTGCTCGATGCGAAAGCGCCCGAAGCCGCGCCCGATGCGGATCAGTTGATCGCGCGGGCGCGCGAGCTGATCTCGCCTTCCGACACCGGCGGGCCGTTCGCGCGCCGTTACTTCGAGGCCATGCAACGCGACCCCGGCGTGATTCTGGCGCACCGCGACATGATGAAGGTGTTCGCGGAAGTGGAGCGCTAGCGCCGCGGAAGCGCCCTTCTGCCGCTCTAAATGGCGCCACGCTCATGAGTTCCTTGAACCGGCGCGGCGGGTTTCACTCCGTTGCGCTCTTTCCCGCGGCTTCTTCGTAAATGCCGGTGAAGAACTCGCGCGCGCCGGGCGAGCTGCCGATGTGCAGACGGCTGTGGTCCTCATCCACGAAACCCAGCCGGCCGTCCCATCCCAGATCCTCCAGCACGAAGCGCAGGCACTCCAGCTCGCCTGCCGGCAGGCTGGAGTAATCGATGTCGAACACCTGCCCCGAGCTGTGCGCGAGGGCCTCGGGTTCCCTCGACCCACGAGTAAATTCCTCCGGTTCCACCAGCGAGACCACCTGAAGGGGGCGAAACTCGGCGGCCGAATCCACTTCCTCGTACAGGCGGCGTGTCTCGAAGGCGATGTAGGCAAGTGCGCCGATAGCCGCCGGCGAGGCTTCCGAGTCGGGGTCCGGATTCGCACTCGAATCGGCCGCCAGGTTAAGTGAGTAGCCGAAGTAATTGGGACGGTCGAACGCCTTGGCCAGCAGCTTCCAGCCGAGGCCCGAGCGCAGGTCGTCGCCGCTGTGGAACACCAGGTCGCCGCGCCGGAGCCACACCGCCAGCCGGTGCGGCGCGCGCGTGGAGATGAAATCGCTCTTGTATTCCCCGGCCAGCGAAGCGAACTCCCTTGGGTCTTCGCGGTACAACGCCAGCAACTGCTGCGCGCGCATGACGCGGAACCAGTAAGTGGGCGACCAGTCGCGCTGCATCTGCTGCCAGATGGCTGCGCAGAGCTCGCGGTTCCACGCCGGGCTGCACGAAAAAAACATGCGCGCCACGGTCGCGTGGTCCCCGGGGATTCCGCGCGCGCGGCGCGTCAGATCGAGCATCTGCGCTACGCAGCCCTGGCCGCAGTGGTACGCGAAGATAGCCCAATCGCGGCCTCCGAACTTGCGCTCCATGCCCGCCAGGTACGCCGCCGCGGCGGGAATCGCCCGGGCCGCAACCAGGCGGTCGTCGCGCACGGTGACCGTATAGGGAATTTTGTGGGTCACGGTTTTGAATTTCGGCTTGCCGCGCTTGGTCGCCACCTCCACGC
>JBEKPK010000544.1:0-2573 GCA_049520795.1 Bryobacteraceae bacterium
GGCCGCGCCTCCCAGCCACAGGTCCCAGTCCAACCCCGTTGGCACGGGCTCCTCCGGCGGAATCGCCTGGACGCCCTGCGGCCAGCTCGGGGCGCCGGTTACCGCGTGCACCTCGGTCACATTGCCAATCTCGCCCGACCACACAATCTCACAGGCCGTCCGGTGCGCTTCGTGCGAGTAACCCTGGTTGCCCATCTGCGTCGCCACTCCATACTTGGCGGCCGCCTCGGCCAGCAGGCGCGCCTCCCAGGGAGTGCGCGTAAGGGGCTTCTCCACGTAGACATGCTTTTTTCGCTCGATGCACGCGAGCGCCACCGTGGCGTGCATGTGGTCCGCCGTGGCAATCACCACGGCGTCGATGTTCTTGTCTTCCTTGTCCAGCATCTTGCGGAAATCGGTGTACTGGACGGCCTTCTCGTAGCGCTTGAAGGTGGGACCGCCCTGGCGGGAATCCACGTCGCACAGCGCCACGATGTTCTCCGAGGCGCACCCGTGAAGGTCGTCCGCGCCCCGCCCGCCGACGCCCACGCCGGCGATATTCAGCTTCTCGTTGAAGGCCTTGTAACCCAGCGCCTTGAGCGAAGCGACGCTGCCGAATCCGCCAGCCGGTACGGCCCCGGCCAAAAGCGTTCCATAAAAGAACCGACGCCGCGAAATTCCGTTTTGAGACATACTCAGCGATTTCTCTCTATCTAGATTAATGGCCGGGACAACAGTCTATTTAAGCGCTAATCGCCGCTCGCCACAATCCCCATAAATCGGGAGGGTGTGCGACGTAGAAGTGGACGACCATTCGATTACTTTGCAAAAGCGCCGGCATCCGAACGTACGCATACGCCACGGCCGGCGCTACCAGTTCGCCCTGGTCCCGTCGGGCAGGAACATCTGCTGGTCGCGCCAGGTCACGCCGGCCTTCGCCGCGCGCGCCACTTCGTCCCAGTCCATATCCACGCCCAGTCCCGGCGCCTCCGGAATGCCGATATGCCCTTCCTGGTCCAGCGCAAAACGCTTCCAGGAGCTTTCCTTGACATAGCGCAGCCACGGGTCGACGCCGCCTTCGGCGCCGCTCTGGTTGTAGTGAATGCCCTTGGCCCACTCCAGGATCCAGCCCGCGGGCGACTGGGCCACCACCTGCAAACACGCCATGAAAGCGACCGGGGAAAGCGGGCAGTGCGGCGCGAAAGCGATGCCGTTGGCTTCCGCCAGGGAGGCGATTGCGGCGGCGTTCGAAATGCCGCCCACGTGCACCACGTCCGGTTGCAGAATGTGCGCGGCGCGGCGCGCCACCAGGTCCGAAAACTCCGCCGGCGTGCACATTCGCTCCCCGGTGGCAATGGGAACGTGGGTGGACCGCGTCACCTCTCCCAGCCAGCGGTTGTAGTCCGGGCGCACCGGCTCTTCGTAGAACAGCGGCCGCGCGAATTCCAGTTCCTTCGCCAGGCGCTTGGCCATTGGAACATCGCACCGGCCGTGGAAATCGAAGGCTATCTCCACCTCCGGCCCCACCGCCTCGCGCACCGCGCGCGCCCGCTCCATGGCCGCGCCCACGCCACCGTAGGTGTCTATGGCGGCGAGAGGAGGGCAGGCGTTCATCTTGATGGCGCGCACGCCTTCGGAGACCACACGAACAGCCTCTTCCGCCGCGGCGGCCGCGGAGTTGTTGTTCCCGCCGGCCCAGCGATACACCTTGACCCGGCGCCGGACCGGCCCCCCCAGAAGCCGATGGACCGGCTGCCCGAGCGCCTTGCCCACAATGTCCCACAGCGCCATTTCGATTCCGCCGAGCGCGCTCATGAAATGCGCGCCGCCGTGGTAAAACGATTCATCGAAGCGCCCGCGAACCAGGCGCTTGATGTCGCGGGCATCCTCCCCGAGCATGGCCGGCGTCATTTCATGGACCGCCGCCTGCGCGCTGTCCAACTGGCCTTCCACGGTGTATTCGCCGTACCCGGTTATCCCGCCGGCGATAGCCCGCAGCAGTCCCCACCGCGGCGCAACCTGGACGGTCTCGATGCTCTCAATCCGCAACGCGCGCTTGCTCATAGCCCTCTCGTGGACGAACATCCACAATAGCGCCGCGCCCACGCCGGTGGAACGTCGGGTGTGGCAGAGGCGCCCGCGAGCCCGCGTCGGCAGCGGAGCTTACGCGCCCTCCACATAATTCGGCCCTGCAACACGCTATGATATCTGCTGTACCATACTCCGGCGAGCCCCATGACACGGCCTAGGATTGGTCTGGTAACCTGCGTCCACCCGCTCTACGATCTTCCGGCCGTGGCCGCCCGGCGGCGCGATGCCATCGAGGGCCTCCAAGCCTCCGGATGCGAAGTCGTCGCTGCCGAAACGCCCCGCTCTCCGGCGGACGCCATCGAGGCCGCCGCCTTCCTTCGCAAGAGCGGCGTGGACCTGGTGGTGTTGCTCTTCGTCACCTGGGTCACCGAAGGCGTCACTCTGGAGCTGGCCCGGCAACTGATGGACGTTCCCCTGATGCTCTGGGCGCTGCCATACCTGGACCGTGACATCCCCATGCCCTCGCCCATGAGCGGGATCACGGCCTCGGGTTCCAATATCCG
>JBEKPK010000545.1:0-2568 GCA_049520795.1 Bryobacteraceae bacterium
CCTTGCGCAAACGCGGATACAGCCTGATTCTGGCGTCTTCGGAAGAGGATCCCGAGCTGGAGGCCGAGGAGATTGGCCGGTTGCTGGCGCGCCGCCTGGACGCCATGGTGATTGCTTCCGCGCAGCGGACGGTGGAGATATTCCGCCGCATCGAGGAACAGAAAACCCCCTACGTTCTGGTGGACCGGCAGTTCGCGGGGCTGCCGGCGAATTTCGTGGGCGTCGACGACGAAGCGGTCGGCGAGCTGGCCACGGAGCACCTGATCGCAGTGGGCTGCCGCAGGATCGCCCACATCCGCGGGCCGCAGGTGAGCACCGCTTTTGGGAGGCTCGAAGGTTACAAGCGTGCGCTGGCCCGGCATAACCTGGGGCCGCTCGCTCACCATGTTCCGGACGCCACCGTCGGCGACGACGACAGCGAGGCGCGTGGCCGAGAGGCCATGCGGCAACTGATGAAACTGAGCCCCCGCCCGGACGGGGTGTTCTGCTACAACGACCCGGCCGCCATGGGAGCCATGAACGCGATCCTGGACGCCGGCGCGCGGATTCCCGAGGATATCGCGGTCATCGGTTGCGGCAACGTTCACTACGACGCTTCGCTGCGGGTTCCGCTTTCGAGTATCGATCAGCAAAGCGCAGCTATAGGCGAACGGGCCGCGAAAATGGCTATGAGCCTGATTGAGTCGAAGACCGCCAGCCGGCCTAAGAGCGTCATTTTGGAGCCGAAACTGGTGGTTCGCGCTTCCACGCAAAGGAAGCCGAGGGCCTGATTGGGGCGGTGATAGGCTCGAAAAAGCACCTTGGGCCTGCCATGCGACCACTATTCCAAACCGCTCCCTGACGGGGCGCCCCCTGGGCCCGGCTCGCCAGGCCGATAGCGCCCCGAGGGATTCTACTCGGTTCAGCTAGGCTGACGGATTATGAAACACGGAAACGTCTCGTCCGTCCCACCATGCCCGTCCCACCATGCCCACCATGCCCTCCCATGCCCTGTCCCACCATGCCCTTGACAAAGCCTTATCATGGACGTCCCGCCATGCCGCCTCCCACCATGCCGCCTTGCTAAGCGCTGCATGGCCTAGTTGCCGGTGAGCTTGTCCTGCACCGTCGTCCACCAGGACTTCCAAAACTGCAGGTATTCAGCCTCGCTTGCCGGGTCTAGCGATCCCCTGCTCAGTGCGTACCTGTCCGTTTGCGAAGTGCGGTAGGGTGTTGGGTCCTTGGATATCAGGGCCTGCCCATTGGCGCCGTTGTATGGCGTTTGGATCGGCAGGCTGTCGACAAACCGGCTTAAGCCTTGCATCGCTAGTTCCCGCGTGTTCGGATCGGCGCTGTTCAGGGCCTGCGCGAGGAGTGGGAGCGCGTCACGCGTATGAATGAAGTCGAGCGCCATGACCGCGCACCTCGCGAAGTTCACATCTTCCGCGGAAGCAATCTTGCCGAGGTATTGCACGGTATTTGCGCCGGCATCGCGCGTGCCGCATATGGAGCTGCCCACCAGCGAACTGGTGTGAATCTTTGAGATCAGGCCCACATTGTCCGCAATTTCCCCAAGCGCGGAGGCGTCGCCGCTACCGTTCCATGCCCCAATCAAGCCGATGAATCTGATTTCGGGATCGGGGTTCGACCGTAGGGTCTGGAACAACCCAGGCGCAACCGTGCTTCCTCCGATTCCAGAGAGCGCCCATGCCAAGTTAAAGAGCGTGTTGGGGTCGTGGTAGCCCTGCACTGCAGCACCCAATTCAAGCGCTATCTGATCGCTAACCGTGGACGGTACCGCCGTGACGCTTAGGTCTGAGGGCGAGGCTGTTGTGAGCAACGGGAGATACGCCGAGGTTTCCAGCGGCGCTCTGCCCGGAGATGCGGGTAAAAATGCCCACCCGCCGCCAGTGCTCTTGAGAAACCATAGACCGTACTGCCCGCCAAGGCTTTTGTTCTGAGCGATGCCTGTAGTGCCTCCGACGTTAACCACCGCACCAGCAGCCAACGCGCCCTTCAGGGTTCTAACGACGAGCAAAGCCATGTGGACCGAATAGCCGTTCTGTTGTCCTGACTGAATTTGGCCGACCACGACGGCATCCGCTTGATCGGCCAGCAGGTCTGTTGGACCTTTTGCCGCCTGACTGCCCGACTGGCCCGCGCCGACAGCCACAGTGATTAAGAAAAGCGCCACCGCTCTTGTAGTTCTTTGGATCACGATCACTCCCTTCAGGGCCGCACGCCCTGCCGTACCTTGCAGACGGGGAAGCCGCCCCTGCGGCCGCAGCTCGTTTCCTTCCGCCTCGCCATGCGGATCGCAAACGCCATCTACTGTCCGGGGCATTTCCATGTCCCAGGCTCGTCGCAACCGTGGTCCGTGTAAAGAACCTGCATGTTCGGCGCGGCGGTGAAGTACTTACCAAGATTTTGAAGAAAACCGGAAGAAAACCGAAAGAAAACCGGGACGGACGAGACGTTTCCATTCACTGCTCGGCGTCCCGGAATGCCATTTGAGCCGACTCCTCAGGTCGTTTTGGCGGGCGGCCTCCCTTGCGCCGCTCCAGCCTCCGGCCCAGTTGCGTTTCCAGC
>JBEKPK010000546.1:0-2543 GCA_049520795.1 Bryobacteraceae bacterium
GCGACCTGAGGCGGCTGGGTTCAACCGCCGGATGCGGAAAACCGCACGTCCGGTGGTGTGGGAGGGTGACGGGGCGCAATCCCCGTCACTCCACCCGATCCCGAAGGCTTGGCCCCACATCGCGGCGCGCCGCTCACGCGCCTACAATAGAGCATCATGCTCGCAAAACCACCGCGCGTTTCCCGGCGCGAACTGGGAAAATTGGCGCTGGCGGCGGCCGCGGCGCCCGCCGCACAAGCCGCCCAAGAGAAATACACGGGCGCGCTCGATGGCCTGGAAGACAAGGTGGATATTTCCAGCTTCGACCCGGTGTACTATACCTGGAAACTGCACGACGCCGCGCCCCTGCGGCTGACCTTCCGGGCGGATAATATCGGGGCCGCGCGCGAGTGGCAGAAAACGCTGCGCGCCAAGGTGGCCGAACTGCTCGGCGGTTACCCGGAGGAGCGCGCGCCGCTGCTGCCGCGCACGCTCGAAGTGCGCGAGCTGCCCGGATTCCGCCGCGAGAAGTTGGTCTTCCAAAGCCGTCCCGGCGTGGGCGTCCTCGGCTATCTCCTCACGCCCAAGGGCGGTGAGCCCCCTTATGCGCCAGTAATCTCGATTCCCGGCCATGGCCGCGGTGTGGACGATATCGTGGGCATCGACGAGCAGGGACGCGACCGCACTCTGAAAGCCGGCTATGAATACGACTACGCCATCCAGGTGGTGGAGCAGGGGATGGCCGCGGTGGCCATTGAGCCCATGGGATTCGGCTGCCGGCGCGACGACCTCACCAAGACCAAGGGGCTCACCGCTACAGCATGCCAGCCCGTGGCCGGCGCGGCGTTGCTGCTGGGGCAGACCATGCTCGGCTGGCGCGTGTGGGACGTCATGCGGACCATCGACTGGATCGAGACCCGCCGCGAGCTGGACCCCGCCCGCGTGGGATGCATGGGAGTTTCGGGAGGCGGAACCTGCACCCTATTCGCCGCGGCGCTCGATACGCGCATTCGCGCGGCCCTGCTGAGTTGCTCCCTTAACACTTTCCGCGACAGCATAATGAGCCTCTCGCACTGCATCGACAACTACGTGCCGGGCATTCTGAACTGGGCCGAGCAATACGATATCGCCGGCCTGATCGCGCCCCGTCCCCTGTTCGCGGAATCGGGCGAGCGCGACGATATCTTCCCGGTGGCGGCCAGCAAGGCCAGCTTCGCGCGCGTGAAGAAGATCTACGAAGTATTCGGCGCGGCGGAAAGCGCCGAGCAGGAAGTCTTCGACGGCCCGCACAGCTTCTGGGGAAAGCGCGGCCTGCCGTTTCTGGCGAAAAGCCTGGAGTAATCGTGGCGGATGCTGGCGCCTCCGATGTGGGTTAGCCTGGGTCGGCCCGCATGTCCCACACTCGAGAGGCCGCTGCGAGCCGCGACGATTCCGCCCATAGAGTGGGCCTCCGGCCTGCCACGCCGGCATTCCTGCCGGCGCGGGAATAATCCGGTAGTTGGCAGGCGAAAGCGCCTGCCCCACAATCTCGCGTTGGCCCCAGGTCTTGGCCTTGCTGCTTGGGCCAGCCGATGGAGATGATCTTCCAGCGCTCGCGAATCGTGTAAGCTGATACTTGGCCTCGGCCGGGGCCCCGGCACGATGGCTACATCGGCATTGAGAGCGTTCGCGCCCGCCGTGAAGCAGGAGGAGTACTCAAAAGATGAAAATCACTTCCGTAGTGTTGCGCTGCGCGCTGGTTGTTGTTACCGCCGCCTTCGCCGCCGCAACGCTCCAGGCCCAGGTCCATCCTGTGCCGCGCATCGTCGAGAAGAACGGACGCTTCGCTCTGTTTGTGGACGACGCCCCATTTCTGATCATGGGCATCGAGGATCTGACCATGGGCGATTGGCCGCCGCGGCCAGCCATTTGGCCCGCCCTGGAATACATGCATGTCAACACGGTCGAGATAGCCGTCTACTGGCAGGATTTTGAACCGCAGCCAGGAAAGTACGACTACGCGGTAATCGACAGGCTCCTCGAAGCGGCTCGGCAGCACAACGTCCGCCTCTTGCCGCTCTGGTTCGGAAGCTATAAAAACGGCCATCCGCACTATATGCCCGACTGGATGAAGCTGGACCCCGTCCGCTATCCGCACGCACTCGACAAGAAAGGCCAGGCAGTGGACTCGCCTTCACCCTTCGCGACCGCTTCGCTGGACCTCGACAAGCGCGCCTTTTCCGCTTTGCTGGCGCACCTGAAGGAAGTCGATCCACAGCGCACGGTAATCATGGTGCAGGTGGAGAATGAGACCGGCAACTGGGGTTGCGTCCGCGATTTCTCCCCCGCCGCACAGAAGTACTTTACAGCCCCTGTTCCGCCCGAGGTTCTCAAGGCCATGCATGTGGGCGCCACGCCGCCGTCTCCAAGCTGGGAGCAGGCTTTTGGCCCCAATGCGGACGAGTACTTCAACGCCTGGGCGGTGGCCCGATACGTGGGGCAGGTGGCCGGGGCGGGGAAGGCGGTTTATCCGCTGCCCATGGTGGCCAACGTGGCCCTGCGCGACCCGTTGCATCCAGGTCCCG
>JBEKPK010000547.1:0-2519 GCA_049520795.1 Bryobacteraceae bacterium
CAGGATACACCCGATGCGCCAGACACTACAGCTCCACCGGCGGCGGACCGTACGGCGCGTCCCGCGGACGAGGTCGCCCGGTCAACGCCGGCAGGAAGCCCGGCGCGGCCGGACGATGAGCCGGAGAGCGGCCGGAAGACGCTGGAGAACGGTGCGTCCGGGCCGGCCGACGCCTCGCATGGACATTTGCCGGCGGGCCCGCCGGGCGCAATTGATGTGCGGCCGGCCAGCCAGACCGATCCGGCAGAGAGTTCCGCCACGGCGAAACCGCCGGCGACAGCCGGACCCCCAACCGATCCCGCATCCGCGGCCGTCAGGCCGCCGGCAGCGCACGACATCCAGTTTCAGCTCGGCGGACAGGGAGACAGCCGCGTGGAGGTACGCGTAACGGAGCGCGCTGGCGACGTGCACGTGTCCGTTTCGACCCCCGACACGCGCCTGGCCGAGGAACTCCGTGCGGAGCTGCCGGCTCTTGCCAGCAGGCTCGAACAGACGGGCTTCCACGCGGAAACCTGGCACCCCGGGGCCGCCGGCGAGCGCCCCCAACCGGCCGATCCGCCCGGCGGAGCGGCGGCGCAGGATGCCCAGAGCCAGTCCCGCCGGAACGGCGGCGGCGAGCGCGAGCCGCAACCACAACCACAGAGGGACGGAGAGAATCCCGACGATCCGGCCCAACCGAAGGAGCCGGGAAAGGACTTCGCATGGCTCTTGTCGTCCATTCGATAAGCCGCGCCGCCGTGGCGGCGCCAGGAGGAAACCACGTATGAGTTCCGGCGTTACTCCGATCAGATACGATGCCCCCGCCACGGGAACCGCTGGTGCCAGCGCCCCGGCCAGTGCGGCGGCGCCACCTGTCACCGAAAATATGTTTCTGCAGCTTCTAGTGGCTCAACTGCAAAACCAGGATCCCACCGATCCGGCCGACAGCACCACTTTCGTGACCCAGCTCGCGCAGTTCCAAACCATGGAGCAGTCCATGAACCAGGGCACGAACATCGCGGGGATCCTGTCGGATCTGAACCAAATGGTGAAGGCCCAGGGCGGCACACCCGCTACCCCAGCCGCCTCGACCACTTAACGGGAGAACCTTATGTTTACATCGTTTTCAACAGCACTTTCGGCGTTAGACGCAACTTCCACCGCCATCGACGTGGTGGGCAACAACCTGGCCAACATGAACTCCACGGGGTTCAAGACCAGCGACATCAGCTTCAGCGACCTGGTGACGCAGTCCCTGGGAGCGGGGCTGGGCAGCACCCAGGTGGGATTCGGCACGGCTACGCCGCTGACGGTTCGGGACTTCTCGCAAGGCGCCATCCAGACGACCAACGGGCTGCTTGACGGCGCCATCTCGGGGGGCGGCTTCTTCGTAGTCGAGGACGCTGCCGGAAACCTGGAGTACACCCGCGACGGCAGCTTCCAGACCGACAAGAACGGCAACCTGCTGACCGCCACCGGGGATCTGGTACAGGGTTGGACCACCGTCGATCCGACTACCGGCCAGATCGATACCAACGGTCCCGTGGGGAACATCGTGGTTCCGGTGGGCAGCCTCAAAGCGCCGCTGGAAACCGCCAACGTGACCGTCGACCTGAATCTGGACTCGTCGGCCAACGCCGATGACACGTCCACTTTTTCGACGCCGGTCACCATCTACGACAGTCTCGGGACCTCGCATGTGTTGACGCTGAGCTTTACCAAGACCGCTCCCAACACGTGGACTTACACCGCCAGTTTGCCGACGACCGATGTCGCCGATCCGACCACCGCGCAGGTCGCCACCGGCAGTATGGCGTTCCTTTCCGATGGGACGATGGACTTTACCAACACCGCCAACCCGATCACCTTCACCATGCCGGCGCTGGCGGATGGAGCGGTGGCGGGCGACACCGTCACCTGGAATCTGGCCAACGCCGACGGGAGCGGCCGGATCACCCAGTTCGGCGAGCCCTCGGCCTCCTCGGCGAGTTCCCAGGACGGAGCGCCATCGGCGCAACTGGTGAACGTGGGCCTGACGGATGGCGGCGGCATTCTGGCGCAATATTCCGACGGCACGCAGGTGACCGTGGGCCAGGTAGCGTTGGCGTCGATTCGCAATCCCGACACCCTGATTGCCAACGGCAACAACAATTTCGTGCTCAGCGAGCTGACCGCGACGCCCAACATCGGCACGCCCGGAACCGGCGGCCGCGGAACCATCCAGGGCGGGTCGCTCGAAGCCTCCAACGTGGACATCGCCCAGGAGTTCACCAACCTGATCGTGTACCAGCGCGGCTACGAAGCCAACGGCAAAGTGGTCACTACGGCCGATCAATTAAGTCAGGACACCATCAACCTGATCACCGGCTGAGCCTCAACTTAATTGGGAAATCCGCCGATGAATCCTCAGGAAGAAATAGCGCCGCTGGGAGAAGTCCCGGTTGAGATAGAGGTCGAACTGGACCGGCGGATCATGACGACCCGCGAGGTGCTGCGCCTGGAAGAGGGCAGTGTGATCGAAACCGGGCGCTCCGCCGGCG
>JBEKPK010000548.1:0-2514 GCA_049520795.1 Bryobacteraceae bacterium
GGCGGGCGGCTGGGCGAATTGGACGCTTACGTTCCGGAGGCATCGGCGTCCGGCGGAGCGCCTTCCGCCAACACCCTTGCCTGGATGGAGAACGACTACCGCGGCGCCCTCGACCGCGCCCGCCGCGAAGGCAAGCTCGTATTCGTCAATTTCACCGGCTCTGCCTGCACCAACTGCCATTGGATGAAGGCCAATATGTTCTCCCGGCCGGAGATCGCCGCCGCCCTGCGGAACTTCGTCCTGGTGGAATTGTATACCGACGGCACGGACGCCGCCTCGGAACAGAACGCCCAACTCGAACTTGCGAAGTTCCAGACCGCCGCGATCCCTTTTTACGCCATCTTCGACCCCGACGAAAAAGTGATCGCGACCTCCGCGGGCGCAACCCGCGACCCGCAAGCCTACCTGGCGTTCCTGGAGAAAGGGGCATCGGCTCCGGCCGCCGCCGCGAAGCCGGGCGCGGCGATACCCCAGGTGAAGAAACTCGACGGCGGCGCATTCGATACCGCCTCGCTGAGCGGCAAGGTGGTGGTGGTGAACTTCTGGGCTACCTGGTGCGTGCCGTGCATTCAGGAAATTGCCGGCTTCAATAACCTGCACCGGCAGTTTGGGCCCCAAGGCGTTGTAGTCCTGGGAGTTTCCATGGACGAGGAAGGCGCCGCCAGCGTCGCGCCGTTCCTCAAGAAGCACCCCATGGAGTATGTGGTCGCGCTGGGCCGGCAAGAACTGAACGGCGCGTATCGCCTCGAATCCCTGCCCGTGACCCTGGTCTTCGACCGCGACGGCAGCCAGATCAAGCGCTTCGAGGGATTCACCGCGGAAGCCGCGCTCGAAGCCGCCGTAAGGAGGGCGTTGTAGCCCGTAATCTGTTTGAAGGGAATAGTCCTGAGGCCCTCCCGGTGGCTACAATGCCAAGACTGGCGTGGGCGGCCAGATCAGAAACCAGACTGGCACGCCACGCTCGGTGAACCCGGCGTGTCGCGCTCTGCGCCACGGATGGATTCGGGGCCGGGCCGATGACCAGGGCATTAGCCCGCATATCCCACACGCCACCCTCCGATGTGGGGCAGGCGCTTCCGCCTGTCAACCCGAGCGAAGCTCGGGCGCCGTCTGCTGAAGCCGGTTGGCAGGCGAAAGCGCCTGTCCACAATTACCCGTTTCCGACAAAGTGCCGGAGCCAAACGTCGCCATGATCCGGGACGCGGCAGGCAGGAGTGGCCGCCACGCCATCACACCGGAACACCTGTGAGAAGGTCCGGTTAGCCTACCGGACTCCACTTCAGCAGGCTGCTGCGCGGGCGCGTCAGGGGGTCCGCGAAGTGATTGGGGCTGACCCGCAGGGCGTAGCCCAACCGCCCGGTCCGTTCGGGCGCCACGTCTCTGCCGAACACCGTGACGGGGCCCTGCTGCTCGAGCGGCGGCAGAATCATCATTTCGGTATCCTCCAGGCGCCCATTGCTGTCTATACGGCCGATCACCATCTCCACCCGCACGTCCTCGGGTTTCAAGCCGGCCAGGTCGACAGCCGTCCGTACCGGCGCCGGCCTGCCGCTAACCACCGGTCCCGCCAGGGCCGGCCCGGTTTCGACGAACTGTACGCGGTCCCAAACCTCGCGGATGCGGAGATTCCAGCGCGTTTCCTCGCGCACCGCGGCGTAGTCCCCTTCCACCAGGCGCATGTGCTGCGTGTGCGCCGGCTGATATAACTCCGTCATGTACTCGCGCACCATGCGGCGGCAATCGAAACGGGGGCTGATGTGCATCAGCGATTCCTTCACGCGGCGGATCCACTCGCGCGGCGTCTGCTCGCGGCGCTCGTAGAACATCGGCACGATCTCGTTTTCCAGCAGGTAGTAAATGGCGCTGGCGTGTAGAGGGTCCTGATCTTCGGAATAGGGCTCCCGCTCTCCGATCGCCCAGCCTCCGGACAACTCGTAGGCCTCGTCGAACCAGCCATCCAGACTGCTCAGGTTGAGCACGCCGTTGATGGCCGCTTTCATGCCGCTGGTACCGCACGCCTCCTCGCCGCGGCGCGGGTTGTTCAGCCACAGGTCCACTCCCTGCACCAACTCCCGGCCTACCTTCATGTCGTAGTCTTCCACGAACACCACGTGACGCCACAGGTCGGGGTCGCGCGAAAGCTGCACCACGTCGCGAATGTAGCCCTTCCCCGGCTGGTCCTTGGGATGCGCCTTGCCGGCGATGACGATCTGCACCGGCATGTCCTTGTTCAGCAGAATGCGTTTCAGGCGCTCGACATCGCGAAAAATCAAGGTGGCTCGCTTGTAAGTGGCGAACCGGCGCGCAAACCCGATGGTGAAGGCGTTGGGATCCAGCACCTCCCCGGCGCGGCGGACTTCCGCGGCCGATGCCTGGCGCCGTTGCGCCGAAGCAGTCTGGCGAACCCGCACGAAGCCGATCAGCCGCCGCTTGCGGCGCCGGTGCGCCTCGATCAGCTCTTCATCCGGGATGTCCTTCACCTGTTCCCAAATGCCAGGGTCGTTGAACCGTTCG
>JBEKPK010000549.1:0-2590 GCA_049520795.1 Bryobacteraceae bacterium
GCGTCGCGCAGAATCACAGTTTGGTTGGCCGAATCGTAGGCGAATTTTGTGATGCCCATGGCCTGTACGACGCCGCTGACGATGCTGGTGAAATCCTGCTGCGTGGCGGCCTCCGGAAGGCGCACCGCCACGGCTACCACGGGCTCCAGTTCGGCGCGTTTCTGCACCGTGTCGGTAACTATCAGGAAGCGCTTATCGGACAGCGGCACAAGGAACGATCCCGTGGCCGCTTCCAGGCCGTGCAGCGCGGTCCGGTAGTCCACTTCCCGCAACTCGAAGCGGATCTGGTCGCGGTTCTTGTAGTCGCTGTCGAAAATGCACTGCAAGCCGTAGGAGCGCGCCACCTCTTCCCACAACGTTCGCGCGTCGCCGCGGAGGTCGAAATCCCTAAGACCCGGCGCCGCGGCCAGTTGCGTGGGGGGCAGCGGCCGGCGGGCGTCGGCCCTGTCCTGGTCGCTGGCGGGAGGCAACTGCGGCAGGGGCGCGGCAGCCGCCGTGGTGGTTTTGGGCGCGCTTAGATTGGCCTCCATTTCGGCCCGCGGACGCGCCGACTGGCTGCGCAGCCAGTACTCCCGGTTTTCCGGATCGAGGGCCGCCGCTTGCGAATACAGCAGGTAAGCCTCGCGCATGTGGCCGGCTTTCTCGGCCGCCCGCCCCTGGGCGTAAACCTCTCCCGGCGCGGGCTCCTCGGCCGCCAGGCATCCGGCCGCCAGCAAGCAGAGGATGAGCACACGAGCCCGCACACTAAAGTTGACGGCCCGGGCGGCTTGCGCGTGCAAACCATTTGTTGTGAGAATCGGAATGCTATGAGCGCAATCGCGGCATTCCAGCGCCTTCTGGACCACCCCGAACAGTGGATCGCGCCGCTGGCCGTTTTCGCCATCGTGTTCGCGGCCGGCTGGCTGACGCGCCGCCTGCTGTTGCGGGCCCTGCGGGCCTGGAGTTCCCGCACCGAAAGCCGGTCGGCCGGTATACTGGCGGCGTGCTTGCGCGGGCCGTCCCTCATCTGGGCTTTGATCCTGGGCGCGCACCTGGCCGTGCAAGCGTCGGACCTCCCGGAAAAGCAGATCGATTTCGCCGCCCGTGCGCTCGGGATTCTGCTGATTCTTTCGCTCACCTTCATGGGTATGCGCCTGGCGCGCGAATTGGTGCGCTCCTACGGAGGCCACCTCGCCGGCGCGGCTCCGGTCACCACCCTGACCCAGACTCTGGCCCAGGCCGCGGTCCTGATCCTCGGAATCCTGGTGCTGTTCGGCGACAAGCTGCAGCGGATTACGCCTATTCTGACGGCTTTGGGCGTCGGCGGTCTGGCCGTGGCCCTGGCTCTCCAGGACACGCTCTCCAACCTGTTCGCCGGATTCTATGTCGCCGTGGCCGGGCAGATTCGCCTGGGCGACTATATTAAGCTGAACACCGGCGAGGAGGGCTACGTGAACGACATCGGCTGGCGCAGCACCACCATTCGCGCTCTCGGCAACAACCTGGTGATCGTTCCCAATGCCAAGCTGGCCCAGGCCATTGTGACCAACTTCTGCCTGCCCGAAAAGCGCATGGCGGCGTCGGTCCAGGTGGGGGTGAGCTACCAATCCGATCCGGACCGCGTGGAGCGAGTCCTGCTGGACATCGCGGCGCAGGCGGCGCGCGAAACGCCGGGCATGTTGGCGGAGCCGGCCCCGTCGGTCGCATTCGACCCAGGCTTCGGGGAGTCCGCGCTCGGTTTCACCCTCAATTACCAGGTAGCCGAGTTCGCCAGCCAATTCGCCGTTCGCCACGAACTGCGCAAACGCATCTTCCGCCGCCTCCGTGAGGAAGGTATTCAAATGCCGTTCCCCACCCGCACCATTCTTTTCGACGGCCCGTCTCCGGCCGAACCGCGCCCGCCCGCGCCCGCCCGGCCATAGCGGCGTATTTTGGGCCGTTTCGCCTTTTTTCGGCGTTTTTCGCCCGGCCGCTTGCCAAGCGTGTCATGGTTTGTTAATCTAGCATCAGTCAGCCGAAAGCAAGGCCGAAGTTCTGGCCGTAATAAGCAAAAACCTCCGGCGTCATTTCCTTGAGTGGAGACCGCGCTGGAATGCTGGCGCAAGTTTCGAGGCCTGCCGTTGGCTTCCTTATACGATATGGGGGAGCGGGCGCGCGCGGATCTTTGACAATCCGGTTGGATGCAGTAAGGAAGAAGTTCGTCAGTTTTCCGAGTAAAGCTGAAATGTAACAAACTCAAAACATCAAATGAGAGTTTGATCCCGGCTCAGAATCAACGCTGGCGGCGCGCTTAACACATGCAAGTCGAACGAGAAAGGGGAGCAATCCCTGAGTACAGTGGCGTACGGGTGAGTAACACGTGGGTAATCTGTCTTTTAGTGTGGAATAACCCTGGGAAACCGGGGCTAATACCGCATAATCCCGGGAGGGGAAAGTCGCAAGACGCTGAAAGAGGAGCCCGCGGCCGATTAGCTAGTTGGGAGGGTAAGAGCCTACCAAGGCGAAGATCGGTAGCCGGCCTGAGAGGGCACACGGCCACACTGGCACTGAAACACGGGCCAGACTCCTACGGGAGGCAGCAGTGGGGAATCTTGCACAATGGGGGAAACCC
>JBEKPK010000550.1:0-3052 GCA_049520795.1 Bryobacteraceae bacterium
CAATACTGTTCACTTAACAATCCTTATCCGCGCGGAGACATCGATGCGGCGTGTGCGCTGCCGCTTCCGAGGCCGCAGATTGTAGTTGCTCATCTTGCGCTTCACGCCGCGGAAATTGACCCGGTTTCTGCTGGAGACGACGCGCTCTTGCAGGATCTCCCGCAAAATCGCTTCATGCAGGATGTTCCTCTGCCGAGGGGGGAATAGCGGCGTAGCGGGCCATCCGCCGTTGGACCACGCGCACCGCATGCAGGAAGGAGAGTTGGTCGGAGTCTATATCGGTGCTCAATGCCGCTTCGTGCATCAAGCCGCGGATGGCGTAGTGGGCCATGAGCAGGCCCCAGAACTCCTGCTCCACCAACTCTGGCGTCTTGCTGCGCAGCACGATCTGGGCGCCGCGCAGGTGCGTCTTGAGTTCATCCAGGGCGGTTTCGATCTCCCAGCGCTCATGGTAGAGCGCAGCCAGGTCTCTGGCGGGAGCTTGAGTGGGGTCCAGGATGGTGGTGATCAACCGGTAGATGGGCTCGGCGCCTGGGACGTCCTTCAGGCGGTAGTCGATCACGCGGACCACAATCCCCTTGAGCTGGTGGCGGCGATCCGAAGTCGAAGCGTAAATGCGACTGAGATAAGAACCGTCCGGCAAGCGCTGATCGACGTCTAAGCGCGCATTCTGGCGGGTTCGCCACAGTAAATCCGCGCCGGTCCGAGCCGCGGCTTGCCAGAGTTTGTAGCTGGGGAAGAACCGGTCCGCCAGGCACAGCATTCCTTTGCGCAGCGCAGGCACGACCCCCTGAGCCAGGGTGATCTCGTCGGTGGCATATCGGCTCATGCGCGCGGCCCACAGCACGTGGGTTCCGTTCTCCAACAGCGCCACGAAGCGAATCTTGGGGAAAGCGCTGGCGCCGCGACTGGCGCCCGGCCGTCCAAAGGCCTTTTCGTTCTCCTGAGTGTCGGCGGTGTCCAGGGTGCTGCCGTCCAGGCTGATCAATCGCCACTCCCGATACCAGGCCCCCTTGGTCTGCCTCTCCGCGATGGGGGTCACGATGACCTCATAGAGTTTCTTCAGCGGTTCGGGTCCCAAGCGACTGCGGGCCTGCGAAATGCCCGACCTGCCGGCCACCTTCACAGCGGTCGACGGATCCAACAGCCATTGCACTCCCTCCAGCAGACAACGCAGCACCTCGCGATAGGAGGAGCGCATGTACAGCGCCAAAGCGATGACGTAGTAAACCACCACGTGGGCCGGCAAATCACGCTCACGGACGCTGGCGCGTTTGGTTTTCGTCAAAACCTCACGGACCTTGTCGGCAGGAAAGAACTTGGCAACAACGCCGAGGCTGATGTAGTCGGTAATGCGGCTCCCGGCGGGTAGGGACGCAACGGTACGAGCCATTCTGGGGGCCTCCACCCCAAAACAGAATAGCATGAAAATGTTGTTAAGTGAACAGTATTGGTGTTTTTTCAAGAGGATAAGAAGGATTTGCGCCGGGGTTGCCAAACCAGGGGCTAAAGCCCAGAGACTGCTGCCTGATCGGCACGGCTCAAGCCGTGCCCTGATACAAGCCCATTTTTTCAAGGAAATTGCCTGCGGCAATTCAGTTTATCCCAAGTTAATTTCGTAATTCAGGATTAGCCGGCCATCCCCGCCCTCAGTGTTGGATCGGCTTCAATTTAATATTCTTGAACTCGATGGGGTAGATCTGATACTGAAGCCGAAGGTTGCCGCTGGCGGACTTCGAATCGTGAACGTCCAGCGTCTTCGTTCCGTTCAGAACCACGATCATGTGATCGCCATCGGCGGTAATCTCATAGTGGTTCCACTGGTCCGCGATGAACTTGAAATCCCCGTCGGTCTTGGCGACGCTTACGATGGAACCGGTGTTGTATCCCTGCGGCTGGGCCTTCCAGATCTGCACTTCGTAAGCACTCCGAAGGAACACCCCGCTGTTGCAATCCTCGCCGGCTCTGAAATCGAGAGCGAGGACGAAATTCGAGTAGCTTTCCTTGGACGTCAAGTAGCCGGGGGGATCCCCGCAAGGCTCCAGCATGCCATCCACGACTTCCCAGTGGGAGCTGCCAGCCGGCAAAGCGGCTTGCCCCAGCGGAGTGGAGCAGGCCCGCGGGTTGGAACCAACCGCGGCGCCGGGCTGCGCGGGCCCCTTGGCCTGCTTAGGGGCGCCTCCCTGCGGGCCGCCGGCCACCACGGAGTCCCAGCCATTGAGGGTCTTGCCATCGAATAAGAGCGTCCAACCGCCGGCTTTTTCCTGGGGCGTCAAGACGTTGTCCGCGGCGAACAGACCCGCCGTCATGACGAACATCAGCCCAATCGAACTTACGTTCCTTCTCATAACCTCTTATCTCCCGAACTCCCGGGGCGGGGACGCGATGAGCGCCCCAATCCCGAAAGGTCAGCATCGATTGTATATCGAATCGCCTCCGTGGAAGCCGTTGTCCATCTCCACAGCCCTTCCCCGGTGTAGAATTCCCTCATGCACGCAACCGTAGTCTGTGTTTCTCTGATTTTCTCGGGCCTGGCGCTGGCCGCCGATCCTCCGGAGATCCCGCTCTGGGCCAACGGAGCGCCAGGCTCCGAAGGCAAGACGGCCAAGGAAGTCGACGAGCCGCCCAACAAGGATCATGGTTACCTCAAGGTGACCAGCGTCCACAACCCTTCCATCACGGTCTTTCTGCCGCCGCGCGAAACGGCCACGGGGGCCGCGATAGTGATTGCGCCCGGCGGCGGCCATCAGTTTCTCAACTTCGATCAGGAGGGCACGTACGTCGCCCAATACCTCAACACTATCGGAGTGGCGGGCATGGTTCTCAAGTACCGTCTGGCGCGCGAACCGGGCTCGACATACAAGGTGGAGGACGCCCTCGCCGATGCGCAGCGCGCTATCCGCCTGATACGCAGCCGAGCCGAAGAGTGGCATGTAAATCCGGCGCGCGTGGGCATGATGGGATTCTCGGCGGGCGGCGAAGTGGCTGCGCTGGCAGCCACGCGTTACGGCGCCGGCAAGCCCGGCTCCGCCGACCCCATCGACCGGCTGAG
>JBEKPK010000551.1:0-2674 GCA_049520795.1 Bryobacteraceae bacterium
ATGGGCTCAGCCGTCCCATGTCGATCACGATGAACTGGTAGAGGGAGCGCACGAAACGGACAATGAAACGGACTCTCTCCGCCTTAAGCAACTGTTCTTCCTTGCAGACCGGACCCGCGGATTGAATAATGTCCACGCCGACGCCGCCGGACGCCACCAGCTTCGCCCACATGTCGCGATCCAGACGGAGAATATCGGCCGAGGCGTCCAGGATCGTGTAGGAGCCTTTTGCGTTCATCAGGAAAGCGATCGCATTGGCCGCCCCATCCAGATCCATGAGCAAGACACGGCCGCCGGTTTGCCGGTTGAGCTCCCGCGCCAGGTGGCACGCGATGGTGGTGGCTCCCACGCCGCCCTTGGCGCCCAGAAGGCCCACCACCACGGCGCGAGGCTGCCCGGAGTCCTTTGGCGATGCCGCCATCTGCGTCCGCTGCCGGACAATGGTGCGCTGCAGCGTGCGCGCCAGATCCGCGCCCTCCAACTTGCCCTTCACCAGGTAATCCTGGGCTCCGCTTTGCACTGCCCGCAGCGCCAGGGACTCGCTGTCCCACCCCGTGAGGAGCACCACCGGGAGGTCGGGCGCATGGATGCGGATGGCGTTCAGGCCGTCCAAGCCGTGGCTATCCGGGAGAGACACATCGAGGAGCACAAGATCGATGTCCCCGCGCGCCAGCCGGTCCAGACCGGGCAGCAGGGCTTGGGCCCAATGGACCCGAAATGTGGCGTCACCGGCATCCGCAAGCGATGCTTTCACCAGTTCCGCGTCGCCTGGGTTGTCTTCGATGAGCAGGATGTCAAACACAGACTGCGGCATGGAACGAGACTCCAAGGCTCTCTTTTAGTCTCGGATCGCCTTTCCATCCGGCATATCCCGCAAAACCCTGCAATTCCGGGAGACGATACTGCACCGGTACGATTCCCGCGGTCTTCTCCGTGCCCAGCGGATGAGGTCTCTTACAGTGCGCCCCATGCGCAAACGAGGGTTGGACTGTATTGTAACCGGGGCCAGCCTGCGCCATGCTGTCAATGAAATGAACACGCCGCGCCGCGACCTGGCCCTTATACTGCGCCGTGGCGCCGGTTCGCGAGGTGAGTCATGAGGTCCGGTCGAAGATAGGCCTCCCGGGAGCCTCCCGGTTGCCGCTTCCTTATGCGCGCGCCGGCTTCGAAGCGCCCGAGGACACGACCCAAGCGCACTCCGGGGCGCTTCCACAACCTCGTTTGGGGCCAATGTCCGAGTGGCCGGCCATTCGCTTGCCACGTCCCAAAACGCAGCTTCCGGGGAGTTCCACGTACGGCAATTCTTGTTTCGGCGTGTGATCCGGGTTAGTTACCATGAAAACAAAAGGCGCCGACGGTTGGGGTTAGTTACCATGAAAACAAAAGGCGCCGACGGTTGCGAACAGAATTCATGGATGTTCTGAAACAGCTTTTTGAGCGGCATTTTCGCCTTCCCGTGGAGCGAGTACAGCCCTTGCAGGGCGGACTGGGAGGGTCGGGGCGCAATATCCTTCGGCTCTCCCATCAGCATCTGAGCGCGGTGGGTATCCTGTATGACGTACGCGAGGAGAACCTCGCTTTCCTGGAATTCTCGCGGCACTTCCGCGGCCGTGGCCTGCCTGTGCCGGAGATTTACGGATCGGAACTGGATGCGGGCGCTTACCTGGAAGAAGACCTGGGCGACGTCACGCTGTTTCAGTTTCTCTCGAAAAACAGGGTAGGAGACAACGTGGCGCCCGAGGTGGTGGAGGCTTACCGTAAGGTGGTGGCGCAACTGCCGCGCTTCCAGATCGAAGCTTCGCGGGACCTGAACTACAAAGTCTGTTATCCGCGCTCCAGCTTCGACGGCCAGTCGATTGCGTGGGACTTGAATTACTTTAAGTACTACTTTCTCAAGCTGGCGGGAATTCCTTTCAATGAGCAGGAGCTGGAAAACGATTTTGGCCGCCTGGCCGGGTTTCTGCTGACCGCCAGCCGCGACTATTTTCTTTATCGAGACTTTCAGTCGCGCAACGTGATGCTGCGCGACGGCCAGCCATTCTTCTTGGACTATCAGGGTGGGCGCAAAGGCGCGTTGCACTACGACATTGCTTCCCTGCTTTATGACGCCAAGGCCGACCTGCCTCCCGCGCTGCGCCAGCATCTGCTGGAGCACTACTTAGCGACTCTCGCGCAGTTCGTCGAACTGACGCAGGAAGAGTTCATGCGCCATTACCACGCTTTTGTTTATGTACGCATTATGCAGGCGCTGGGGGCGTATGGGTTCCGCGGCTTTTATGAGCGAAAGCCGCATTTCCTGCAGAGCGTGCCCTTCGCGCTGAATAACCTGCGCTGGCTGCTCGAGAACATAAAGCTGCCCATCGCACTGCCCACGCTGCTGGGCGCGTTTGAGCGCATGATCGCGTCGGAGAAGCTGCGGCGCTTGACCGCGCCGGCGGAAACCGCCGGGAAGCCGGAAGTTGCGGCTTCGCGGAGCGCCAGCCTGGCATTGAAGATTTTCAGCTTTTCATTTCACCGGAGCGCCCCGCCGAAGGACGAGAGCGGACACGGCGGCGGTTTCATTTTCGACGCCCGCGGGCTGCCGAATCCCGGCCGCGAAGAGCGCTTCCAGTCTCTCACCGGCAAAGACGAGGCGGTAATCGATTATCTGAGCGAGCAGGCAAGCGTGCGCGAG